>NZ_JBIAUG010000029.1:0-78704 GCF_042892575.1 Streptomyces sp. NPDC001744
CCGCCGGGCCAGATGCTCCACCCGACGCATCGGCACCATCGTCCAAGCCATCCACACCCTCCTGACCTGCAACTATTCAGGATGAAAAAGGCTCAGTGAACCTCTTTCATCCTGGGGTTCCGAGGGTGAAGATCGAGAGTATCGCTGCAGGTCAGCGGCGCTCTAGAGATCGAACCGCGGCCAGGATGAAAGAGGTTCAGTGGTGTCGTTCCGCTCTCCCGTCTGATGGGTCGTGGGCCCACCGTTCGTGAAAATATCGCATGCGATCGAGACGCTTGAGTTTTCGGAAAAGCCGGTTCCGTTCACTTGAATGAATCGACCGTTCGGTGTCTGAATTGCTCGAAGGGATGCAGCCCCAACCACCATTCGGAATGGTCCGCTCCATCGGAAGGCGGGCCCGGAGTCGCGCCAGAAGAAGTTGAGCTTGTCTCCGGAACGGGCGATGAGTTCGAGGTTTCCCGGGCTTCCGAAGTTGGACTGGATCATGGTGATGGCGTCGACCCTTCCCACGTTCTGGGCGAAGGTGAAGGGAGCACTCCAGGGCATGCCAGCGGCATCGTTGTTGCGCCACATGAAGTGAATTCCCGCAGAATTGGACGGGATGAGGAACTCGAAATTTCCTTTTCTTCCGAACCTGCTCTGGACGAGGACTGGATTCCCAGATACAGGCGACATGGTCGCGTGCTTTCTTTGATCCTGCGTAAAACGGGGGGCGAGTGTGCGGAAATCCCTTCGAGCCGCAGTCTCCCCCGTTGCGGCACTGACAGCCCGTTCGAGGGAGAACGTGCGCCATCAGCCTTCTCTGTTCCCCGAACCCACGCTACACCAGCTCATTGGGACTCTCACCACTTCTGTAATCTTCGGGGCGTTACAGCAGGAAATTATCTCTCGTTCAAATGGTGAGGTTTCTACGATTGAGGCTTTTCCGGCCCGGCTGTCAGCGCGGTCGACCATCCTGATGTTCGACCCCACACGCCCAGTAATCGGCGTGAAACCCTGTGTGCGAGTTCTTACGGCGTCTGTCCGGCCTCGGTGGTGATCCCGCTGCTGACGAGGGCGACGGAGGTGACGACGGCGCCGGCCTTGCCCCAGGCGTTGTCCTTCAGGAGAACCGTGCGCTCGCCCAGGAGCCGGTTCGTGCTCGCGCCGAAGATCCACTCCTTGCGTTCGCCATCGTGCACTCGGGCGACGGCAACCCCGCGGCGTCCGGCGGCATCCACGGCGTCGGGGGCGGTGTCGCCCCCGGGGATGAGGGCGGCGGCGCGGTAGAGCGCAGCAGTTGTCGCGGGGGGAGTCGCTCCGTTGCGCAGCAGGTCGCCGATCGTGACGAAGGCCTCCTGGTCCGGGCCTGTCGTGGAGTCCGAACCGGCGCCGTGGTTCTTCTCCGCGTCCTCACGGATCTGTTTCAACAGCGCGTGAGGGTCGGTCGGCAAGGCGGCCAGGAAGTTGTACGTCGGTGAGTTCAGATTGGCCGGGCCCTCTCGCGGCAGCAGCTTTTCCTTGCCGGCCTTGCGCTGCAGAGTCGGCTTGCTGCCGTCCACCGACGTCCATTGTTCCATGCCCTCGTCCTCGCGCAGGAGCTCCATCTGCCCGGCCTTTTTCTCGGACAGCACCGACGTGTAACCGACCGTCTTGACGTACACGAACTGCCCGTCGAGCACCTTCGTCTGCGACGTCGCGTTGGCAGCCAGTGCGGCCCTCTCCAGCACCTGGACCGATGCCGCCGAGGCCGGCGGCACGTTCGGGGCACCGGTGGTTCCCGATCCGGGGCTGAGAGCCACGACGGTGGCGCCGGCGGTCACCACTGCGCCCGGCACCAGCGCCATGCGTCGCTTCGGCCGCGAGACAGGGCGGGTCGAACGGGCGCGCGTCTGCCGGTCGACCTCGCGCAGGAAATGCCGGCGGCGGGCTTCCGTTCGTCCAGGCGCCGGATCCGGGTGGGCGGCCGGCGGCAGGACACGCCTCGCCCGCTCCCGCGCTGCCTGTTCCCGCTGCTCCGCGTTCATCGTGTACCCCTTCTGTGGGAAGCGCGGGCTGCTGCCGCCCCGTTATCCGGTATGTGTCCGCTGCCGCTCTGCGGTTCCACAGCATGCGGATCCGCTGCCGGCTCCTCGCCAACGAGCCGGCGCAGTTTCTCTCTCGCGCGGGAAAGCCGGGAGCGCACCGTGCCCACCGGGATTCCCAGAGCCTCGGCCGCTGCGGCGTATCCCAGATCGGACCAGACCACCAGAGCGAAGACCTCGCGCTCGGTCCGCTTCAGGCCTTGGAGGGCACGGGCTGCGGCGGCCAGCCGCTGAGCATCGACCATCTGCCCGACCACCTCGTCCGAGAAGTCGGGCAACGGTTCGGGAAGGGACAGGCGGGACATTGCCTCCCGGTGCCGACGAGCCGACCTGGAGGTGTTGCGCATGACATGGGTCGCGATGCCCAAGAGCCATGCCCGGACGCTTCTGACCTCGTCGCGCAGCTTGTCGCGTAACCGCCATGCCCCCAGGAAGGCGAGGGACATGACGTCCTCGGCGAGGGCCCAGTCGCCCGTCGTGCGAACGGCATGGGCGTAGACGACGCGCGCATGCTCGTCAAAGATCTCGGCGAACGCCGCCCGGTCACCGGACCGGACCCGTTCATTCAAGGGAAGCTCCACGACAAGAAGTGTCCGCACGGCTCTGCCAGTTCCATTTCTCCTCCAGCAGAACAGAGAGGACGGAACAGCAGCCGGAGGGTGATCGCGAGCCGTGCGAGCTGGTGTGCGCCCCTCCCGCGGTGCCGGTTCCGTGCCCGTCTTCACGGCGGTCACCTGCTTCCGCAACGGTGCGCCGCCCTCGTAGCCGTTGTCGTGCCGACGCACCCTTCGCGAAAGCGCCTCGTCGGCCCGGAGACGGAAGGGGGGCAAAGTGGTACGGAACGTGAAGGCGCTGTCGGCGTGGCTCCGGCGCCGGTACCGCGAGGGCGCGAGTCTCGCGGTGGTGGCCCGGCCGGAGCCGTCCCAGCGGCGTTCCCGTCAGGAGGCGGCCTGGCTCGCCGTCGAGCGGCAGGGCGAACTCCTGCCGCAGGATGAGATCGTCGCCCGGTGCACGGAGGGCGCGACCGTGGCCGAGCTCGGGAAGCTCTACGGGTGCATCCCTCCACGATCCGCCGCAGGATTCCCGACGACCTGTTCCGCTCTCGCAGCCGCACTGCGAAGTCCCGGACCCGGTCTCGGCGGGTGCTGGTCCACGAGGAGGTCCGCCGCCGGTACGCGGCGGGGGAGAGCGCCTACGCGCTCGCCCGCGAGTTCGGCGTCTCTCCCCGTACGATCCGGGCCCGGATCCCCGACGCCGACTGGCGCGGCCGTACACCCGGGGAAGCCCCCGTCCCGCTGCCTCGTTCTGCGCGGCCGAGGCCAGGCGGTGTCCGGATGGTGCTGGAGCTCTCGGACGAGGAGATCCTGGCCCGCTTCCGGGCCGGGCAGTCCACGACCGCGATCGGCCGCGAAGCGGGTGTGGACTGCCGCACCGTCCTGCGCCGCATCCCCGAAACCGAACGCCGCGGCCACCTCCGGGCCCAGCAGTTGAACCGCCCGGCCCCCGACGTCGGCGCGGACACGATCCGCGCGCGTGCGCAGGAGGCCCGGTCCTGGTTCAGGTGCCAGCGAGCCTGGAGGACCGGGTGTTCCAGCGGGAACGGGCGGCTGGGGCAGACGGCCGTGTGCGCTATCGGGCAGGCCGTACCGGCGGCGGTGCCGTCGGGCAGCGGCCGGGCTCGCTGTCCGCTCACCGCCCACCAGTACGGGACCGGGCTCTCGCCCGTCGTCAGCGGCGTCTCGTAGGTGCCGTCCTCCAGGAGCACGGTGCCGCCGTCGGCGATCGTTCCGCGCAGGGCGTCGAGCCCGCACGCGGGGAATTCCTCGGAGGGCAGGTGACGAGCGGGCAGGAAGTCGGCGGGGAGCCTGGGAAACGGGCAGGTGCGACATCACGGGGGACCTCCGGGAGATGTGGAAGGACGGAGCCCGGGCGGGTGCGCCCGGGCAGGGGTCGGTGGGCCGCTGGGGCCGGGGGAAGGGGATGTGCGACGACTCGGCCGGGGCCTCGCCGTCGCGCGGTCGTCGGCGGACCGTGCGGCCGCCGATCGGAATCCGCACGGACTCGGTGTTCAGGCCGTGCCCGGCCGGCTCGGCCGCGGTGGTGCACTGGGTGGGATCGACGGCGTCGATCCACTCAGCTTTTTTGGCGTAGCCAGAGGGGATCTGAGGATGCATGCGCCCGGAGTGCGCCACCCTGCCCTCCTGTGTGCGCCGATGCCGGGTGCGGGCGCGGCAGCCAGACTGGCCACCGTTTCGCGACCGGGTACCGCCTGTCGGGTCCGGCCGCGACCGTCGGGGGCCCGCGCCGCCCGGCGACGGACGTACCGCAGGCCACGGTTGCGGTACGCGGGACAAGTCGAGGAGGGGAAGAGGTGCACAGACACCTACCGGGTCGGCCGCGCCGGACCGTACCGTTCTTGCGCGCCGCCGTGTCATCCGGTCTGGCGTGTGCGGCGGCACTGGCCACCGCACTGCCCGCGGCCGCCGCACCGGACGCACCCGCGCCCACCGGAACCGCGGCCGTGTCCGCACCCGCGCCGCGTGCGGCGACCGTGCTCTTCGAGGAGGGATTCGAGAACGACCCGGGCGCTCCCCGCCCGCTGACCGCGTACACCGGGGCTCCGCCGCTCGCCGAGACGTACACCGCCGACCCGGCCTGGCTGACCGCCTGCAACGGCTGGCTGGTCTCGGCGGCCGACCCCGCCACCGCCCCGGCGGGCAGTGGCTGCGGGTCGTCCTGGCCCTCGCAGCAGGCCATGGCGTCGGCATTGGCCGAATGGGCCGGCGGCGATCCGGCCGGCAACCACGCCGTCACCGCGTACACCGCAGGGAATCCGGGAGCCGGCAAGACACAGCTGGAGACGGTGCAGCCCGTGCCGGTGGCGGCGACCGGCCGCTTCCTGACCTTCTCGGTGGACGCGGCGGCCGTCAACTGCTTCGCCGCGCACCCGCTGCTGGAGTTCTCGCTCCTCGACGGGCAGCGGGTCGTCCCGGCGTTCACCGATCCCGTCGACACGTGCGACGACGCCGGTACCGTCACCGGGAACGGCACGCACGTCGGCACCTACGCGGGTGACGACGCCGTGCTCCTCTCCGGTTCCTCGGCCGGCGTACGCATGGTCAACGCGCAGGCCAGCGGGACCGGCAACGACGGCGCGATCGACAATCTCCGGATCCTGGACGCCACTCCGCAGCTCAGCACGGCCTTCGATCCCGACCAGGTGGGCGTCGATGACTCGACCACGCTGACTTTCACCGTCACCAACACCACCGAAAGGGCGGCGAAGCGCGGCTGGTCCTTCACCGAGCAGCTGCCGTCCGGACTCCTCGCCGTCCCCGGCTCCGCCACCACCGACTGCCCCTCCGGCACGGTCGCCGTCAACCCCGACGGGCAGGGCCTCACCTCCGGCGGCGACCTCGTTGCCGGGCAGGAGTCCTGCACGATCACGGTCCGGGTGACCTCGGCCCGCAGCGGCACCTACACCTTGTGCGCCGCGGCGACAACCGCCCGGCACGGCATCGACCCGCCCGGTTGCGCCTCGGTGACGTTCGTGGCGCTGCTCATGGACGCGCACGCGCAGGCCGTCACGGCTGCCCCGGCCGCGCCACTGGCCCCTGCGGACGTCACCTGCACCGAGGATCCGGCCGTCGACGACGCCCAGCTCGGCAACACCCATGTCGGCTCCTCCACCGGCTCGTTCAACTCCGCCACGACCCACGCGGCGGGCACCGCGGGCACCGGCGGCGCTCGTACGGCCACCTCCACCGCCACCGTGAACGGGCTGCACCTCCTGGGCGGCCTGGTCAGCGCGGGCACGGCGACCGCCACGGCTACCGCGACCGCACCCACGGCACTGGGCACCATCACCGTCACCGGCGCGACCACCCTGACCGGGGCCCGCGTGGGCAACACCACGCTCGCCGCCCACCCGGCACCGAACACCGTCATCACCCTCGCGCAACTCGGCACGGTCACCCTCAACGAGCAGCAGGTCTACGGCGCCGGGCGCGGTCTCGTCGTCAACGCCCTGCACATCCGGCTGTCCGACGGCACCGACATCGTCGTCGGCGGCACCCGCGCCTCCCTCGTCCGGACCCCGGGACCCTGCCCCTCCCCCTGACACCGGATTCACCGGACCCGGTGAATCCGGACGCCGGCCCGCGCGGCCCCCTCCCGCGCACACCGACGGAGAGGGGGCCGCGGAGTGGGCCGAGGTGCGGTTCGGCACCTCGAGGGCCGTGGCGGTCCAGGTACCGCTCTACCGCACCGCCGACATCGACGCCCTGCCCGCCGCGCACCCCGGGATCGACGGGGAGGAGCTGCGCCGGGTCGGGAAGGGCCGGCGTTCACCGCTCACCGCACTGCACCCGAAGACGAAGGCGGAGACGGCACCGGCGTAGGAGCCGGGCGCCGGGAGGGGCGGCCGCCCGGGAGTCCGGGTGACCGCCCCTCCCGGTGCGCCGGGCGGGATCAGGCGGGGGTGGAGGAGGTCAGGACGGGGTGGTCGACGTGGTACTGCTCGACATCGACGCCGTACGCGCCGCCCCACGCCGCCCGGACCGGCCGACCCAACACTCCTTTACCGGCCCATGCTCTGGTCGGCGCCGTACCGGCAGGAATGCCTCATGGACACTTCCTTACAGCCGCGGCCGACCCTCAGCCGCTGATCTCCACCCCTTCCACGTCCGGCCCCGGGGGACCACTCCCCCGGGGCCGGACGCAGCGCTCACCCCCGGTGAAGAACTGCCCGCCGCCGTCGACCGCTGCCGGGCGCGGACGCCGCTCCAGGTCCGTCCGGTCGGTGGCGGGGCACGAGGGCCAGTCCCAGGAGGGGAATCGTCGCGAGGAGGAGCCAGGGGGCGGGGCCGTCGTGGTCGAGCAGCGCCCCGATGGGGGCGCCCGCGGCAAGGACGACGAGGCCGGAGAGCGAGGAGAGCGCCCCGGTGGCCAGGCCGATGCGCGTCTCGCCGGTGAGGTCGGGGAGGAGCGCCCGGGTGGCGGGCAGGACCAGCATCTGACCGAGGGTGAGCAGCACGGTGAAGGCGATGGCCCCCGCCGGGCCGTCGAGCGTCCGCAGGGCTCCGGTGGTGGCGAAGGCGGCGGCGATCAGCAGCAGTCCGGCACGGATCATGGCCGGGCTGCCGAGCCGGGTCGCGGTGAGCCGTTCGACCGTGGTGGATCCGAATACCACGAGCACGGAGGAGAGGGCGAAGAGCCAGCCGAGTGCGGCCTGGGAGCCGGTCGCGCGGTCGAGTTCGGCGGGGAGCGCCAGGTAGAGCTGGTTGTAGGCCAGGAGGTAGGTCGAGTAGGCGAGGGCGAGGAGGAGGAAGGAGCGGTTGCCGAGGACCGTCCGCCAGGGATCACGCCGCTCCGCGTCCGCCGCGCGTGCGGTGCGGCGCGGCAGGAGCCCGGCGTGGGCGGCCAGGATGACGAGGAAGACGCCCGCGCCGGCCAGGCAGGCGGTACGGAAGTGGCCGGAGCCGCCGCCGTACAGCAGGAGCGTGCCGAGAACGGGGCCGAGGAGGGCGCCGGCCTGGCCGCCGGCGGAGAAGCGGGCGAGGGTGCGGGTGCGGCGGGGGCCTCCGTCGCGTTCGGCCCGGAGTGCTTCGCGCGCGATCTCGGACTCGACGGCGGGCGAGAAGAGCGCGGCGGCGAAGCCGACCGTGACCACCGCTCCGATCACGGTCCAGGCGGTGGCGGCGAAGGCGAGCCAGACGAATCCGGCGACGCGCAGGGCGCAGCCGACGAGGACGGCTGGGCGCGGGCCGTACCGGTCGGTGAGGGCGCCGCCGACGACGAACAGGCCCTGTTGGCTGAAGGTCCGCAGGCCGAGGACGAACCCCACGAGGGCGCCGCCGAGTCCGAGGGTGCCGCCCAGGTGGTCGGCCAGATAGGGGAGGACGGCGAAGAAGCCCACGTTGAAGGCGAACTGACTGGCGACGAGGAGCCGGGCGAGCGGGGTCATGCGTGGGTGCCTTCGGGGTGCTGTGGGAGGGGGCGGTCGGACTGCTGTCCGCGGCGTTGCCGGGGAGGCGGAGCTGGGGGTGGTCTCCATGGTTGAAAATTGACCCACCCGAGTAAAGTTCGGTAAGCCTATCCTTATAGGCTGCTGTCACCCGGGGCCCCTCCCCCTTCCCGGGCGCTTCGCCCCGCTCATCCGACAGGACTTCTCCATGCGCACCACCACCCGCGGTCTCCTCGTGGGCCTGGCCCTCGCTCCCCTGCTGACCGGCTGTTTCGCGCCGAGCCAGAATTCCGGCGGGGCCGACGGCGACGGGCAGGAGGACGCGGCGAGCCGGCTGCGGGTCGCCCTCGCCGTGCCGCCGGTCAAGGCCCTCTCCCCGTACAGCAACGACGCCACCGTGCTGAACAAGCTCTCGGTCGCCGAGGGCCTCACCGCCCTGGACGCCAAGGGCGCCGCCGCCCCCGCGCTCGCCACGTCCTGGAAGCGGGACTCCGCCACCGTCTGGACCTTCGAGCTGCGCCGGGCGACCTTCCACGACGGCACGCCGGTCACCGCGCAGGCCGTGGTCGAAGCCCTCGCCCACGCCGGTCACGTCTCCCCCAAGCCCCGCGTGCTCAGCGATGTGGACCTGACCGCCCGCGCCGTCGACGCCGACACCGTGACGCTGACCACGAAGAGCGCCGATCCCGTCCTGCCGCTCCGCCTCGCCAGCCCGGCCCTCGCGATCCTGTCGGCGAAGGCGTACGCGACGGACGGCACCGCGACCCCGGTCGGCACCGGCACCGGCCCGTTCCGCATCACCAGGCTCACCGGCAAGACCAAGGCCGCTCTCGACCGGTACGACGGCTACTGGGGCGGCAAGGCGAAGTCCGCCGGCATCGACGTGACCTGGATCGCCGACGGCACCGCCCGCGCCAACGCCCTGCGGTCCGGCGACGTGGACATCGCCGAGTGGATCCCCACCGCCCAGGCGAAGCTCCTGGACGAGGCGACCCGGCACGAGGTGCCCTCCGTGCGCACCGACAGCCTGGTCCTGAACACCGGCGGCGGCCTCTTCGCCGATTCCGCGCTGCGCGCGGCTGCCCGGGAAGCCGTGGACGGCTCCGCCCTCGTCGACTCCGTCTTCGGCGGCTACGCCGATCCGGCCCGGGGCCTGTTCGGGCCCGCCGTCCCCTGGGCCGCCGACCGGCGCGTCGCGGTGACCGGCCGCGCTCGGGCCGCGACGCCGGACCAGGTGCGGGCCGAGGCCGCGGGCCGGACGCTGCGCCTGGCCACGTACACCAACCGCGCCGAGCTGCCCGAGGCGGCGAGCGTGCTCCAGCAGCATCTGGAGAAGGCCGGGTTCACGGTGAAGCAGGACGTCCGCGAGTACACGCAGATGGAGGCCGACCTGCTCGCCGGGAAGTACGACGCCCTCGTCTTCTCCCGGGTCACCCTGCTCGACACCGGTGACGCCGTCGCCTACCTCGCCAGCGACTTCACCGGCACCGGCGTCTACAACATCGCCGGCCTGAAGGACGCGGCGGTCGACAGGGCCGTCCGCGCCGCCGCCGAGGAGAGCGACACGGCGAAGCGCCAGCGGAAGGTCATGGAGGCCGAGGCGGTGATCCTGCGGACGGACGCAGTCGTGCCGCTCGTCCACGAGAAGGTCGTCCAGGGCATCGCCGCCGGCGTCGAGGGCGTGACCCTCGACCCCCGCGAGCGCGCCCTGATCACCCTCGACACCCGCCGCAAGTAGCGGGAATGGGAAGCGTGCACGGTGCCTCGTCCGCTCGTCGGTCACGCCTGGGCGCGGGCGCCGGGCGGGTGGCGGCCGGGGTGGCGGTCCTGTCCGTCGTGGCCCTGCTGCCGTGGCTGTCGCGGACCGATCCAGCCCTCACCGTGCTGCGGGCCCGCTCCGCCGACCAGGACCCCACACCGGCCGAACTCGCCGCCGTACGTGACGAGCTCGGACTGGACGAGGGGCCCTTCGCCCACTTCGCCGCGTGGCTCGGCGGCTTGCCGAGCGGCGACGCCGGCACCTCCTGGGTGTCCGGGGAACCGGTGCTGCCGCAGGTGACCGCCGCGTTCGGGGTCTCGCTGACCCTCATGCTGGGCGCGCTCCTCGTCACCGTCCTGGTCTCCGCCGGAATCTGTGCCCGCACCCTGCGTCTCGGGGCCCGGCGAAAGCTCCGCGCGGAACGGTCGGGCACGACCGCGGCCGTGCTGGCCGCGCTGCCCAAGTTCCTCCTCGCCTCCCTGCTCGCCCTGGCCGGCGGGGTGTGGCTTGGCTGGTTCCCGTCGGGCGGGTGGGAGGGCCCGGCGTCGATGGTGCTGCCCGCGCTCGCCCTGGGCATCCCGTCCGGCGCGATGATCGGCGGGCTGCTCGACCAGGCGCTGCCGGCCGCCTTCCGCGAACCCTGGGCCAGGACCTGGCACGCCGTCGGCTTCCCGCCCGGGCACGTCGCCCGGCACGCGCTGCGCCGGGCCCTGCCCGGCGTCCTGCCCCAACTGCTGCCGACCGTCGTCGCCCTGGTGGGCGGCGCGGTCGCGGTGGAGCAGATCTTCAACGTCCCCGGGCTCGGCCGGCTCGCCCTCGACGCCGCCCTCGCGCAAGACCTGCCGCCGCTCCAGACGGCGACCCTCACGCTCGTGCTGCTCGGTACCGCCGCCGGTCTCCTCATTCAGGCACTGCGCCGGGCCCTCCTCGGGCGCCCGCTGCACGACGGGGCCCTGCCCGCCCTGCCACCGCCGCCCGAGGCGGCCACCGGACGCGTCCGGAGCCTCATCGCCGCGGGATGCGCCCTGATCCTCGCCGCGCTCGTGGTAGCGGGTCTGCTGCGCGACCCTTCGCACGTCGACACGGCGGCACGGCTGCTCCCGCCCGGCCCCGCCCATCCGCTGGGCACCGACTCCCTGGGCCGCGACCTGCTCGCCCGGCTCGGCCACGGCGCGCTGCGGACCGCGGGGGTGGCCCTCGCCGTGACCCTGGCCAGTGCCCTGACCGGCCTGCTCCTGGGCTTCCTCCCGCGCCTGAGCGCGGGGCTGACCGAGGTGGTCGCGACGGTCCCCGCCGTCCTCGCGGGGCTCCTCGTGACGGCGGCCGCCGGCCCCTCGGTCTGGGGGGCCGCCTGCGCCGTCTGCGCCGTCGGATGGACCCCGTACGCGGCCCAGAGCGCCGCCCTGTACGAGCAGGAACGGGCGAGCGGCCACATCGCCGCCACCCTCTCCCTCGGCGCGGGCAGGCTCCACCTCCTCCGCCGCCACCTGCTGCCCGCGCTCACCCGTCCCCTGCTGCGCAACGCGCTGCTGCGGCTGCCCACCACCGTCCTCGTCCTGGCCTCACTCGGCTTCCTCGGCCTCGGCGAGCAGCCCCCCACCCCCGAATGGGGCCGTCTGCTCTCCGAGAACCAGCCCTACGCCGAACTCGCCCCCTGGACCGTGCTCGCCCCGGCCGCGGCCCTCGTCCTCCTGTCCGTCCTCGCCGTCACGGCCTCGGCCGCCTGGCCGGAAGCCCGCCGCCGGCAGACGTCCCCCATATCGGGCGATCCGGCCGGATCCGGCCGAGCCCCTCAGAGCCCGTACACGCCCGCCTCGTTCTTCCGGCACGCCCTGGGCCGACGACGCCACCGAGGCGTGGGGCAATGACGGTGGTCACCCCATCGTCTTGGGACCGGGCGATCCGCCGGGCATCGCCCGCGACCCGGAAGCCGCCGACGCCTTCGCCCGAGCCGGGGCGCATTCCTGCCTGGCGGTGCCTCTGATCACCCGCCACGATGTGCTCGGCGCCCTCGGCCTGATGCGCGCCCCACACTCCTTCCCCGAGGGGCGGCTGCCCGGCAGGCCCGGGTGGCCGCCCCTCCTGGTGTGCCGGGCGGATCAGGCGGGAGGGGAGGAAGTCAGGACGGGCTGGTCGACATGGTGATGCTCGATCTCCACACCGCACCCACCGCCCCGCACCCCCAGACCGGCCGGCCGACCTTCTCGGCAGCCCCGGCGCTGCTTTACCGGACTACGGCGAAGTGACGGCAGAATGCTCATGGATGCTGGACTGGCCGCAGTACTCGGTACCGTCGTCGGCTCCCTCGCCACTCTCGGCGCGGCAGTCGTCAGTGGGCGTGTGGCGGCACGCTCGCAGTTCGACCAGTGGCGCAGGCAGCACCGCAGGGACGCCTATGCGAACTACCTCGGTGCACTGCACGATCGCGACATAGCCATGGACGCCATCCTTGACGCGCTCAAAGCACACGACCCCGACCTGCAGGACGTCGACGAAAAGGTTCAGCGGTTCATCACCCTGGCGCGCGAGGTGCACCGCGCGGCCGAAGTGGTCATCATCGAAGGACCCTCGTCGGTGGTGGAGGCGGCCGACCACGTGGCCCAGGCATCCCGCGTCCTTTCCGGCGTCATGCGGCGGATGGTGCAGGACGCTCACGTGGGAGACGACTCTCACCTGGCAGCAAACACTGCCCTTGCCACCGGGAAAGAACACATCCTCCACCAGGCCGTGAAGAGCTTCCGCTCGGCAGCCGGGGACATCCTCAACAGCCCGAAGTGACCTCATCGGGCTGACGGCACCTCGGTGCCGGACTGAAAGTCGGCTCACAAAGCGGTCGTCTTTCGCGTGGCTGCCCGGTCCCCTGGCCCAGTCCCGTCCGGAAGGGTGATCGACCCTCTGCTCGCCTGTCGAAGCCACTCCCTCACAGTCGGCTGGGCGGGTGTGCCGCAACTCGACATGTCTCACGGCAGTCCGGTCAACACCTCGGTGCCGGCCGCCGGGGCAGGCGACCGTGAGGCGGACGAGGCGGCCCACGGGGGACTTCGCGGGCCGGGACGCGGAGCTGGACGGCGGTCCGGTTGATCAGGACCGGGGCACGGGTGTCTTCAGAACGCGGGCGCAGACGTCGCCGTCCAGGCAGGTGCGGAAGCGCATCGCGGGGTCGTCGGCCGGGTTGCGCAGGGGGCGTAGCGGAGATCGAGGCAGGGCCCGTCGGTGACGAGGTCGTGGGCGCCGTCGTGGCGGACACCGATCGAGGAGATGACGGCGGCGACCAGGCCGCGGCCGGGAAGGTGCGTGGTCTTCATCTCCACCACGATTCCGGCCCGGCCAGGGGCGTGGTAGGAGTTGCCCGTTGCGCCTGGGGAGGGGCAACGGGCAACGAGACGGGGCGTGTCGGCGGGCGGGCGCTGTCACACGGGTCTGTCACACCGGGCCCAGGGCGGGGGGTGGAGGGGTGACCGCGCAGCATGTACGTCCTGCGGACCGGCGTTGCCCGGGGCGACGTCCCGACCGGGGCCGCGGGCTGGTTCGGCGACACGGCCCGGCGCCGTCTGCACCCGGCTCTGAGATCGCCTTGGACGAGGGCCCAGCCTCTCCTACTGCTGACCAGCCGTGGCAGAAGCTGGGCACTGCCGCGTGATACCGGGAGCATGAGGTTCTCCCGCCGGAGGCCGGGTGCCTGCTGGAACCTGCGCGGTCAGCACAGTTCGAAGCGCTTGGACCAAGCGGCCACATCAGTGGTCACCGCGTTGCCACCGCAGACCACCAGGCCAAGTCTGGCGCCCTCACCGACACGCTCCAGCACCCGGCGCGCTGCGGGCAGCAGACACCCGGCGGCGGGCTCAGCCCACACCTTCGCGTGATCAGCCAGGTCAAGGGTGCCCTGTACCGCCTCGGCATCGGTCACCGTGAGGACCTCGGTGACCAGCGCTGAGACATGCTCGTAGGTGAGCTGCGAAACGCTGGGAGCGCTCAACGTCGAGACGATCGAGGACAGCTCGACCGGCACCGGACCGCCGGAGGCCAAAGCCGCCGACATCGCTCGCGCACCTTCGGTTTCCACACCCCAGATCCGTACACCGGGACGGCGCGCGTGCAGCGCGGTGGCGACTCCGGCGATCAGCCCCCCGCCGCCGATACTGACAAGTACATCGGTGAGTTCCCCGGCATCCTCCGCGAATTCCAGCCCCACCGTGCCCTGAGCGGCAATGACGAGGGGATCGTCGAAGGGGTGGATCAGGGTGAGCCCCTCGGCCTGGAACTCGTCCACGAGGCCGAACGCGCCTTCCATGGTGTCGGCGAGGATGACGTCCGCTCCGGAGGACTCGGCGATACCCACGGCACGATCGGGGGCGGACCGTGGCATGACGACGGTCGCTTTGATGCCCAGTGCGCCGGCCGTGACCGCGACCCCGATGCCATGGTTGCCGCCACTTACCGCAACGACCCCGGCAGCCCGCTCAACCTCACTGAGCATGAGCAGCTTTGCCGTTGCTCCACGTACCTTGAAGGAGCCGGTGTGCTGCAGCAGTTCCAGTTTCACGGTGACATCCGCGCCCAGGAGCGCGGCGAGCCCGGGACTCGGCACGGTCGGGGTCCGTATGACATGTTCACTGATCTGCTCGGCCGCAGCTTCCACGTCCGCAACAGTGATCAACACATTCGCCTCCGTCACATGGTCCGAACCGCGGTGGCCGGGTTTCGTGTCATCCACCGCACAGGAGCGGCGTTCGCGTGGAGGCCGCGCCTGCACACCCCGATCATCCACTCGGCGGTCCGACCACCCTACGTCGCCCTTGGTACTGAGCGATGCGAGTCATAGAGCCTCCGCCAACCTGAAGTTCCAGTGCGAAGGACTGGTGTGACCGGTCCCCGGGGTGCTCGTGCTGGTCGTGGGCGGGAGTCCGCGGAGAAGACCGTCCGTCAGCGGTTGATCTCGAGGTTCGTCAGGACGAGCAGAGCACGCAGGAGGCGGGGGGCGCGAGCGGGATCGGTGCGGAGCTTGGTAAGGATCCGCCAGTTCTTGAGGTGGGCGAAGCCGTGCTCGACCGGTGACCGTCCGATTGCGAGGACCTTGTTGGCTTGCTTCTGCCCCGGGGTGAGCTTGTGGGTCCGGGGGGGCGATGTAGCCGGTGACGACCACAGGATCGAGGATGTCGTTGCCCAGGCCGCGGAAGCCGAGGTCGGCCGGCGCTCCGAGGCCGGCGGCGCGCAGGGGACCAGGATATGGTCGTGACGGGCGGCGGTGTTGTCGTGGGTGCTGCCGGGCCGGGCAGCGGATACCCAGATCAGGCGCCCGTTCTCGTCGATCAGGGCGAGGAAGTGAAGGCCATGGCTGCGGTGCTTGCCGGAGCAGTTCCGCCGGTCGGCCTTTCCGGTACGGCGTCTGGTGCGGATGAGGGTGCCATCGATCAGGACCACCTCCCCACCCCGCCTGACGACCTTCCGCAGGGCACGGTCCAGCCGCGGCGCCTGCGCGGCGAGCAGTCCGATCAGCTCGTCGCGCCAACGGCGAACGGTGGACTCGGACACGTCGTTGCCGCCAGCCGTGTCGGCCAAGCGCTGGTCATGACGCAGCACGGCCAGGACGATCACCGCGATCCTTCCGGGCGGCAGGATCCGCCACCTGGACCGGATCAGCTTCAGATGGCGTCGCAGCAGACCGGCGAGGTGGCTGACGGTACGCGCGGACAGCGATAAACGGCGCCGGTAAGCAAGTGCGCGGGAATTCTCGGCAGGCTCTTCGGTTTTCGTCATGCGACCTCAACCCCACCTGCAGCACCTCCAGTTACGCCGCCTCTCACCGGCTCTGCGTGGGAGGGTGGTCTTTGGACCCCGTCCCGGCGTCCGCTGGAGCTGTTGAACAGGAGGCGGGGCACGGTTGGAGGAGTGAGTGAAGGGCCCTGACGTGTCCCGCGGTGCTCGTCTGGCCGCCCACGGCGCCGTTTCCACATCGCTGGCGCTGCGCAGTGACCGCAGTCTGCGCGAGTTCGTGGACGCCGGCGCACCGCTGGGGTCGGGCACCGGTGGGACGACGGTCCTGCTGGAGGTCGAGGGAACCCGGGTCTTCTTCAAGCAGGTACGGCTGACCGATCTGGAGCGACGGCCGGAGCATGTTCGCTCCACCGCGAATCCGTTCGGACTCCCGGCCTTCTGTCACTACGACATCGGCACCATCGGAGGCCCGGGGTTCGGGGCCTGGCCGCGCACACCATGCCGACGAACTGGGTGGTCGCGGGAGACTACGAGCGCTTCCCTCTGATGTACCACTGGCGGGTGGTCCCAGACTCTGGCCAGCCACTGCCCGAGGAACTGGCCGATGTGGAGCGAGCTGTCGCCTACTGGGGAGGCGGATCAGCGGTACGCCGACGGGCCGAAGCGCTCCAGCGTTCCGCGGCAAGCCTTGTGCTGTTCCCGGAGTACATCCCGCGGACCCTGCACGACTGGCCGGGCGTCCAGATCGGGGCCGGCGACGAGGCGGCCGAACGGGTCTGCGCCATGGTCGACGGCGAGCTGAAAGCCGGCATCTCGTTCATGAACGCCCGCGGACTTCTGCACTTCGACGCCCGCTTCGAGAACATCCTCACCGACGGCCGACGGCTCTTCTTCACCAGCTACGGCCCCGCGATCTCCTCACGCTTCGACCTCACACGGGACGAGGCCGACTTCTTCGACCAGCACCGCACCTACGACCAGTGCTATGCCGTCGCCCACCTGATGAACCGGCTGGCCGTCGCTCTCTACGGACACACCGGAAGAACGCAAAACGTTTGTGAACGCGTGTGCCCAAGGGGCGCCCCCAGGGGGAGTCCCCGCGTCGGTCGCGGCGCTCCTTGTCCGTTACGCACCGGTCGCCGCGGTGATGGGCAACTTCTGTCGCGAGTTTCAGCAGGAGAGCCGAGCGGATCCCCATCCGCTGGCAACGATCTGCCGGATGAGGCGAAGTACGTGATCAGCTGCGACTACCGCCGATAGATGACACATACCGACGATGACTGTCACCATGATCGCTTGGCTACAGGGGGGAGAAATGACGGGCCTGCGCCTGTTCCGGGTTGACGGCGGGTCGGCCGAGGAGGTCGTCGGATCGGAGGTGGAACTGGAGCGGCATCTCCAGACCCTGATCGAGCAGAACATGGACACCATGCTCGGCACGCGGTTCCTCGCCTCCGAGTACTCCACCGGCCCGGTCCCCGGTGGCCGGATCGGCTCACTGGGCCTCGACGAGGACGGCAGCCCGGTCGTAGTCGAGTACAAGCGCTCGCGCAGAGAGAACGTGATCAACCAGGCATTGTTTTATTCTGCCCGGTTGCGGGACCACAAGGTCGAGTTCGAGGCGCTGGTGGCTCGGGGCCGAGGCTGCCGACAGTGTCGAATGGAGCAGTCCGCGGATCATGTGCGTCGCGTCGGGATTCAGCCGCTACGAGGTCCACGCGATCGACGAGATGAACCGCCGGATCGACCTCGTCCGCTACCAGCGCTTCGACGGGAACATCCTGGCCCCGGAGCTGCACGCCTCGGTGCCCAGCGGTCCAAGTACGTTGGTCAGGAACGATGGTGACGGGGCCGGCCGTGCCTCCAGTGGCCCGGGGCGCAAGACTGTCCGTGAGGCGATCGGGCGTGCTTCGCCGGCCCTGCAGCAGTTGTACGCCGACCTCGATGCCCGGCTGCTCGCCTTGGGCGATGGCCACCGTGTCGAGCTCCGGCAGTACATCGCCTACCGACACCGGTCCAACTTCGCGTGTGTGAAGATCCTGCCGGCCGCGGCCGCGCTCCTGGTGTTCTTGCGGGTGAACCCCAAGTCCATTCCCTTGGAGGCGGGGTTCAGCCGTGACGTGACCGATGTCGGGCACCACGGCAGCGGCTCGCTCGAGCTGCGGATCGGCTCGGCTCGGCGGAAGACCTTGACCGGGCGGTCCCGCTCCTTAGGGCCAGCTACGCGGCCGCGTGACGACGGTCCATCGCGGGGCGGCACGTTTGCCCGTCGCCCTTCACGGCCGCGCGGTCGTCGGGTCCGGGGTGAGGGACGGGCTCCGGTCGCATCGGGCCGCGAGGTCGGCGGCGTACGCTGCGAGCAGCTCGCGCAGCACCCGCTGGCTCCTGACGGTGAGGTAGAGGACCTGTTGCCTTGTTGCCGGGGCGGTGCGAACGAGGCGGGCCCGGCCCTCCGGGGTGCCGGAGGGCCGGGCGGGAGTCAGTTCTCCATGCCGAAGTAGCGGGTGAGGTAGTCGATGACCTCGGTGGCGTGGGGCAGGAGTTCGGGCAGCTGGGTCGCGAGGACCTCCCGGGTGGCGGTGGCAAGGGCGCCGGTGGTGGTGGCGGCCGGGCGGACGTACGGTTCGAGGCGCTTGATCAGTTCGTAGTTGCTGTCGATGTTCTCGGCGCGCATCGCCTTCTCCAGCGGCGGTGCGCCGGGCGGCGGTACGGGGGCGAGGACGCGGCTGACGTAGGTGACGCGGTGCAGGACGCGCCAGCACGGGGGTTTGGCGGTGTTCTGGCGGGCCTGGCGGAGGGCGGCGGCGTCGGGTGCGTCGCTGCCCTGCAGCCAGGTCGGGTCGACGACCTTGTGGTAGAAGTCGTCGAAGTTGGCGCTGTTCTCGCCGAGGTAGAAGGTGAGGAAGCGGTAGGCGTCGACCTTGCCGGGCACCAGCACGGGTTTGCCGGCGGCGTTGTAGACCGGCTTGCCGTTGCCGTCGCGGCGCTGGAGGTCGCCGGAGGGCGCGCACTGGACGTCGAGGCCGAAGGAGCGGGAGGCGTCCTTGGCCTTGGCCCTGGTGACGCTGAAACCGCCGCCCACGGAGGCGTCGAGGCTGCCGAACCATCCGAGGCCGAGGGCGCCGAAGCTGCCTTCGAAGCTGGCGCCGAACGAGCCGCTGAAGGTGTACGAGCCGGAGGTGGTCTCGCTGACGGCGTCGGTGGCCTCGGTGCTCTCGGCGAAGAAGCCGCCCTGGGCCGTCCAGACGTAGGTGTTGACCAGGTCCCGGTGCGAGAAGCCGGTCGCGGCCGCGCTGCCGGAGGCGCCGCGGCCGGCCTCCTGCTGCCCGCCGGAGACTCCCATCGAGCGCAGCACCGACTGCGCCTGGGCCCCGGTCGGGTCCGCGTGGTGGGTCTCGGTTGAGACCGACTCGTAGAAGGCTTCCAGGCGCTGCTGGTCGCGGGTGATGCGGCGCTTGAGCGCGTAGGCGTCGCGCGGTTTGAAGTAGCTGTACTCGCCGTACGCGGTGGCGGTGGGGTAGTCGGGGTCGAGGACCTTGCCGCGGTCGTCGAAGCCGACCGCGCCGTCCAGGGTGCCCTGCTTGGTGTAGCGGGGGTTGATCGGGAAGTGGATGATGTTCCAGTCCAGCGGGATGTCGGGGTTGGGCAGCATCCGGTAGGCGACCAGGGCGCCGGTGTGCGCCAGGCGCAGCGCGAAGACGTCGGCTGTCTGGGACTGGACCAGGGCGGTGCCGGTGTTGGCGGGCACGTACCGGCGGCCGACGGCGGTGTTCAGCACCTTGGCCGCGTCCTCGGTGTACCCGGTCAGCGCCAGCTTCGTCTTGCGGGCGGTGTTCTGGCCCTGGCTGACCTTGGTGTCGGTGCTCCAGGTGTTGGCGAACTCCAGGCTGCCCTTCCCGCCGATCTTCATCTGGCCCTCGGCCAGTGGCTGCGCGGTGCCGAAGCCGAGCGGGGCGGTGATCGTCAGGACACTGGCGTCGGTCTCGACGCCGAAGGTGAAGTTGAAGGCGGCGTTGACGCTGCGGGTCCTGCTGGAGGAGAGGCTGCGCACCACCTGGTCGGCCTCGGCGAACTCCACGGAGGAGGCGCCGGCCCAGCCGTCGGCCTTGTCGGTGAGGTTCTCGGACGGCACCGGCGGGGCGCCCTCGACGTAGCCGACGAGCTGCGGGTCGAACTGGGCCTGGCCGACCCACTCGGTGGTCAGGTCGCCGACCTTGTAACCGGTGACCAGGTGCCAGCGGCCGTCCCGGACGAAGGCGTAGCAGCGCTTGAGCACGCCGAGCGCCTCGCCCTTGGCGTCGTACTGCAGGTCGGCGTACTCGGTGACGGCGGGGGCGCCGGCGATGGTGTCGTGGAAGGGGGTGCGGACGTCGGCGAGGGCCGAGCGGACCTGGGCGGTGTCGGTGGAGACGGGCGCGGTGGAGAGCAGGACGCGCGGTCGCTTGGCGGAGAAGCCCAGGTGGTTGCCGCGCAGGCCCTCGTCCCGGACGGACGTGCTGCCGGGCTCGGTGGAGTCCCGGTCGAAGGGCCAGTAGCCGAGCAGGTCCTGCTTCTCCCCGCGCAGGCGGGTGAACAGGTTGTCCTGGATCTGCTCCTGGGTGCGGACGGTCCGCCAGATGCGGACCTCCTCCAGCGTGCCGGTGAGCAGGTCTGTCGGCTTGCCTCCCTCCAACCGTGCGCCCAGGGTGAGTTGGGGGTCACCCCAGGCCGCAGTGGTGTCCTGCGCGGTCAGTGGTGCCTCGGTGAGCGGCTCGCCGTTGCGGTACAGCCGCAGCGGGCTGGCCAGGGGGTCGACGTCGCGGGTCCAGCGGGCGCCGCGCAGCTTCGCCGGGAAGGTACCGGACACATCGAGGGTGACGTTGCCGGCGTTCTCGTTGAACGCCCAGCGCGCCAGCAGGCCCTTCTCACGCGAGGTGACCGGCAGCCCGAGCCGGGCCTGCGGCCGGGCGGAGTTCCACAGCCGCAGCTCGCACAGCACACCGGTCAGGCCGCGGCCGATCACCACCTCGCTGGTGTTGGACTGCGCGCCGGGGCCGCTGTACACGTGGCTGCCGACGGCACCGCCGTCGAGGTAGAAGCGGATCTCCTGCTCCGGCTGGACCGCGTTCGTGGTCGTCTGGGCCGTGGTGGAGACCGCGGGCTTGCGGCGCTCGCGCACCACGGTGATGCGCTGGAACGCGCCGGGCGTGACGGCCCGGTCGGAGGTGTAGCGGACGGGCTTGCCGTTCGCCTCGGCGAAGGCGAACTCCACCAGGCCATCGGCCCGGACGCTGAGCTGGTACGGGACGCCGTCCCGCCCGCCGTCGATGACCGTGCCCTTGGTGAGCAGGCCGATGGGCGTGCCCAGCTTGTCGATCCGGACGAACGCCTCGACGGTGAGGTCCTCCAGCACGTCCAGCGCGGGTTGCGCGGCCACCGACAGGCCCTCGCCGCCGTCCAGGCTCAGCGCCCAGGACTGGGTGAAGGTGGCGGCGAGGTGCGCCCACTCGTTGCAGGGGAAGCGCTCGCCCGACTTCAGCACCCGGTCGCCCACCCGGGCGGTCACCTGATAGCCCTTGATCGGCGAGGCCGGGCCGCTCGTGCCGGGGAAGGTCCAGTACCCCAGCAGACCGGGTTCCCGGCCGGAGAGGCGCTGGTGGCGCTCGGCGGAGATCTCCAGCTTGGTGCGAGCCCGGCCGAAGACCCGGACCTCGTCGATCTGGCCGTCGAGGTAGTCACCGTTGAAGGGGAAGTGGCCCAGGATCAGCGGGCCGTTGCCGGTGTAGGCCCCGGTGGAGGTGCGGCGGCCGACCTCGACGCCGTCCCGGTAGAGGATCTGCTCCCGGGTGGCGTTCTTGTACACAGCGGCCCAGTGGTGCCACTCCAGGTCCGGGTATGCCTGGGTGGTCTTCATGTCGTCGCCGTACAGCGAGAAGTAGAAGGTCTCGTCGGGGTGGAACCACAGGTGCAGGGACTGGTCGACCCGGCCGGCCGTCGCGCCGTGGAACAGCAGCGGCTCGACGCGGCCCCGGGACTGGTTGCGCTTGGCCCACAGCTCGATGGTGAAGTCCCGGTTCGCCAGGTCGAGCGAGGGAGTCAGCTGGGCCTTGGTGCCGTTAACGAACTGCCAGGCCGGCAGGGCGGCCGGGGCGAGCGCCAGGGAGTAGCCCGACCCGTCCGTCCTGGCGTGGACGATCCGGCCCCCTCCGGCCTCGGGGTTGACCCACGCCTCCAGACTCAGGTCACCGGTCGGGGCGATGCTCTGCTGCTTGCCGGCGGGCAGGGTCAGGTACTGCTCCTTGCCGTCGAACAGGAAGGCCCGGCCCGGCATCTCGGCCCGCCAGCGGCAGCCGCGCCCGGTGATCGCCCCCTTGGCGGTGCCGTTGGGCACGGATTCGGCCCCGCCCGTGCTCAGCGTGACCAGGCGGGAGCCGGCGGAGAGCAGCACCCCGGGGCGGGTGGACTGCGCCCTGGCCCAGTCGTAGCCGACCAGGCTCACCTTGTCGCCGGGCTTGGCCGTGACGTTCTTCGCCGTCAGCTCCAGCGACTTGGCGCCGATCGGGGCGTCGGTGGCCACGGCGTAGCCGGTGCCGCCGATCTGCAGGTGGGCCTTGGCCGGGACGGCGACGGTGGTGGGCGTGGTGAGTTCGACGGTGCTGCCCGTCACCCGGGCGACCGCGCTGAGCGTCACCGGGCGGCCGGGGCTGCCAGCCAGTGCGGCGGCCATCTGCTCGGCCTTGCGCGGCAGGGAGCGCCAGGTCTCGGTGTCCGGGCCGACGGTTACGGTCAGGTCGCAGCGGCCGGGCGCGTCGCCGTCGGTGACGGTGATCGTGGCGTTGTCCAGGGGGACGGCCGGGTCCCGGGCGAGGAAGACGAGCGTGCCGGTGTCGGCGGCGAGTGTCCGGGTGCCGCGCAGGACGGCGGTGTCGTAGTACGCGGCGAAGAACTGGTCGTCGGCGCCGCGGAAGTACAGCACGAGGTTGCCGGTGCCGCTGTCCAGGAGTGCGGGCCGGTCGGTGCCCCGGGCGAACTCCAGCAGGCCCCCGGTCAGGCTCAGGCCGGTGCTGTCCACCGCGAGCAGCGGCATCGCGACCGTGAGGTCGTCGTCGCCCTGGAGCGCGCCCGAGAGCTTGGCCAGCTGGGTCCGTGCGTCGGCGAGTTCGGCCTGCTTGGCGGTCAGGTTGATCTGCAGCTCCGCGATGCGCTGCTGGGCCTTGAGCGCCTCCTGGAGGCGTTCGCGCGCGGGATCCATCTGCGTCTTGGCCGCGAAGTAGCGCTGGTCGACTCCCGACCGCATGGCCACCTGGGTCATCCGGAACAGCCCCGACTCCGCCTTGAGGCACTCGCTCGACTGGAGCGCCTGGGCGAACTGGTACGTGGAGGGCGAGCCGATCGCGAGCCGGCTCGCCCGGTTGACGAGGCGGACGCAGTCGCCCTCGGTGACCAGCTGGAACTGTGCGGCCCGGTTGCCCGGGTCGCGGGGGCGCAGGTACAGCTGGGCGTTCTCCGACGTCGAATTGCCCACGACGCGGACATCCTTGTTGAACCGGTGGGAGACCAGCCAGTAGCAGGGCCTGCCGTCCTGGCTCTCGCCGACGGCCTCGAACCGCCAGGACGTAAAGGCGCCCTCGACGAGTAGGACCGCGCCGCTCTCCGCCTGGCTGTCGACGCCGGTGAGCCACTGATACGTGCCGCCGGGCATCACCCGCGGGGTCTTGAGCTCGATGTTGTAGATCCAGGAAGTCACCAGATCCTTCTCGGCGAAATACTGCTGCTCCAGGAGGTCGAACCCGGGCTTGAGCCGGTCGTACTCCGCCTGGTATTCGGCCAGCCGCCCGGCGGCGCCCTTCAGCCGGTTGATGTCCGCCTCGATGGCGGCGACCTCCGGCTCCAGCCGCTTGACCAACTGCTGCAGGGTGCTGACCTGCTCCGAGTCCTGGCCCTTCGTCGGGCGCTTGAGCACCTGCGGCTCCAGGAGGTCCGGCACCTGGGCCAGCCGGCCGTCCCGGCCCACCCCGAAGTCCAGGGTGGCCACGGCGGGCTCCTGGCCGTACTTCGCGGCGAAGGCCAGCATCACCCGGGCCTGCCGCTTGGCCGGCTTGGGGTCGGCGCGGTAGCCCGCGACGACGTTCTCCTGCTGGTGGTAGAGCAGGGCCGACATGCCGGAGACCACCGAGCGGCCCTTGAGGGTGAAGCTGTCGCGCCGCACCCCGGGGTGCTCGCCGACCGGGGCGTCCGAGCCGGTCCACCGCGCGTTGCCCACGAGCGTGCCGTGCCCGGCGTGGTCGGTCTGGTCGTGGGCGGTGGTGCCCGTGCCCTCGTCGAAGCGGTAGTAGGCCACCAGACCCGGCTCGTTACCGATCAGCCGGTTGTTCAGGTCCGTGGTGAGTTCGGCCGCCGAGCGCACCCGGTTCCAGATCCGCAGCTCATCGAGGTCGCCGTTGAAGAAGCTGTCGGTGCCGCCGGAACTCCGCTTGCCGACCAGGGTGTGCACGCCGGTGAGCGGCGTGAACGGCAGCGCCGCGCTCCCGGCCTGCTTGCCGTTGACGTACAGCTTCGCCGTGGTGCCGTCGAAGGTGGCGGCGATGTGGGCGTAGCTGTCCGTCGCGAGCGTTTCGGTGGAGGTGAGCGCCGTCGGCGCCCCGTCGTGGCTGAGGAACACCGCGCCGTTGGCGTCCACGCCGAACAGGTACTCCCCGCCGCGGCCCAGCACCGGGCCCTCCAGGGCGGCGGGCTTGACCCACGCCTCGATCGAGTATGCCTTCCCGCCGAAGTGCAGCGGCGCCCGGTCGCCCAGGTCGAGGTGGCCGTCGACGCCGTCCAGGCGCAGCGCGGTCTCCGCGTGGCCCTCACTGCCGGTCACCGGCACCAGCTCGCGGCCGGTGAAGGGGCAGGTGCCCGGGCTGCGCTCGAACACCGAGTCCCGGTAGGCCGCATCCGGGCTGGTCCAGAAGCGGGTTCCCTGGGTGTTGAACAGTCCCTGGGCGCCCTGCTCGATGTTGAAGCTGTCGACGCGGCCGGTGGCGTCGTTGTGGGCGAACAGCTGCCAGCGCTGCACGTTGGCGACAGCGGTGGGCACCAGGACGGCGGCGAACCGGCCCTGAGTCAGGTTCCGGACGAAGGACAGCTCCTGGGTCGGCTCGTGGAACGGGCGGCCCTCCATGTCCTCGGTGCCCAGGCTGTCCTTGGCCGACTCCGGGCGGGTGGCGTGCCGGCTGCGCTTGAAGCGCACCTCCAGCACCGGCTTCAGCTTCCCGTCCACCAACACGAACCGGTCGACGAGCAGGGTGTCGCGCACCAGCGGCACCTTCTTCGCGGCGCTGAGCACGTAGTCGGCGCGGGACGCGTCCCCCGAACTGCCGCCGCCGGTCAGCTTGTACACCGCGTCCGGGTGCGTCCCGCCGACCGACTGCCGCAGGATCACCACGTACGTGCCGTCGGATATCACGTGGAACGGGGCGTCCGCCGTCAGCCGAGCCGTGCTGGACAGGAACGGGTCGATCTCCGCGGTGGTCGGCCGCTCGTCGGCACCGGCCTCTGCCCCGCCCCGCTTGACCGTCGGCATCGCCGTCGCGCCGGCCACGGCGTACCCCACCTCGGCGATCTCCCGGGGAAAGGCCACCTCGGCCGGGTTGTCGCTCCAGTACGCCGAGTCCACCTCCCCCTTGGCCGCCGGACCGGACAGGTCCAGCACCGTGTGGACGATCCGGCGGGAGGCGTCCATCGCGAACGCGATCGTCGTGCCCTGGTGCCGGACCATCGTCACGTACCGGTACGACCGGTCCCCGTACTTCTTGAGCAGGGAGTCCTGAGCTGCCACTGTTCCCCTTCCGGGCGCATGGAACGCCGACCCCGGTCCGTGCGGTCCGGGGTCGGCGGCGAGTGTGCGGATCTCTCCTGGCGGAGCGTCAGCGAGTCTGGCATGTGCGTTCGAAGTGAAGAGTCGGTTCCGGGGCTACTCGTGCTCTACACGGCTTGAACACACCGCGGGCGTGGCCTGACTTCACTTGTCCGACTACGTGGAGGAGGCTCCCCGGGCTCCTGCAGGGTGAGCGCGACGACGCGCGCGGGCCCACCCTTCCAGCGGTGCGTGTCCGCGGTGGCGACGACGGCGCCGTCGGGGTGTTCCGGGGTGGGGCAGCGGTACAACGGGCGCGGGCCTGGGCCCAGGCGGTGTCAGCGGCGGGGAAGGCGAGGGGATGACGCCCGGGAGGACTGTCAGGTGTTCAGCGATACCGGGGCGATGGCGGCCGGCTTCGACAAGGGCGCAGGCGGGGGGGTAGAAGTGGCGTCGGCCTACTTCGGTGCACCAGGCCCGGCCGGTGCAATTGCCCGGTCCCCGCCGAGTGAAACGACGCACCGGCCGGCTCCGGACCGCCTCCGCCCCGGCGAGATCCCGGACCGGGTGGACCACCGGAGTCCCCCGAAACGCCAGACCGTCGTCCACCGGCGCGTCCACCCCTCGTCCGGGGCCAACTCGCCCGCGCCACCGCAGAAACCGGCATCCAGCCGGGCCAGGTCCTCCAGCCCCTGCGCATCCGGCCACCGCACGGCCGGCACCGCCGCCGGCCGCCCTCGGCCCCGACCAGGCCGCCGCCCGCCTGCGGGTGAGCAGGGCGAAGTTCGACCGGACGGTCAGGCTCAGGTGGTTCCGGCCGGCGGGCAGGAGCGTCACTCGTACCGCGTCGCACCGTCGAGCCCTCTTCGGAACGGAGGTTCGAGTCGCGTGACGGGCGCTCAGCGCCTCGTCTCGTACCTGGTCAGGATCACGCCGCAGGGAAGCGTCCGCGTCTCCACCAGGTTGAGGTTCACCCAGCTGTCCAATGCGGTGAAGAACGGCGTGCCGCCGCCCACCAGGACCGGCGCGGTGGCCAACACGTACTCGTCGATCAACCCGGCCCGCATGGCCGCCCCGGCGAGCGTCGCGCCGCCGATGTCCATCGGGCCGCCGTCCTCGGCCTTGAGCCGGCTGATCTCGGCGACCGCGTCGCCCGTGACCAGACGGGTGTTCCACTCGACCTCGTCGATCGTGGAGGAGAACACCACCTTCGGCATGTTCCGCCAGCGACGCGCGAACTCGACCTCCGCAGGGGTGGCGTCGGGCTGCTGGTCGCCGGTCGGCCAGTAGGAGCTCATCGTCTGCCACAGCTTGCGCCCGTACAGGGTCAGATCAGTCGCCTGCAACTGGTCGGACCAGAACTGGAACAGCTCGTCGCTCGGCGCGCTCCAGCCGATGTCGTCGCCGGGCGCGGCGATGTAGCCGTCCAGGGACAGGTTCATGCCGTAGATCAGTCTCCGCATGGCTCCAGCCTTCCGTGAGTCGGCCCCGGTCTCACACGTACGGACCGGCGCGGTGCGGGAAACTCATCGGTGGGCGACCTGAGTGCGCGGGTAGACCTCGTGCTCGGTGGCTCGGCCACAGACTCGTCGTTCCGCGGGAGCGGTAAGGGGTTCGGCTGCCGAACGGGTCCATCGGACCCTCCCGATCCGTCAACCTCCGGGATGGCCGGGCGCCGACCAGCCGGTGGTCACTGGCCGGGGTCACCATTCTGCCCCACGCCGTCCATGAACTGCTCGTGGATCCGGGGCGGGTCGACGCCCAGGAAGGAGCGGAAATTGCGGTCGATCCACGACTGCCGTACGGCCTCACGCTCGGTCGGCACCGCAGCAAGCGCACACGATGCGCCGCGCAGGTCCCGCCACCCGGTGTCCGGCAGGGTGGGGGCGCGGTCGAGCACGGACCGCCGGCGACGACCGCCGGTGTGGTGATGAACCCGGTGCGCTCGGCCCGGTACGCGTACGAGCCGCGCGTCCAGTCCATAAGGTTCCGCGGCCGGGGACGCGGGACCGTTCCGGGGTACTGCGGCGTCCGCCAGGGCGGTGTCCTCCCACAGCCGTCCGCCGGCCTTCTCCGACAGTGCGGGGACGACACGCAGCCGGCTCGTGCCGGCGCGCCGCCCCTGGACCTGGAGGCGATCCGGGCCCACTGCCGGCTACAAGGTCCCGCGCCAACCGGTCCTGCCCGACCGCATCCAGCGCTCCCCCAGCGGCAAGGCCAACCACCGCCGGGCCCGCACGACGGCGGTGGACGCGGACGCGGGGCGGAGGGGTCCGTCCAGGAGCGGGTTCCCTATAGTCCTGGGGCCGTCCTGGCCTCCAGGGCGGGGGGACGAGAACACCCATACGTCCGTTTGTGAGTTGACATGAGAAGATTCGCGGCCCGATGGCTGCACGCGTGGGCTCCCGCTCTGGCCGCCGTCCTGCTCGTCGGGGGCCAGGCGACGCCCGCCACGGCCCTCGTCCCCGGGGACCCGACGGCGACCGGCTACACCCGCGAGTCGGTGCGCGCGGCGACCTGGAACATGTGCGGGGAAGCAGGCGGTCGGACCGCCTCGGATGCCGGGTACTGCCCCTGGCGGAACGGCGCCGCCACCGGACGGTACGACGAGGACGGCTTCTCGATCCCCGACGGCTCCGGTCCGCGCAGGAAGATGGAGGGCGTCGTCCGGCTCATCAACGAGCACAAGCTCAACGCCGTGCTGCTCCAGGAGGTCTGCGTCGGCAGGACACCGGGCGACACCACCGGAACGAGCCACCTCGACGAACTCAAGAAGCTCCTCCCCGCGGGCGAGTGGAGCTTCGCCTCGGCAGGTGTGACCCGGCCCGACGACCCGCACGGGGTAGAGCCCGAGCGCGGGGACCCCGAGCTCCTCGACTCCGAGGGCTCGGACTGCCGTGGCGATCACCTGACCGGCACGCTGAGCAACGCCATCGCCGTCAAGGGAAAGATCACCTGGCGGTCGGAGGACGACTTCGGGACTCCGGTCGGCACCGGCCTCTCCATGAACAGCGGCACCATCCTCTGTGCCGAGGTGGAGGGCTGGGAAAGCCACCTGTGCAGCACGCACATCTCCAACTTCCACTCCGACACGACGAAGAAAAAGGAGAAGCCGCACTGGGAGGTCCCGATCTCGACGGAGACGGCCGCGGCCTACTACCAGAAGCAGCTCGACATCGTCGAGCGGGTCGTGAAGCAGTTCCCGTCCGTGGTCCTGGGCGGTGACTTCAACACCAGCAACCAGACAACGCTCAAGCCGCTCTACGACCTGATGGCGGAGTGCGACCAGCGAGCGCACTTTCCCGGCGACGCCGTCAACGAACACACGAAGCTCACCCGGACCAACGAGGCCACGTCGACCGACGGAGGGTACACGTCGTACACCATGACCTCGTCCAAGATCGACTACCTCTTCTCGACCGGCGGCTTCACCGGCTGCGACTCGCGGACGGAGTTCGGCGACCGCACGGACTACCTGGTCACGACCCAGCCGGAGTGTCACCTGGGCAAGAGGAACTGCAGGCCCGACGCCGACGCGGGCACGTCCGCCGTCGTGTCCCAGGACGGCACCCGGGTCAGCGGCATGATCCTCTTCTACAACGCGGGCGACAACTCCTGGCGCTTCGGCCTGCCGAGGGCCGACGCCGACGGCTGGAACATCGACCAGGCCGTCGCGCCCGGCGCGGTCAAGGGCCAGTGGACCAGGCTCACCGGCGTCTACGACGCCTCCACCGGCAAGGTGAGCCTCTTCGTCGACGGCACGAAGAAGGCCGAGACCACGCACACCGCCAGGTGGTCCGCGACCGGTCCCTTCGTCGTCGGCCGCGACCTCGTCAGCGGCGTGCGCAACGCCGGCTTCAAGGGCCGCATCCAGCGGGCCGAGGCCTTCGCCTGCGCCCTGCGCGACGACCAGGTCGCCTCGTACGCCGGGACCGTGACGGCCCCGACCGGCAAGAACGTCGCGATGCCCGTCGTCGAAGGCATGAACTCCCAGGGCTGCCACCAGCACGGCGGCCTGTACGGGAACGCCTTCGGCATCGCCGCCACGCTCACGCCGACGCTCACCGCGACGGTCCGACACCCCGACCCGTCCAAGGACGTGTGGGCCGAGTTCTCCCTGTGGGACAACACCACCTCGACCCAGATCCTGAGCCTGGGCACGCCGGGCTCGAAGAGTTCCACGGTCAAGGGCCAGGGCACCGTCTCGCTCACCGTCCCGACGCTCACCCCCGGCCACAGCTACGGCTGGCGGGTCCGGACGGCCGACGCGACGACCAACAACAACCCCGTCTCCGCCAACTGTCACTTCCTGACGCCCGCCGCCTGATCCTTGCAGGCGAACCCCGCGTGTCCCGGCCGGAGGGTCTCCGGCCGGGACACGCCCCGATCCGTACGCCTACACGGCGGCCCGCCCACCACGCTCCCGGTCAGCGCCCGGTAGGCCCGCGCCGGAAAGCCCGCAGTGACGTGCACCGGCTCGTCGTCCTCGCCGTCCCACGGCCGTCGCACGTACACGATGCTTCGGCCCGCGAGCGCGCCGAAACCCTCATGCCCACGCTGCGCGTCACGTTCGGCACGTAGGTCGTCCAGTCCAGGAGGCATCAGAAGAGCGCCGATGCCGACTTCCTCCACCTCCACCTCGTCGTCTCGGAACCGTCAGAGCGTGAGGTGTTCGTCGCCGTCACTCGCAGGGGTGAGAGCGTCCGGAACCTCCGGACAGGGGAAGAGGAGGTTTTCGAGCGCGTCCGTGGCGAAGAGGAAAGCCACCATCACAGCAGGCAGGAGCAGGCTGAGCAGAATCACAGATCCTCCCGGCAGGTCGGCCTGTGGGCTTCACGGCCCGGATCCCAGGATGAACCCGAATGACCGAACGCGCACGGCGAGCCAGGGAGCCAGGGAGCCAGGGAGCCAGGTCAAGGAGAAACACGGGAGTGGGGGGGCCACTTCAGGGGCTCGCCCCTCCGTGACCGGAACCGGGCTGCCCGGGACGCTGACCGCGCTGCCGCTCCTCGAGGACCGGCCGGGCAGCGGGAGCTTCGGGACGGGGCTCGTAGCGATCGCCGGGGCGTCCGGGGTGGTGAGGCCGGCCGGGGGCCGGCGCCGGGGGCCGCTTCCGGTGAACGCCGACGAGCGCGGGTCGGGTCGGGGTGAGCCCAGCGGTACTCCGCCGACAGGCCGCGGGTGGTCTTCGGTTCGGTGATGTCCAGGCAGTGCGCCGTGACGGCCGTGTTCACGATCGTCCCGTCCAGGCCGGGCTCGCGGCGGCCCCGCTGGACCAGGGCGAGGAAACGGCGCGCCTGGTGAGCCGTCCTTACCGCCATCAGCCGGCGTCAGGCGGCCATCCGGCGCCGGCGGCGCTCGGGGCCGGCGGCGCTCGGCGGGGCGTCCCGGTGTCGCAGCAGGGTGGGGCGGTGTTCGCCGTTCCCCCGAGGCGCCCCTTCAGCGGGTGCGTGTCCGCGGGGCGGCGCTGGCGCGGATGGCGGAGATGACTGTGCGCGCCCAGTCGGTGGGGGCGGGATTGTCCAGCAGGGCCGCCAGACGGGTGAGGTGTGCGGCACGTTCGACCTCCGGCATGGTCAGTGCGGCACGCAGGGTGTCCACCAGGTCGTGCGGGTGCAAGGGGTCGGTCAGCAGGGCCGCGGTACCCAAGCACTGGGCGATTCCCGCACGGCGGGAGAGAACCAGGACACCGGGGCGGCGGGCGGCATGGCGGGCGGCGATGTATTCCTGGGCGGTGAGGTTCATGCCGTCGGCGAGCGAGGCCACCCAGAACACGTCAGCTGCGAGGTAGTGGTCGACGACTTCGGGGAAGTCGAGACTGTGGGGGATGTACTCGACGGGCTTCCAGCCTTTCGTACCCCATCGGCGGTTGACGCGGGTGATGGCGTTCTCCAGCGCGGTGCGGGTCGCGTCGTAGGCGTGGATGCCGGGTTCGGGCGGAGGACAGATCAGACGGAAGCGGACCCGCCGCCGGAGTGTGGGCTCTTCGGCGAGGAGCGTGTCCAGCGCGCGGATCTTGTGGACAGGGGCCTTGGCGTAGTCGAGGCGTTCCACGGAGAGCACCAGTTGGGGCCCGTCGTCCTGGCGGCGCGGCAGGGCTGCGGCCCTGGTGCGGGCGAGACGGGCGACGGCCCGGCGGTCGATGCCCAGAGGGTGCACGCCGATGTGCGGGGCGGGCACCGCGGCGCCGGCGAGGAGCCGGCGGAAATTGTCGGCGCAGTCCGGAGTGTGGAAGCCGGCCCAGTCCAGGCGGGCGAGGGAGTCGCACAGTTGGTCGGCCGCCGGGATGCGCCGGAAGACGTCGGGGTGGGGAAAGGGTGTGTGGTGGAAGAGCCCGACGGTCAGGTCGGGGCGGTCGGCCTTGAGGAAGGCGGGTACGAGCCAGAGGTTGTAGTCGTGGAGCCAAACCGTGGCGCCCTGTCCCGCGAGGGAGGCGATGTGGCGGGCGAAATCGGTGTTGACGGCCTCGTAGGCGGCCCAGTGCGCGGGCCGGTGCCGGATGAGGCCGGGTTGGGACATCAGGGCCGGCCAGAGGGTCTCTTTGCACGTGTGGTGAAAGTAACCGGCCCACCGGTCGGATGGCAGCGGCAGGAGGGAGAGGGCCGGGCCGGCGGCCGGCCTGGGCGGGGACGGCGGCGGTGCGTCGCCGATGTGGGCGGCGGCCCACACGACGCTCAGGTGCTTGTCGGTCAGGGCTGCTTGCAGGGTCGGCAGGATGCCGTTGGGACTGGATGGTGCCTGCCAGACGCCGTCGGCCCAGCGTAGTGGTGGGCGGTGATAGCCGATCACCACCGACCGTGTCGCAGACCAGCCGAGGCGCTCCAGTCCGTCGAGCACGGCGGCCGCGCCGTCCAGGGCCGAGTGGTGGACGCGGGCATCGGCTGGAGCCTGTTTGATCAGGGCGGGTTCCGCGTTGGCGACCACGACCGCGTGCGTGCCCAGGCGGAACAGCGAAAGGTCGTTGAGGGAGTCTCCGGCCACCAGCACCGCCTGGCGGGGCCAGTGGAGCGTACGGGCGAGCAGGCGCAGCGCGTTTCCCTTGTCCGCCCGGGGCGGCAGGACGTCGAAGTACTGATCGGAGGCGTAGGACCAGGAGCATCCCAGCGTTCCCACCGCCCTGATCAACTCATCGGACAGGTTTTCGGGGGCCAGATAGAACGAGCAGCGGCCCTCCTGGGCCACCTGCTCCTGGTGGCGCAGGTACGGGAATCGCTCCAGTGCCGCTCTGACCCGCGCGTCACCGGGCCATCCGGCCCGCAGCCGTGCTTCCAGGGCATGGACGTGCGCCATGCGCTCGGCATCGATGACGCTGGAGCCGACGTCAGCGATGATCCAGCGCGGACGCGGCAGCAGCGGGTCCTCGCGCAGGAGGGACCGCACGGAAGTCAGGCTGCGGCCGGTCGCGAAGACGAGGGTGACGTCCGGTTCCCGGTTCAGGACGTCAAGGAGCTGCTGCCGGTCGTGCGGGCTTCCGCCCAGCAGGGTGCCGTCCAGATCCGTGACCAGCACCCTGGAGACAGCCGCTCCCTTCCCGCGGGCACTCACCACGCGGGGTCATGGGTCACTGGGTCCCCCACGACCGCCCCGCCGTGGGCACCGGTCTCCGGAGGTTCGAGCGGGAGGTTCTGTACGGTCCGGATCGCCTTGCCGAGCCGGACCGTGGGGGCGTCGTCGCTCTCCAGCAACCAGGTCACCAACTTCCCGGGCACCTGGTGCGCGGAGGCCAGCAGTTCGTCGACGACAGGACTGGTCTGGGACACGGCATCTCTCCAAGTCGCGGCGGCGGGACCAAGCCCGGTTTTCAGGATGGGCCCGGACGGCGGAACCCGCACGCCGAGCACCGGAGCGGCCGAAGCGGCGGGTGGGCGCAGACGTCCGACACCCCACACCTGCCTGTCAATACCGGCGATCAGGACATGGCCTGTCCGGCCGCGCGGACCGCCCCCGACGCGTGGCCGACCTGCCGGGTTCCCCGAAACGCGGGGCCGCTCCTGGCCGTCCCGGCTGTAGAGGGCGCTGTTCCCGCGGACCAAGCCGTGCCGTTGTCGAAGCCCTGCTGTGCCGACCGGGTGACTTCCGCTGTCCCTGCGGGGCCGCCCCCGGTGATCGGGGCGGTGTCCCCTCGCGCACGTTCCGCTCCCCGTCGTCGAGGGATGTCGCCTTTACGTCCTGCTTCGGGGTCACCGTACGTGTCAGTATGATGACTATGACGAGTGCAGGGCGTATCTCTACGGGTCCACGAGAGCTGCTCCCCGGCCACGACCGGAGGCGGACGGTCACGGGCGGGCAGGCCGCGCTGACGGTGGGAGTGGAGGAGGAGTTCCTCCTGGTCGACCCCGTGTCGCGTGCGGTGAGCGCGCAGGCGGGCGCGGTGGTGGCCGAGGCGGCGGGTGAGCTCGGTGGTCGCGTGGGACTGGAGCTGACGCGTTACCAGGTCGAGGTGCGCACCGATCCGCATTCCAGCCTTGCCGACTTCGCGGAGCAGGTCCGTTCCACGCGGGCGGCGGTCGTTCGGGCTGCCGCCCGCCAGGGGCTGCGGATGGTTTCCAGCGGCAGCCCGGTCCTCGGCGAGGTTTCCCCGCCGCCGCTGACCGCCGGCCCCCGTTACACGGCGAGCGCCGCCGCGTTCGGTGCCCTGGACGACGAGCAGTGCGCCTGCGCCTGCCACGTCCATGTGGGGGTTCCCGATCTCGCCACGGCATTGCGGGTCAGCAACCGCCTGCGCTCCTGGATCCCGGCACTGATCGCTCTCACCGGAAACTCACCGTTCTGGGCAGGTCGGGACACCGGATACGCCAGCTGGCGCACGACGACCTGGGGTCGCTGGCCCGTTGCCGGGCCTCCCCCGTACTTCGAGTCCCCTTCCCATTTCGAGGATCTCGTCGCCGGCTTCATCGCCACCGGCAGCATCATGGACCGCGGCGGCCTGTACTGGGACATCCGGCCCTCCCACCACGTACCCACCCTCGAGTTCCGCGTCGCCGACGCGACCGCCACCCCGGGCGAGACCGTACTCCTCGCCGGCCTCGTCAGGGCGATGACGGCCACCGCCCTGCGGGCCGCTGCCGCCGGCGACCCGGTGGTGCGGCCCGCGCCGGAGACACTGCGCGCGGCTTGCTGGCGAGCCGCCCGTGACGGCCTGGCCGGGCAGGGCATCGACTTGTCCACCGGTCGGCTGGTCCCTGCCGTCGACCAGATCGGCCAGCTCCTGTCATGGCTGCAACCCGCTTTGAAGGAGCACGGCGACGCGGAACTGATCAACACCCTCTGGTCACGCCTGCGCGCCGCCGGCAGCGGCGCCGACCGGCAACGCGCCGCTCACCAACGCCGAGGCCGTCTCACCGACGTCGTCGACCACCTCATCTCCTCGAGCACCGCATCGGATTGAGTTCTCCCACGTGCGTGCCTGATCAGCCGGGATTTTCGTGGCCGACTGTGGTCACCTGAAGCGAAGCTCTCGGACAGCGCCGTCAGGCCCGCCCCCGCCCGGGGCGCATCGCCTCTGCACAGGGGGCGCACGGTGAGCGTCTTCTACTGAGCCGATGCGGCGCCGGGTACGCGATGCCTGCCTGCCGGAAGTCGTCCAGGGCCGCAGCCACGGGGGACGACCCCGACGCAGCAGTCCAGGAATTCTGGAGTGTCCTGGGCCGCGCCCTCCGTGACGCCCCCTCCTCCGGCAGACCCCCGGGGCCCGGACGAATCCCCGGGAGCATGCCGGTCCGGCAGCCGGGCCCGCACCGTGTTGCACCACGGATGTGTCCCTCTGACGCTGTGTGCCGGAGCGTTTCCGCGGTGAATGTGCTCCTCCGGATGGCTGGACTCCCGGCCGGAGCCGGTCGTGTCGGGGTTCTGGAACACTCTTTCTGCGGTCGTGATCAAGAACCTGCCGCACGGTGCCGCCGTGCTCTGCCTCTCTGTGGCCCCGCTCCTCTGCCCCCTCCACCCCTCGCCGTACCCGCGGGTCCCGCGTCCGCGGAGGCGCTGAACCTCGCCGACGCCCTCGAGCGGATCCGCGTCGCGGCCGGCCGCAAGCTGTCGGGCGGGGCAGGGCGGGTACGCCCAGCGGCTTCAGGAGTTCGCCGAACGGCATCGCGGGCGCCTGGCGGAGACGCCGCGAGGCTACGGGCTGCTGCCCGTAGCCTCCTTCGCGACGGCCCGGGGCGGCAGGGGTCGCGCGGTCGGCAGGACGGTCCGGGCGGCCGTGCCCATCAGTAGAGCTGGTGGTCGCTCCACAGTGAGCCGGTGTGCTGCCAGGTGGCGAACGGTCCCGCCCACCGGCCCGTTCCCCGGTAGAGGGAAAGGGCGGTCTGCGGCGAGCCGGCGGCCGGATCCGCGGCCACTTCCTCCCCCACGACGTCGTTGCGGCCGTCGCCGTCCACGTCGCCGACGCCGAGGATCTCCTGGTAACGCTGCCAGCCGCCGCCGATGCGGGTGCGCGCCGCGAAGGGCGCCTCGTGGGTGCCCTTGCCCGCGCAGAACCAGAGCACGCCGGAGCGGTCGCGAGCGACGAGGTCGGCGTCGCGGGTGCCGGCGATGTTCCCGGTGGAGGTGATGCGGTCGTAGGTGTTCCAGCCACCGCCGACCTGGATCTCGTACGGCTGCTGGAATGCCTTCACGCTCCGCAGCTGCCGCAGGTCGTACGCGCTGAGGTAGCCGTCCTCCGCGCGGGAGAGCACGTCCGGTGAGCCGTTTTGCCGTCGAAGTCGCGGGGGCGGGGCGCGCGGGCCGCCGTGAAGGCGCCCCGGCGCTCGACGGCCGGGCCGATGCCGTTGGCGGGCTCGGCGCGCATCGTCCAGGTGTAGGCGCCGTTGTAGGCCGGGAGGCCGTCGTCGTACAGGCCGTTCCAGTCCAGCGGGAACGCGGTCGTTCCCTCGCCGGGCGTCTTGTCGGCGATCTCCACGGTCCGGCCAGAAGCCGTGTGCCAGCGTCAGCGAGACCTTGGCGTTGAAACGGCTGAACGTCCATCCGGCCGGCACCCTGCCGCCCGCGTGGTCGAGGTCGACGGTGCCGGCCGGCGGCGGGGTCTCCGTCACCGCGGTGAGGGCGGTCGGCTGCCCGAAGGTGCGGACGAGGGTCGCGGCGGGCCTGCCGGTGGCGGTGTCCAGGGCGATCCGGTACAGGCCCTCGCCCTGGGCGAGCGTGCCGCCGACGGCGAGCAGGCCGCCGTCGGGGACGAGGGACGTCGCGTGGTCCAGGAGCGGGAACGTCGCGCCGGTCTTCGCCGAGCGGACGGCGACCGGGTGGAGGCCGTTCGGGGAGAGCGCGGTGCCGCCGCCCGGCTTGGTGGACGCGACCCAGTCGCCGAGTGCGTGGCGCACGACGCCGTCCGCGGTGCCCGGGGAGTCCAGCGGCACCGGCTGGGCCTCGTCCGTGCCCCTGGGAGCGACGATCAAGCCTCTTGTTCACGGAGTAGGCGTTCTCCAGCCAGATCGCGTGGGTCGGTGTCAGGGTGACGGATTCGACGGAGGTCGAGTACGTGAGGGCGTACGACTCGACGACTTCGCCGGTGGCCACGTCCACCACCCCGAGCCGGCGCGACGCGGTGCCCGTCGAGCGGAGGATCACCGCGAAGGTGCCGGGGCCGGTGACGTAGTCCCGCCAGGAGTCCCAGCCCTGCGGCAGGGGCACCGTCCGGGAGACGGCCTCGCCGGCTTCCAGGGAGACCAGGTGGTGCCGGTCCACCCCGTCCACCCGGCCCGACATCACCAGCGTGGTGCCGACCACCTGCCGGAGCACGTACCCGGCGGCCTCCGGGCCGAGCGCGGCGGTGTCGATCACGACCGGCTCGGCCGCCCCGCTCATGTCGGTGAGCGTGTACACCGCCCCGGCCCGGGAGGCGACGAGGTCGGTGCCCGGGCTGCCCCAGGAGGTCCCGGCGGGGAGCGTCGTCGTGGCGCCGTCGGCGTACCGCGTCCACCGGTGGACGGCGCGGGTGCCCGTGCCGGTACGGGTGAGCATGCCGGTCCTGCCCGCGCCGAGGAGATCCGAACCGGCGGGGACGGTCAGCGGCGGGACCGCCTCGGCGGGCACGGGCGCGGCCGTCTGCGGGGGCGCCGCGAGTGCCGGGGCCGTCAGGCCGCCCGCCGTCACGGCCAGGACGCAGGCGACGGTGGTGGCGAGCGTACGGTTCAACGGAGTGTGTCTCCCTCGGAGTCGCGGGCGTGACGGGATGACGACACACCACTGGCCGCATGACTCATGGGGCACCTCGGGGTTGTACGCCGGGCTGAAGAACTTCCGTGGTCCGTCAGGTCCGGGGTTGCCCGTACCGCCCAGGAGACCGGCCGGTTCTCGTCGTCGAAGGTGTTCGGGGTCGACGGCGCCCTCGCGGCCGTGACGGTGGCGTCGTAACCAGTGCGGCGGGAGAGGACCGCGGCGGTGGCGTTGCACACGTCCGCGCAGTCCATGTCGGTGCGGACGCACTTGGCCAGGTCGCCGACCATGTCCTCGGAGAGGCAGGCGTCCGCGCACGCGGTACACGCCTGCGCGCAGGCCATGCACTCCTCGATACAGCGGGTCAGCCCGGCCCGGTCGATGCCGCCGAGGTCGGCGGGGTAGGTGGCGAGCATGTCCTTGACGGTGCTGGACATCTCGGCGGCCTCCTTCGCGCCGCGCGGGCCGGCGCAGCCGGGGCAGCCCGGCATGTGCGGCTCACCACCAGCGTGGCACGCGAAGACGCCCGAAGCATCCCAGGAGAGCGGGGCACCGCGCGCGACGGTCCCGTTGCGCGGGGCGGGATCAGTGGCGGGCAAGGCAACGGCGAAACCGTCCGGCACCATCCCCGGAACACCCGCTCCTCCCCCGCCGGGACGCCGGACGGGAGGGGCCGGCGCCCGCCACTGGCCGCGCCGCACCCGAAGACGGAAGCGACGCCCGCGCCGGCGCGGGGCCGGACGGGCGGCCGTCTCCGTCACCGCGACGCCGCGGTGGACGGCTCGTGGCCGGCGGTGCGGCGCCCGTCGTGGCACGGGGGAGGCCCGGCTCCACCGCTCCGGGTGGTGAAGCCGGGCCCGCCGGGAAGGTTCAGCGGTCGCGGTACGGCGTCACTTGCCGAGCCACGCGTTGTGGATCGTCAGCGTCGACACGTTGCCCTGCTTGTCGGTGACCCTGGCGGAGAAGGAGATGCCGCTGTCCTTCGCCGGGCTGCGCACGGCGATCAGGCCGCTCTGCGCCCGAACCGGCTTCCAGGTCTTCCCCTCGTCGTAACTCACCGAAAGCGAGAGCGACTTGAGGTTGTCACCGGCCGCCGATCCCTGCACCGTCACCGGCACCAGGACCGGGATGTCCGCCGCGATCCGCGAGCCGAGGTCGACGGGGGCGGCGAACCGCACCGTCGACACCGGCAGCGCCGTGTCGGCCGCCACCCGCTTCGACCGGAACGTGAAGCCGGTCTCCACCCGGGTCGAGACCGAGGCGGTGCCCGCGGCGCGCTCCGCCGAGGACGTCAGCCGGTACTCGGCGTCGTCCGCGCCGACCGCGAACGGCTCCCAGCCGGTCAGCGGAACGGCGTTCTCCCCGATCTTGACGCCGTCGCGGTACAGCGTCGTCGTGACCGAGGCGTACGCGGAGAGCCCCGAGTGGCCCTGGCCGTCGGCGAGCAGCGGCAGGGAGCCGACGATCTGCTCGACGCCGGTCTCCGGGTCGGGAGCGGTGCGGAAGACACCGGCCTTCTCGCTCAGGAGGGGACCGAAGACACCGGTGTTGAAGGTCTCCCGGTACGTCCGGCCGGCCTCGTAGCGCTTCGGCCGGGCCATCTCGTGGCCGCCCTCCCAGACGAGGTGGTCCCCCTCGGCGGACTTGCCCAGCTGCTCGGTCTTGGTGAGCCAGGTGACGTCGTCCGCGGTGGAGACGTAGAAGGTGCGGACGCCCGGCGCGGGCTGCGGCGCGCCGTAGCCGTTGCCCTCGGGCGCGCCCGGCAGGTGCGCGAACGGCGAGGTGAGGGCGGACCTGCCGGGCGCGGAGGCGCCGACGGCGACCTTGAGCGTCGCCAGTTCGTTCGCCTTCACGTGCTTGGTGTAGCCGGTCGAGACGGTGCCGGTCTTCCCGCCGAAGGCCACCGAGTACTGGCTGGTGGCGTCCTTGACGAAGTGCGCGTCCCAGGTCTGCAGGAGCGAACCGTCGGTGACGGCCGGGCCCAGGTGCGCGGTGCGGAAGCCGGTGAAGCCCCGCAGGACCCAGCCGTTGCCGACGCCGCCCAGCTCGGTCGCGCGCTCGTAGTACGTGCCTCCGTAGTCCGCCCGGTCGATGCCCGGCACGGTGAGGTCGACGGGCTTCGTGGTACGCGCGTCCGCGACGAGCGTGGCGTCGCCGGTGACCTCCAGCTTCGGCTGCGCGATCCAGTCGGTGCCCTTGGAGTAGTCCGACGGGTCCGTGTAGACGGCCGTGTTGAAGGTGTACGACCCCTTGGGCACGCGGAGGGTGTGTGCGCCGGGCTCGTTGTCGACGCGGGTCTGGAAGCCCGCGGCGGGACCGGAGACGCCGGTCAGGGCGCTGCCGAAGAAGGCGGCGTCGGTGCCGTCGCGGCCGAGCACCCGGACCGTGAGGTCGTACGACTCCGCCTCACGGACGGCCACCGCGGCCGTCCGGACCGTCTGGCCCGCCGCCGTGGCGGTGACGTAGCCCGAGTACGTGCCGTCCCCGTCACCCACCCGGGTGTCGGCGACGAGGTCGACGTCGGCCGTGCCGCCGGCGGGCACGGTCACCCGCGGGGCGCCGAGCGAGAAGAAGCCGGCCGGGGCGGGCCTGCCCGCCGGGTCCAGGGTGGTCACCGACAGGTCGAGGGTGACGTCGGTCTTCCCGAGGTTGCGGTAGGTGACCTTCTTGGTGACGGGCTTGTCGTCCTGGTGCGGCCAGAGCGCCGTGCCGTAGTTCAGCGAGACCGGTTCGGCGATCACGCTCTGGCCGAGCGCCTCGTCGACCTGGACGCGGCCCGAACCCTGCTGGAAGGCGGTGTACGCGCCGCCCTTGGTGGAACCGGTCAGGGCGCCCTTCAGCTCGGCGGACTTCCAGTCGGGGTGCCGCTGCTTCAGGATCGCGGCGGCGCCCGCGACGTGCGGGGTCGCCATGGAGGTGCCGTCGATCTGGAGGTAGCCCGGGGCGGGGTGCGGCGTGCCGGGGTTCGTGTCGATGGCGCTGCCGGGGGCGGCGGCGGCCGTGATGGCGACGCCCGGCGCGGTCAGGTCCGGCTTGACGGCGCCGTCGCCGGCGCGCGGTCCGGTGCTGGAGAACGGTGCCAGCCTGTCGTCCTTGTCCACGGCGCCGACGGTCAGGGCGGCGTCCGCGCTGCCGGGGGAGCCCACCGTCGAGGCACCGTACTTGCCGTCGTTGCCCGCCGCGACGGTGAACAGGATGCCCTTCTCGGCGGAGAGCCGGTCGACCGTCGCCTCCAGCGGGTCGACGCCGGGGCTGTCGGGGCTGCCCAGGCTGAGGTTGATCACGTCCGCGCCCTCGGCGGCGGCCCACTCCATGCCCGCGATGACGGAGGAGTCGTCGCCGAAGCCCTCGTCGTCGAGGACCTTCCCGCTGATCACCCTGGCGCCGGGCGCCACGCCCTTGTACAGGCCACCGGACTTGGCGCCGGTGCCCACGGCGATCGACGCGACGTGCGTGCCGTGGCCGACCCGGTCCACCGCGTCGGGAGAGGAGGAGAAGTTCTTCTCGCCCACGACCTGGGTCTTCAGGTCGTCGTGGGTCTTGTCGACGCCCGTGTCGAGGACGGCGATCTTGACGCCGGTGCCGTCGTACCCGGACGCCCACGCCTTGTCGGCGCCGATCTGCGGAACGCTGCGGTCGAGGCGCGCGGCGCGCACCCCGTCCAGCCAGACGGTGGCGATGCCGGTGGTGGCGGCGCGGGCGCCGCTCTCGCGGCGGTCGGTCAGGGCGTCCCAGAGACGGGTCAGGTCGTCCTGGGAGGCGCTGATGGCGTCGGCGCCGAGGGTCGGGAAGGTGCGCCGCACTTCGGTGTCGCCGGCGGTACGGACCTCGGCCCGGGCGGCGGCGCCCCCCGCGTACCGCACGATCAGCTTCATCCCGGAGCCGTGGCTCTCGCGCAGCCGGGGGTCGGTGAGGACGCCGAGGTCGAAGAGCCGCTGGTCCAGTCGGCCCGAGGAGATCAGCTGCTGCGCGTCGCCGGGGACCACGAGGGTGCGGTCCCCGACGCGCTGCACCTGGACGGGTATGTGGTCACGGCCGGGGGCGGGTTCGAAGCCCACCATGCGGCCCTCGGCGTTCACCACCACGCGGTCGCCGGTGACGAGCGGGACGCGCTGGTCGCCCGAGAGGCGCGGGGTGTCCGACGAGGCCGCCGTGTGCGCGACGATCGCTGTCGCGGGGCCGGTCATGCCTACAATCAGGGCCACCGATGTGGCCGCTGCGACGGTGAAGGCGCGTGCTTTCCGCACATGTGCGCGCAAGTCTCCCCCAGGAGCTTGGGAATGGGGTGGAGTGGTCGGTTCCGGCCGCGGCGCGTCATGGCGCCCGCCGCCGGTCAGCGCAGTATGGGGAGGTCGGCGACGCGTGATCAACGCCGCTCGGGGCGCGACGGGCCGGAAGCGTTGGTTTCAGGACACCGTCGGCTCCCGCAGTGCGATGGGACGACGACGGGTGTGTGACCGGACGATGACACCGCTGCGATGCCTGTGCGACGGCGGTCCGGACGGGCCGCTCGGGAGCGCGCTCCGGGACGGGTTCCACGGCGTTTCCGCGCCCGGGAGCGGTCCGGCCGACGTGCGGGCACCCAACTTGGCCGTATCCGGTCCGGGGGAACACGGCGTCACGTCCCTCGCGTTGGAGCGGGTGGTCGCGGCTCGGTAGGTTCTGGCCATGGTTGACGACTGGCGGACGGATCGGATCGGGAGTGCCCTGCGAGGCGAGAACCCCACGGTTCTACGGCGCTTGGACGCGGGGTTCGCAGCGATCGGCGACGTACAGTTCCTTCCGGGGCACTCGGTGCTCCTGGCGGACGATCCGAAGGTGGAAAGGCTGTCGGACCTGCCCGGAGAGAAGCGGTTGGCCTTCCTGTCCGACATGGACCGGCTCGGAGAGGCGGTCGAGCGGGCGTCCCGGCGCATGGATGCGGCCTTCCGACGGGTCAACCTGGAGATCCTGGGCAACACCGACGGGTTCCTGCACGCCCACGTATGGCCCCGGTTCGCATGGGAGCCGACCAAGTTGGCGCGCATGCCGGTGTGGCTCTGTCCCCGCGACAGGTGGACCGACAGGCGGTACGCACTCGGACCGCGGCACGACCCGCTGCGCGAGGCGATCGGAGACGAGCTGGATCGTCTTCGCCCGGTGAACTGACGGCAAGCAGACCGTGAAGTGGCTGTCTTCAGCCTGCCGGAAGGCGGACGTGGGGGTACTCGGCCCCGCGGCCGCGTTCGCGAAGTCCGGTCAGCGGCTCGGTGCCGTCCTCCGGCACGCCGTGAGGCGGACCGGGCGGCCCATCGGCACTTCCCCGGCCGGGGCACGGCTGCACGGCGGTCCGGCCGATCGGGGTCAGGGCGCCGGAAGCCATCCGGACACGGCGGATGGCGAGGTGGGGGCCGGTGGGGACACGGAACGGGGTGGCGGAGTGCGGCAGGAGCAACCGTCCGACCGCACGGGCAGCCGTTTTCACTCTGCCGCCCCGGCCCGGTGTCCCACCCGCCCGATCCCCATCGTCCTACCGTCGGGTACGGAACGGCTCATGGCAGAGGGAGACAGTTCACGATGAGCACCATCACCCTGTACGGCGCCACCGGCACCATCGGTTCACGCGTGCTGGACGAGGCGCTGCGTCGCGGCCACACCGTGACCGCGGTGGTCCGCGACCCGGCGAAGTTGACGACTCGGCACCCGGCGCTGACCGTGGCAGTCGGCGACGTGCTCGACCCGGCCTCGGTGGCCGAGCACGCCGAAGGTGCGGACGTGCTGGTCAGCGCGGTCGGCGGCGGCGACGGGCCCGGCCACCAGGCCCTGGTCAAGCCGTCCTTCGAGTCGCTGGTGGCGGGCCTGCGCACGCTGGGCGCGGACGCGCCGCGGCTGGTCACGGTGGGCGGCGCGGGCTCGCTGCGCACCCCGGACGGCAAGCAGGTGTGGGACGCCGAGGGCCTGCCGGAGTCCCTGCTGCAGATCATGCACGCGCACGGCGACGCACTGGACTTCCTGCGCACCGTCACCGACATCCGGTGGACCAACCTCTCCCCCGCGGGCACCATCGCCCCGGGCCCGCGCACCGGGACCTACCGCGAGAGCCTGGAGGACCTGCTGATCGGCCCGGACGGCCAGAGCCGGATCTCCGCCGAAGACTACGCGGTAGCACTGGTGGACGAGATCGAACAGCCCAAGCACACCGGCGAACGCTTCACCGTCGCCTACTGAAGTGCCTCGCCGCCCGCACCGGCGTGCGGGGCCTTCGTCGTGCCACCGTGCGGTTCGTGTGCGAGGTGAGGACGGTACCGGGGTTCAGTCGAAGGCCCCCCGGCGGGCCGGCGGGCCGGCCCGGAAGCGTCGAAAAGGCAGCGGGACGCAGCGGTTCGGGCCGGGGCCCGGAGCAGGCACTCGGGTCTCTCGCGGAGGGCGGGCCGGGCGGCTGTACGCAGGATCGCCTCCCGGCTTCCGTGCCTCCGCGAGCGCCCGCCCCGGTGTCGGGGGGGCAGGATGGGGGCTCGTTCTTGACGCGGTGGAGGGCGAGGGTGGGGGGAGCGGGTTCCGGGAGGGGCCGGCGCTGCTGGAATCCGCCGCCGCACGCCGCCGCACGCCGCGGCGCCGGCACGGAAAGCGGCCGAGGTCCTGGAGGAACCGCGGCCGGTCATCGCGTGACGGCGGGGGCGCGGCGTCGTTGAACGGGGTGCTCCCCGGACCGGGCCCCGGTGACGCCTGCCGGTTCCCGTCTCCCCAGTTGGAACCGAGGCTGCCGATACTGCCCTTACCTCGTGGGCAACCCGGCGAATCGACCCCGCCGGACGGGCGTCGGCTGTCAAGATGGCCGGGAACGCGAGGAGGCTGTCGTGAACGAACCGCTGCCCATGGACGACAAGGGCCCGAAGCTGCCGCCGACCTACCCTCCCCGTACCCCGCCCCCGCAGAAGAAGCCCGTCGAGCCCCCTCGGCCGAAGCCGTCGACGAAGCCCGTCGCCACCTCCCTGCCGCTTCCCGGCCCCGGCAAGGCCCGCGTACAGACCCGTCGGCCCCGGATGACCGTGAGGGCCCGGCGTGCCGCGAACTGGGCGCTCACGGCCTACCCGTGGACCGCCACCCAGACCCTCGGCAAGGTCACCGGCACCGTCCGCGCCTGGGGCTACGTCCACCCCGACGACGAGAACCTCGCGGCGGCCGTCCGTCTCCTCGTCGGCGCCGCCACCGCCGACCACGGCCGGCGCATCAGCGTCCACCTCGCCGACCAGGACGGCATGCTCCTCATCGCCGTCCTCAGCCACACCGGCTCCGAACCCGACGAGACGATCCTCACCGACCTCGCCGCCGTTCCCGGTACCGCCAGCTGCGGCACCGACGCCTCTGAGGACGGCCGTCGCGTGTGGGCGGTGCTGTCCACCGAGCGCCCCCGTTCCCGCACCACCCCCGCGACCTGACCCCGGCGGGGTCGCGCGGCACGGCCCGGACCGCTCTGCGGGACAACCAAGGCACAGGAGCAGGTCACCGCGTTGTGCCGGTGGAGGGAGGCGGCGAGGACTTCCGCGGGGGAGTCGCTCTCTCGCGCGTCACCCCGGCGGTCAGGGGGTGTCCCCGCTGTAGTAGAAGCGGCAGGCGATGCCCGGGCCCGTCCCGCGCGGCTCGTCCGGGCGCGGGTCGTACAGCGCCCGGCCACCGGGCCACCGGGAGAGTTCGGTGGTCAGGGCGACGCCGTCGCCGGCCTCCTCGGCCCGCCGGTCGTGGATGTCCAGCAGGAGGCCGTCCAGCGGGCCGCCGACGAGCTCGGCGTAGGTACGGCCCGGCCTGGGGCCCGGGTCGGGGTCGTCGTGGTCGTGGCCGTAGACCCGGCCGCGCAGCAGCTGCTCGTCACCGTTCATACCGGACAGCCTCCCAGCCGCCACCGACAGTCCGGCCCGGGACCTCCGGTGGGCCCGCTCGTTGCCGGAGCCGCACGACGTGGGGCCGGGGCGAAGACGCACGGCACCGGCGGGAAGGGCCGCTCCGGGGACGGTCCGGCACAGGTCTCCCACCGGCGGGGGCGCGGAGCGCGTTCCGCGCCGTGCGGCCGTCGGCCCCGGGCCGGCGCGGGCCGGAGCTCACTTCGTGCCGAGGACTCCGGCGACGGCGGCGTGGAGCATGGAACCGCGGCTCTGGGAGTCGCCCCAGCGGACGAGGCTCTGCGCGTTCAGCCCGTCGACCATTCCCAGGATCTGCCAGGCGGCGGCGACAGGATCGGAGGGCCGGAACTCGCCGGTTTCCGCGCCGCGTTGGATCACGGCGAGAATCAGCTCCTGCCAGGCGTCCATCTCCGCGCGGACGGCGTTCGCGAGGACCTCGTTGCGCAGGCCGTGGGCCCAGGCTTCGACCCAGACCAGGGTGACGTCGTCCCGGTCCGGGTCGATCATCGTGTCCAGAAGGGCGTCCATGCTCGCCGCGGCGCTGTCGGAGGCCGCGACGAGGGCGGCCACTTCCCGCCGTTCGTCGGCGACGATCCGCTGGAAGGTGTCGGCGACGAGGCGGTCCATGCCGTCGATGTAGTGCGCGACGAGTGCGGGAGCGACTCCCGCGCGGGTGGCCACCGCGCGCAGCGTCAAGGCGCCGATTCCGGCCTCGCGGGCGAGGGAGTACGCCGCGGCGACGATGTCGGCGGCGCGCTCCTGCGGGGCTTTTCTGCGGGCACGCGGTCGATCGACTGTTGACATGGTTCAACCACCCTACTACTTTCGGCCGAACTGTTGATCAGCCAATCAATAACGGTCGTCACGGGTGCGGAGAGTCGGCCGCTACCTGCGCCCCTGACACGACGCTCCCGGAGGGACAGCGCTGGGCGAGCTCGGCGACGGCCGTGTTCGATCCGGGCGCACGCCGCGCCCATGTCCTCGGCGGTGGCCCCGCGGAGAGCGCCACACGCCCGCACCCCGTGGTGAGCGCCTGCCCCTCGCTCCTCACTCCTTCCGACGGCCGGGAACCGCTGCCCGGCCGACTCGTACCGGAACAGCCCGCATTCGATCAAAGAGGATCCGCACATGTCCGAGAGCACTGTGTACGTCAACGCCGTCGTCTTCGACGGGCTCGCCGACGGTCCGCGCCACGAGGCCTTCGCGGTGCGTGGCGAACGGTTCCTCGCCGTCGGCTCCGCGGACGAGGTGCGGGCGGCGGCGGGTGCGGACGCCACCGAGGTGGACCTGTGCGGGGCGTTCGTGATGCCCGGGGTGATCGAGGCGCACGCGCACCTGTCGATGTTCGGCCACGCGCAGGGGAAGGTGCAGCTGCGCGACTGCGCGACCGTCGAGCAGATCCTGCGGCGGCTTCTGGAGGCCCGCCGCGAGAATCCGGACGCCGCGCGGATCGAAGGGGTGGGCTGGCTGTTCGACGCGCTGCCCGAGGGCGTCCCGCAGCCGACCGCGGCGATGATCGACGCGGTGATCGACGACATCCCGGTGTTCCTCGACGCGAACGACCTGCACTCGGCGTGGGTGAACTCGGCGGCGCTGCGGGCGGTGGGCATCGACCGCGACACCGCCGATCCGATCGGCGGCGAGGTGGTGCGCGACGAGCACGGCGAGCCGACCGGTTTCCTCCTCGAGACGGCCGCGCTGGACCTCGTGCTGCCGTACCTCGAAAGCGTCGCCACGGACGAGGAGCAGGACGCGTTCCTGGCGCGCGCGTTCGACGCCTATCTCGCGGCCGGGGTGACGGGAGCCGTGGACATGGCGATGGGCGAGAACTCCCTGACGGCACTGCGCCGCCGGCTGGACCGGGACGGCCGCCTGCCGTTCCCCGTGTCCGCGCACTGGCTGGTCGGTCCGACCGGCGACGCCGCCGCCGATCTCGCGCAGGTGGAGCGGGCCGTGCGGCTGCGCGACGAGCTCGCCGCCGGAGGCGCCCCGTGGCTGCGGATCGCCGGCGTCAAGCTCATCCTCGACGGCGTGATCGACGCGTGCACCGCGGCCATGGTGCGCCCTTACGCCGACGGGACGAACGCGGATCCCATCTGGAACCGCGGAGCGGTGATGCCGGTCGCCGTCGCCGCGGACCGAGCGGGTCTGCAGCTCGCGATGCACGCGATCGGCGACGCGGCGAGCGCGCTCGCGGTCGACGTCGTCGTCGCGTGCGAACAGGCGAACGGAGCGGACGCGTCGCGCCGTCCCCGCATCGAGCACCTCGAGTCGGTGTCCCCGGAGACGGTCGCCCGGATGCGCGCGCACGGCGTCGTCGCCTCGATGCAGCCGGTGCACTGCGATCCGGCGATCCTCGACAACTGGAAGGCCGTGCTCGGCGACCGGCGCGCCGAGAACGGATTCCCGTGGAACTGGTTCCGCGACGCGGAGGTGCCGCTCGCGCTCGGCACGGATGCCCCCACGGCGCCGCACGAGGCGCTGCACAACCTGTTCATCGCCGTGTCCGGCCGCTCGACGCTCGCCCCCGAGCTGGCGCCGTACCACCCCGAGCGCGCGTTCACCGCCGCGCAGGCGCTCGCCGCCGTCACCGGCGGAGCGGCGTTCGCCGGGCGGATCGACGACGCGTACGGACGCATCGCCCCCGGGTTCTACGCCAACGCCGCGGTGCTCGACCTCGACCCGTTCTCCCGGCCGGCCGAGGACCTGCTGTCCGCCTCCGTCCTCCTCACCCTCGTCCACGGCGACGCCGCCCACCGCGCGCCCGCGGCGAGCGACCGCTGAGGCTCCCGCCCTCACCCGGGATCCCGCGACACCCGATCCACCGCATCCTCGCCCACCCGCGTCGGCGCAGGCCGGAGACTCTTGCTGGAAGGCCCACCATGTCCGAAACATCCGCCACTTCCGACCACCCGCGGCGGGAGTCCCGCCCGCCGCGGCACGAGTTCCTCGACACGGCGACCGCCCCCGAAACCCGCGGCATCGAGATCGTCGGGGACGACGAGCGCCACGGCAGGGCGCGCGACCTCTTCTTCGTCTGGTCGGCTCCCAACGTCAGCGTGCTGAACCTCACCGTGGGAGCGTCGTTGACGATCGTCCTCGGCCTCGAGGTCTGGCAAGGGCTGCTCGTGCTGCTCGCCTCCTCGGTCCTGGCGATCCTGCCCGGCATCGTGGCGATCTCCGGGCCCGCGGCCGGCACCTCCGGCTCGGTGATCCAGCGCGCGATCTACGGCGTCCGCGGCAACAAGGTCGTGGTCGCCTTCTACGGGTGGTTCATCTCCTGCGTGTTCCTCGCCCTCAACTGGGTCGCCGCCTCCTTCATGGGCGCCGAACTCCTCACGCGATGGGGGTTTCCCGACCGCACGGTCGCGCTCGTCCTCGTCTCCGTCGTCACCGCCGCGATCACCGTGCTCGTCGCCATCTACGGGCACGCCCTGATCCTGCGCGCCTACATGGGCATCGCGATCGCCCTGTCCCTGATCTTCGCCGCGGTCCTGGGGTTCATCGCCCCCTCGATCGACTGGGGCTTCGCGCAGCCCGAACCGCTGAGCGGCCTGCCGCTGTGGTCCAGCCTCACGATCGCCTTCGCGCTGTTCTCCTCCTCCCCGCTCTCGTTCAGCAACAGCGCCGACATGGCCCGCTACCTTCCGCGTGACACGAAGCCGTCGCGGATCGTCTGGGCCACGGCGCTGGGCAACCTGTTCCCGGGAATGCTCATCACCGGGTTCGGGATCGTGCTCGGCGGCACCGTGGGAGCCGAGAGCCTCGAGAGCGGCATCGAGTACTCGCTGCTGGAGAAGCTGCCGTCCTGGCTCGCCCCGGTCTTCGTCCTCGGGGTCATCGTGAACACGATCGCGCTCAACGGCATGACCACGTACACCGCCAGCATGGCGCTGCAGTCCATCGGCGTGCCGATCCGGCGGATACCGTCGGCGGTCCTCATCGGCGTGCTCGGCGGGGCCTTCACGATCGTCCTCGTGCTGTCGTCGAGCCTGATCGACGCGATCAACCTGATGCTCCAGTTCCTGCTCGTGATCTCCGCCCCCACGATGGCCGTGTACGTGGCCGACATCGTGCTGCGCCGCAACCGCTACGACGGACGCGACCTGTTCGACGAGCGCCCCGGCGGGAAGTTCTGGTACACCGGCGGCTTCGGCGGCCCCGGCCTGGTCTCCGTCGTCGCCGGCGCGGTCGCCACCGCCCTGTTCCTCTCGACCACCGTCTGGACCGGACCGCTCGGCGCCGCCCTCGGTCAGCTCGACCTCTCCGTGCCCGTCGGCATGCTCGTCTCGACCGTGCTGTACGCGCTGCTGGCCGGTCCGGGCATCCGCAGGCAGACCGCCCCGCGCTGACGCCGCCCTCCCCCGGGGGTCCGTCCCCGGGCCCGGGTTCCGGGTGGCTCCGGGCCCGCGCCGTCGTGGTGTCCGGGGATGCCGGGCGCCTGGGCCGGTCAGCGGAGCAGTTCGGCGACCAGCCCGCCCACCTGTTCCACCTCGATGAGGAACCCGTCGTGGCCGTAGGGCGATCCGAGGACGCGCGGACGGTCGGCGCCGGGAATGCCGGCCGCCAGTTCCGCCTGCTGGGACGGCGGGTAGAGGCGGTCGGAGTCGATGCCGCCGACGAGGGTCGGCGCGGTCACCCGTCGCAGCGCGGCCCGGGTGCCGCCCCGGCCCCGGCCGACGTCGTGGCCGTTCATGGCCTCGGCCAGCACGACGTAGCTGCCCGCGTCGAAGCGGTGGGCCAGCTTGGCCGCGTGGTGGTCGAGGTAGGACTCGACGCGGTAGCGGCCGCCGCGCCAGGGGTCCTCCGCGTCCTGGACGGCGCGGCCGAAGCGGGCGGCGAGTTCGGGCTCGCTCCGGTAGGTGACCTGGGCCAGGCGGCGGGCGAGGCTCAGTCCGGCGTGCGGGCCCCGTCCGGTGTCGTGGTAGTGGCCGCCCCGCCAGTGGGGATCGGCGCGGATCGCGTGCAGCTGGACCGACGTCCAGGCGATCTGTTCGGCGCTCGCGGCGGCCGTCGTGGCGAGCAGCAGCAGCGCGCCGGTGCGTTCCGGGCGGGTCACGGCCCACTCCAGCGCCCGCATCCCGCCCATGGAACCGCCGATCACCAGCGCCCAGCGCTCCACGCCGAGCGCGTCGGCGAGGCCCGCCTCGGCCGCCACCTGGTCACGGGGGGTCAGGAAGGGGAAGTCGCCGCCCCAGCGGCGGCCGTCCGCCCGGCGCGAGGACGGCCCGGTACTGCCCTGGCAGCCGCCCAGCACGTTGGGCGCCACGACGAACAGGCGGTCCGTGTCCAGCGCGCGCCCCGGCCCGATGAGCCCGTCCCACCAGCCGGGAGTGGGGTGTCCGGGGCCGGCCGGACCGGCGGCGTGGCTGTCGCCGGTGAGGGCGTGCAGCACGAGCACCGCGTTGGCGCGGTCCGGCGCGAGCGTCCCCCAGGTCTCGAACGCCAGCCGCACGCCGGGCAGTTCGCCGCCCGCCTCGAGACCCAGGGGCGTCTCGCGCGCGTACCAGCGGCGCCGCCCGGCCGGGTCTCCCTCCCGCCAGGCCCCGGAGGCCGGCGGGAGGGAGACCTCGGACGGCGGCAGGACGGTGCTCAGGACGCGCCTCCGGCCGCGCCCTTGGCCGCCCGGAAGCCCGCCTCCAGGTCCGCCTTGAGGTCGGCGAGGTTCTCCAGGCCCACCGACAGGCGCACCAGGCCGGGCGAGGCGCCGGTCGCCGCGAGCTGTGCTTCGTCCAGCTGGCTGTGGGTGGTGGACGCCGGGTGGATGATCAGACTGCGTACGTCGCCGATGTTGGCCAGGTGGCTGAACAGCTCGACGGCGTCCACGAACCGCTTGCCCGCCTCCACGCCGTCCCGCAGCTCGAAGGAGAGCACCGCGCCCGCGCCGCGCGGCAGGTAGCGGCGGCCCGCCTCGTACCAGCGGCTGGACGGCAGGCCCGGGTAGTGCACGGCGGCGACCTCGTCGCGCTGTTCCAGCCACTCGGCGAGGGCCTGCGCGTTGGCGGAGTGCCGCTCGACGCGCAGGCTCAGCGTCTCCACGCCCTGGAGCAGCAGGAAGGCGGAGTGCGGGGAGAGGGCCGGGCCGAGGTCGCGCAGCAGCTGCACGCGCAGCTTGACCGCGAAGGCTCCGGGGCCGAGCGCCGGCCAGTACCGGAGGCCGTGGTAGCTGGGGTCGGGCTCGGTGAAGTCGGGGAAGCGGTCGGGGTGCGCCCCGAAGTCGAAGGTGCCGCCGTCCACGACGACGCCCGCGACGGTCGTGCCGTGCCCGCCGAGGAACTTCGTCGCCGAGTGGACGACGACGTCGGCGCCGTGTTCGAGCGGCCGGAGCAGGTAGGGCGTGGGGACGGTGTTGTCCACGATCAGCGGGATCCCGGCCGCGTGCGCCACGTCGGCGACCGCGCGCACGTCGAGGACGTCGCCGCGCGGGTTGCCCAGCGTCTCGGCGAACAGCGCCTTGGTGTTCGGCCGGATCGCCGCCCGCCACGCCTCGGCGTCGTCGGGGTCGTCCACGAAGGAGACCTCGACGCCGAACCTGGACAGGGTGTGCCGGAACAGGTTGTACGTGCCCCCGTACAGCGAGGTGCCGGCCACCAGGTGGTCGCCGGCGCCGGCCAGGGTGAGGATCGCCAGGGTCTCCGCGGCCTGCCCGGAGGACAGCGCGACGGCCGCGACACCGCCCTCCAGGGCGGCGACCCGCTGCTCGAAGACGTCCTGGGTGGGGTTGTGGATGCGGGTGTAGATGTTGCCGGGCTCGGCCAGCGAGAAGAGGTCGGCGGCGTGCCGCGTGTCCCGGAAGACGAAGGACGTCGTCTGGTAGATCGGCGTCGCCCGCGCTCCGGTCGCCGGGTCGGGCGTCGCGCCCGCGTGGATCTGCTTGGTCTCGAAGGACCAGGCCGAGGTGTCGGGCCCGGCGGGCCCGTCCTCGGGGGTGTGGCCGGCGGTGACGGAGTCGAGGGGCTGGCTCATGGTGGTGCTCCTTGTACGGGTGCGCACGGCTTCGCGCCGTGCCCGGGGCGGGGCGGCGAACAGGAATCGGGGGCCGGCGGGCCGGCGGGAGGCTGCCGGTTCAGCGCGCGGCGGGACACCACGCGGCGGTGGCGCGCGCCGGGGAACACCCACGGGGAACGAGCGGGAGGGGTGCGGAGAGGATCACGCGTCCACGTAAGCACGGCCACGCCGCGTGGACCAGTGATCTGCGGAGCGTGACATGCAACGTTCACACACGCCCCTCCCCCGGCGGACGGCCGGCGCGGTGTCCGGTGCCTCCCCGGCGGGTTCCCGCGTCCGGACCCCGCGGTTTCCCGCAGGGCGGAAGTACGGAGAACACCACCGGCCCGGACGGCGATCCTCCTGCCGGTGCGGAGGAGGACTTCCCGGGCCGGCGGGAAGAAGAGCCGGACACCCGCCCCGTCCCCGATGGCTTGGAGTCCCCTCATGAACCTCACGACCACGGTGCTCGCCAAGGAGCCCACGGGCGGCATCGCCGGCTGGGCCGCCGGCCTCGTCGACACGTTGGGCGGCCCGGGAGCCGGGCTCGTCGTCGCCCTGGAGAACCTCTTCCCGCCGCTCCCCAGCGAGGTCGTCCTGCCGCTGACCGGCTTCGCCGCGGGCCGGGGCGTGCTGAGCCTGCCCTCCGCGCTGTTCTGGACGACGCTCGGCTCGGTGGCCGGCGCGGTGGCGCTCTACTGGATCGGAACGCTCTTCGGCCGGGAGCGGATGCACGCGATCTGGGCGAAGCTGCCCCTGGTGAAGGACTCCGACCTGACCCGCACCGAGAAGTGGTTCGCCGAGCACGGCACCAAGGCCGTCTTCTTCGGCAGGATGGTGCCGGTCTTCCGCAGCCTGGTCTCGGTGCCCGCCGGTGTCGAGCGGATGCCGCTGCCGGTGTTCGTCCTGCTCACCACGCTCGGCAGTCTGGTCTGGAACAGCCTCCTCGTGCTGGCCGGTTACTGGCTGGGCGACCGGTGGGACGTCGTGGAGACCTACGTCGGCGTCCTGTCGAAGGTCGTCCTGGGCGTCGTCGCCGTCGCCGTCACGGCCTGCGTGGTGGTCCGGCTGCGCGGCCGGGCCCGGCACCGGCGCGCCTCGTGATCCCCGCTCCCCGCCCCGCCGGTGGAGCGGGCCTTCGCCCCGCGCGGATCCCGGCCCGCGGGCGCGGCCGGCGCCGGAGGGGGTGACGCCGGCCGGCCGGTGCGCGGCGCTCTACCGGCGCCGCTTGAACCGGCCCGTGGCGATCCCCGCCAGGACGGCGACCACGGCTACGACCAGCACCACCACGCCGGCCGCTCCGCCCGGAAACCGGATCGTGCCCTACTCGTTCACGGATACCTCCGTGCATGGTCGTGGGCGGCCGCCCCGTCCGGCAGCGGGGCCGCCGGACGGGGCGGGTGCCGCCGATCGTTTCAGAGAGAAGCGATCAGCCGCTCAACGGGCGAGGGGGAGGCGCCGAGTGGCCGGTGCGCTCTTCCGGGTCCCGCCGACGGAGCCGGCCGGGACCGGGACGGGCACCCCACGGGGCGGGCCCGCCGGCGCGTCTCCTCATCCCTGCCTGATCACGATCTCAAGGAAGGCTTAAGAAACAGTCCCGCACCCCTTACGGGCTCCGTTCGGCGGCCGGCGGGTGATTGGGTTGCGGACGGCGGGCCGGAGAGGTCCCACCGCGGGCGGACCGCGCACCCCTTCCTCCGTGCCCGCGGGGCGCTCCCCCGTCCGCCGCCGCCCCGTCCCAAGGCCCGGAAAGGAAACGTCGCCGTGGTCCTGTCCCTCCCCCGAGGCACTGCCCGTCTCGCGGCCGTACTCGACGCCCTCCCCGACGGCTTCGTGCCCGTCCGCCCCGGCGACGGCACGGTCGTCACCGCCGGCACCCTCCTCCACGGCGTGTCCGTGCCCTCCGGCGAAGCCGATCCGCTCCGCTCGCGGCCCCGGACCGAGGCGATCCTGCGGGCCGCCACCGAAGGCATCGTCTGCACGGACGCCGACGGCCGGATCACCCTCGTCAATCCGGCCTTCACACAGATCCTCGGACATCCCGCCGGTGAGCTGGACGGCGTCGGGCTGCACCCGCTGATCCTGCCCGAGCGGCCGGACGGCACGCCCTTCCCGTACGAGGAGTCCCCGCTCGCCGACACCCTGCGCTCCGGCCGCAAACACCGGGTCCGCGACCAGGTCCTGCGGTCCAGGAGCGGCGAGCGCGTACCCGTCGACCTGACGACCGCCCCGGTCCGCGACGGCGACCGGCTCGTCGGCGCCGTCATGACGTTCACCGACCGCAGGCCCCACGAACAGCTGACCCGGCGGTACACCGCCGAACTCGGCGCGCTCACCGACCGGGTCGCACAGCACGCCGCCGAGCGCGAGGCCCAGGCCGAAAAGTACGCGGCGCTCGCCGCCCGGAGCGCGCGGCTGACCGCCGTTCTGGCCAAGGCGCTGCGCGGCGAGCTGGGCCGGCTGTCCGAGAGCCTCCTGGACCACCAGCGCCTTGAGGAGGGCACGGCCGTCCTCGCCCCGCGTCCCACGGCGTTGGACGCCCTCGTGACCGCCGCCGTCCACAGGGCCGCCGTGCTCACCGGCCCGCACGACACCCGGTTCGCCGTGCACGCTCCCCCCGTCGCCGTCCCGCTCGACCCCGGACGCGCGACGACCGCCCTGGCCCACCTGATCGCCGACGCCTCCGGCTTCCCCTCGTCGGGACCGGTCCGGCCCGGCGTCCGCCCCGGCACCACGGTCACCGTCACGGCGGGGCGGCACGGTGACACCCTGCGCGTCGAGGTCCGGGGCCTCCACGCGGCGGACGATCCCGTCCACACGCTGATCGCGAGCGGAATCGTCGAGGCGCACGGCGGGCGCCTCACCGCACGGCCCCTGCCCGGCGGAACCGGCCTCGCCCACGTCGTCGAACTCCCCCACGCGCCCGCGCCCGCCGCCCTGCCGGCCGCGGCGGTCGCCGTGCGCTCCCGGGACCCGCGCCCCGCGCCGGTCCCGGCGCCCGTCTCTCGCCCCACGGCCGTACCGGTGCCCGTCCCGCGTCCCGCACCGGCCCCGGTCGCCGGTTCCTGGATCATCGGCGCGGCGGTCCGGGCCCGTCACGCCCGGCCGGTGGGTGACCTCCCGGTCCGTCCGCGCCCCGTTCCCGTGCCCCCGCCCTCGGTCCCCCGCCTCTCCCCCTCGGCGGAAGCCGAGGCGCAGCGGCGCATCGTCACGATCCTCGCGAAGCTCAGGAACCACTCCGCCTGACCGGTGACGCGCGCCGGGCCGTCCGGGAACGGGGACGGCGGCCGCCCGGGGCGGCACCGGCGGTGCCGTCCCGGGCGGCCGGGCGCGGTCGGGATCAGTAGGTGGTCGTGACGGCGGCTCCGGTGAAGCCCGCGACGGCGTGGAGGCTGACGAAGTGGTCGCCCGCGCGCGGGTTGGCGATCGTCAGGGTGTGGCTGTTGCCGGGGCCGGCGGCGCGGCTGACGTACGAGGAGGTGGTGGCCCAGCCGTAGGCGCTGTAGTAGAGGTCGGCGTCGCCGGTGCCTCCGCTGACGGTGATCTTCAGCTGGGTGGTTCCGGCCGGGATGTTCAGGTAGAGGTAGGCGTAGTCGCCGGTGGCGGCGGAGAGGTTGCCGCGCCGGCAGTTCTTGCCCAGGGCGCGGGGGTCCGGGCCGGTGCACTCGGCGGCCGCGGGGGCGACGGTGACCGTCCGGGTGGTGGTGGCGGTGGCGCCCTTGTCGTCGGTCACGGTCAGCCGGACGGTGTAGGTGCCCGCGGCGGTGTACGTCCTGGTGGGGTCGGTCCGGGTGGACGTGGTGCCGTCGCCGAAGTCCCAGACGCGGGAGGCGATGGTGCCGTCGGGGTCGGAGGAGCGGTCGGTGAGGGTGACCGTCAGGTCCCGGACCGTCGCGGTGAAGTCGGCGGTGGGAGCCTTGTTGCCGGGCGTCGTGCCGCCGCCGCAGTCACCGGCCGCGCAGCCCGCGAGCCAGGTCCGGAAGTCGGCGTCGTACCGGGTGCCCACGGTGGAGGTCAGGTGGGTCCGGGCGGCGCTCCACCGGCCGGCGCGGTAGTGGCCGAGCACCGTGTCCATGTCCCCGGGGTGCTTCTCCAGCATGTACCGCACGGCGAGGTAGCCCCAGCGGTAGACCCGCGTGGTGCCGTGGTCGTAGTCGGTGGAGAAGAGGGTGCTCAGGGAGTACGTGCCGAGGCCCGCCTCGGTCATCGCCGCCGTGTAGGGCAGGCCGCGGTAGGAGTACGAGACGTACTCGGCGAAGCCCTCCACCCACCAGACGGTGGGGGTGCTCATGTTGGCGGTGAAGTCGCCGTACATGGTGAAGCGGCCGTCGAGGTAGTGGGTGTACTCGTGGTTGAGGTTCCAGATCTGGAACTCCGGGCGCAGCCACTCGGCCTCGTAGGCGATGAACCGGGGCTGGTTGCCGGCGGCGGCGGGGTCGCCCTCCAGGTACATGCCGCCGTTGTTGGTGTCGATCCCGTACATCGCGCCGGCGTAGGTCTGGTAGTCGGTGCTGGAGTCGTAGACGATCACTTCGAGGGTGGTGTTGTTGTCGTCGGCGACCGGACCGGCGTCCCGTGCGACCGCGTGGAAGTACTCGTCCTGCTTGAGGAGGCTGGCGCAGCTCGCGCCCAGTTCGGCGGGGGTCGTCTGCTGGGCGAGGATGCGCAGGCCGGGACCGCAGGTGTGACGGATCGGCAGGACCGCGCTCTTGAGGCGCTCCTGGAGGTCACAGGTGCCGTAGGCGGAGCAGTTCGCCCTGTCGTAGTAGTCGACCATCTCCGCGACGCCGACCCACAGGGGTGCGGTGCGTCCCGTCATGGAGCTCTGTCCGAGCAGGCCGGCGGCCAGCGGCCGGACCTTGCTCCGCAGGCCGGTGTACTGGGTGAACCGGGCCAGTTCGCGGCCGGCGTTGGAGGTCAGGTACGACCGGTCGGTGCCCAGCAGGGCCAGGTGGTCGGCGGCGAAGCGGTACAGGGTGTCGACGAGGCCCGGGTCCGACTGGACCGCGCTGACGAACTCGGGCACCTGGTGGCCGCGGAAGGTCACCGTGTACACGTTGTTGACCGCGTTGAGCATGTACCAGGACGCGTTCCAGGTGGAGTCGTAGTCCGTGAGGAGCCGCTCGACGACGGGGATGTACCGGGCGTTCTCCTGGGCGCTGTCGATCAGGGTGACCGCCTCGGCCAGCGTCTCGCCGTTGGCGTCGGTGACGTCACGGGAGCGGGGGCTCGCGAAGAAGGCGTCGAGACCGGAGCGGATCGCGGTCTTCAGGGTGCTGCCGTAATCGCCGACGGCGTCCGGGTGGTACCACTGTACGTAGTACCCGGCGCGCAGGTAGAGCACGAGCTGCGGGGTCCCGGTGCTCGCGTCGCCCGGGTAGTGCGCGGAGTCGTCGCGGAGCGCCTGGGCGACGGACACCATCTGGGGTTCGCGGAAGGCCAGCCGGGCGTTGTCACCGGTCAGGTTGAACAGGGTGTTGACGCACTCGGTGGTGGACGCCTTGATCCGCCGGACCAGTTCGCTTCCGGTACGGCCGGTGAAGTCGGCCGGGTCGCACGCCGCTCCGGCGGCGGTGGTCGTCCGTGCGGGTGCCTTCGCCGACGCGGCGGGCTCCGGTGCGGCGTCGTGGCGGTCGTACTCCTGGGTGAGCGGTGCTCTGTCGGCGCTCAGCGGGGGGAGTTGGGGCGCCGTCAGCCGGCCCTCGCGCACATGTCCGGCGTCCGGGTCGGACGCCGACCCCGCCCTGGGGGCGGGATCGGCCGGTATGCCGGGGCGGGAGGGCTGCGAGGCGTTCGGTGCCGTGGCGGCCGGCAGGGCCTGGGCCGGCTGCGCGAGCAGCCCGGCGCCCAGGATTCCGGCGAGGGCCAGGGGCAGCACGGCGCCCATGCCTCTGCGGACGAGTGGGGTTCTCACGTGTTCCTCCCGTGGGGGGATCGGGGCACGCGATCGCGTGACCGACGGGGTGAACAGGTCGTGGGCCGGGATCCCGTGCCCGGCGGCGGGCACGGTGCGGCCCGGGGTGCGATTGACATGCTCACAACCTGTGCCATGTAAAATTGCACAGTTCACACGTCACATGGAAGGCGTTCGGCCGAATTCGTTACAACGGCCGGGGGAACGGGACCTGACGGGCCGGCATACGGGGGCGGAATCCGCCGCGGTGCGCCCTTCGCCCCCTGCCGCGCCGTCGGCGGGCCCTTCGCGGGCCGCCCGCCGCACCCCTCTCCCCCACCGGGGGCGTCTCCGCGCGGGCGGGACGGGCGTCCGACCGGCGGCTTCCGCGCCGCCCCCGGCGGCATCCCCGCGCAACGTGACATTGTATGCTCCGTTCACAAAGAGCCGAAGGGGAGCACATGAGTGGAACGAAGCCCCGCGCACTCCTCCCGGTCCAGGAGCACCTGCGCGACCAGGTGGCCAACGCCCTTCGCGCGGCGCTGATATCGGGAGACCTGAAGCCCGGCACGGTCTACTCGGCCCCCGCCCTGGCCGCGGAGTACGGCGTCTCCGCCACACCGGTGCGCGAGGCCATGCTGGACCTCGTCCGCGAGGGCATGGTCGAGGCGGTGCGCAACAAGGGCTTCCGCGTCACCGAACTCTCCGAACGCGACCTGGACGAGTACACCGAGATCCGTTCGCTCGTCGAGATCCCCACCATCGGCCGGGTGACCCGGTCCGCCACGCGGGAGCAGCTGGAGGCGCTGCGCCCCGTGGCGGAGGAGATCGTGGCCGCCGCCCAGCGGGGCGACCTGATCGGCTACCTGGAGGCGGACCGCCGCTTCCACCTCGACCTGCTCGCCCTGGCGGGCAACGCCCGCCTCGTGGAGACCGTGGCCGAACTGCGCAAGCGCTCCCGGCTGTACGGGCTCGCCGACCTGTCCCACTCGGGGTCGCTGGTGGGTTCGGCGGAGGAGCACACCGCGCTTCTCGACATCATGATCTCCGGGGACGCGGAGGGCGCCGAGGAGTACATGCGACGCCACCTCGCGCACGTGCGCACCCTGTGGGCGACGCGGAGGAAACGGGCCGGGGACGCTGCCGCCCCTCGCGGGGCGGGCGTCCGCTGACGCGGGGCCGGCCTCCCGCCCGGAGGCCGGCCCGTACGTCCGCGACCGCCGTCGCCTTCGTCGCCGCCGTTCAGAGGGCGAACCCCGCCGGGTAGGGGTCCGTGGGATCGAGCAGGTACTGCGCGGTCCCCGTGATCCAGGCGCGTCCGGTGACCGACGGCAGCACGGCGGGCCGGCCGCCGACCGTGGTCTCACCGAGGATCCGGCCGGTGAAGCGCGATCCGATGAAGGACTCGTTGACGAAGTCCCGGCCGGTCCCGAGCAGTCCCCGCGCGTGGAGCTGCGCCATCCGCGCGCTGGTCCCCGTCCCGCACGGCGAGCGGTCGAACCACCCCGGGTGGATGGCCATGGCGTGCCGCGAGTGCTGCGGGGTCGAGCCGGGAGCCTCCAGGTAGACGTGGTGGCAGACGTCGATGGCCGGGTCCTCCGGATGCGCCACCGGGTTCCGCGTGTTGATCGCCTCCATGATCGCCAGTCCGGCGTCGAGCAGCCGCTGCTTGTGCTCGCGGCCGAAGGGGATGCCGAGGTCCTCGGTGCGCACGAAGGCGTAGAAGTTGCCGCCGTAGGCGATGTCGTAACGGACCTCGCCGTACCCCTCGACCTCCACGACCTGGTCCAGCGCGTGGCTGTAGGAGGGGACGTTCTCCAGGGTGACCGACTCGGCCCGCCCGTCCCGCACCGCGACCCGTGCCGTGACCAGCCCGGCGGGGGTGTCGAGGCGGATCAGGGTCTCCGGCTCGACCGCCTCGACCATGCCGGTCTCCACCAGGACCGTCGCCACGCCGATGGTGCCGTGCCCGCACATGGGCAGGCACCCGGAGACCTCGATGAACAGCACGCCGAAGTCGGCGTCCGGCCGGGTCGGCGGCTGGAGGAGGGCCCCCGACATGGAGGCGTGACCACGGGGCTCGCACATGAGCAGGGTGCGCAGCCGGTCGCGTTCCGCCACGAACCGCAGCCGCCTATCGGCCATCGTCGCACCGGGCAGCACCCCCACCCCGCCGGTGACGACCCGGGTCGGCATCCCCTCGGTGTGCGAGTCCACGGCGTGGTAGCAGACGAGGGAGCGCACGTCAGTTCACCCCGGCGTCGATGAGGGCCTGCGTCGCGGCGCGCACGACGGCCTCGGTCTCCGGGTCCAGGGCCCGTCGCGGCGGACGGCACGCGCCGCCGCGACGGCCGGTCATGTCCTGACCGAGCTTGACCGCCTGGACGAACTCGGTCCTGCTGTCCCAGCGCAGCACGGGGTGGAGCCTGCGGTAGAGCGGGAGCGCGGTGTCGAGGTCGCCGCGCACGGACGCCTCGTAGAGGGCGAGGCAGGCGCGCGGGAAGACCTGCGGATAGCCCGCGACCCAGCCCTTGGCGCCGGCGACGGCGACCTCGAGGACGGTGTCGTCGGTGCCGATCAGGAGATCGAGGCCGGGTGCCAGCTCACTGATGGCGTAGCAGCGCCGGACGTCGCCGGAGAACTCCTTCACGCCCACGATGAACCCCTCGGCGTACAGCTTGGCCAGCAGGTCCGGGCGCAGGTCGACCTTGGTGTCGACGGGGTTGTTGTACGCGACGACCGGAAGGCCGGCCGCCGCCACCGTCTCGAAGTGTTCGAGGACGGACCGGTCGTCGGCCCGATAGCCGTTGGGGGGAAGGCACATGACGGCCCCGCAGCCCGCGTCCCTGGCGAACCGCGCGTGCCGTCCGGCCTCGATCGCGCCGTACGCCCCCACGCCCGGCATGACCGTGAAGCCCTCGGGAGCGTTCGCCACGGCGGTCTCCACGACGCGGTCGCGTTCGGCGTCGGTCAGGGTCTGGTACTCGCCCAGCGAGCCGTTCGGGGCGACGCCGTGCAGGCCCTGTTCGGCGAGCCGGGCGACGTTCTCCCCGAAGGCGCCGTGGTCCACGGCGAGATTCTGGTCGAAGGGGAGGCTCGTCGCGACGAGGACGCCGTGCCAGGGCATGCGGGGGTGGTCCATGGAATCTCCTGGGTGGGTGTCGGGGGCGGGTTCGCCCCGGCCGGGGACGGGTGCGGGGAGCCCGGCGAGCGCGCCGAGCGTGACGGGGGTCGCGATCAGCCGTTCCGTGGGGACGTAGGGCCCGCCGGCGCGCGTGAGGGCGTGCACGGCGGGGCCGCAGATCCGGCCCTGGCACCAGCCCATGCCCGCCCTCGTCAGCTGTTTGACCTGCCGGTGGTCGGCCGCCGAGCCGTCGGCGCACACCGACCGCACCGTGCCCGCGGCGACCTCCTCGCACCGGCAGACCGGTGTGTCGTCGGTCAGCCACGAGGGCCATGCCGGCGGGAGGGGGTGCACCTCGGCCGTCGCGCGGGCGAAGGCGCGGTGCCGGGCCACGGCGGCGCGCTCGGCGGCCAGGCGCCGGCGGTGGGGCGCTCCCGGCGCGCGGAGGTCGGCGAGCACGGACACGGCGGCGACGCGCCCCTCGCTCACCGCGAGCGCGGCCCCGCCCACGCCGCAGGTCTCGCCCGCCGCGTAGAGCCCGGACACGGTGGTGCGCTGTCCCTCGTCGACGGCCGCGGCCACGGTCCCGTCGCCCGCGTCGGCGAGGTCGCAGCCGAGGGGCACGAGCAGGTCGAGCTGGGGCACGAAGCCCCAGCCGACGCCCACGGTGTCGGCCTCGATCCGGCGTTCGGTGCCCCGCAGCGGTGTGCCGTCGGCGTCCACGGAGGCGACGCGCACCGCGGCGACCCGGCCCTCCCCCTCGGCGGCGACGATCGCGGTGCGGGTCAGGAACGGTACGCGGTACCGGGCGAGGGTGCCCGCGTACCGGGCGCCCTCGGCCCACTTGGCGGGATTGCGCAGCAGGGGCGAGGGGTGGCGCAGCCAGGCCGAGGGCGCGGCGGCCTCGCACACGGCGGCGACCTCGGCGCCCCGCGCGGCCAGGGCGGCGGCGACGGGCAGCAGGAAGGGGCCGGTCCCGCCGAGGACGACCCGGCCTCCGGCGACGACTCCTCCGCCCTTGAGCAGGGCCTGGAGTCCTCCGGCCGTGAGCACGCCGGGCAGGTCCCAGCCGGGGAAGGGGAGTTGGCGGTCGTACGCGCCGGTCGCCACCAGCAGGGCCGGGGCGCGCAGCACCACGGCCCGCTCCCCGGCCGCTCCGCCGCGGTCCACGGCGTGGACGGTGAACCCGTCCCCGTCGCGGGCGGCGGTCCACACGTGGTGGTTCAGCAGCAGGGAGAGCCTGCCGGTGCGCGCGTGGGCGGAGAGCGTGGCGCACAGCGCGCGGTAGGTGCCGAGCCCGTGGTACGGGCCGGCGGCCGGGAGGGTCTTCCGGGCGTGCCGCGGGGGGTGGCGCCAGAACTGTCCTCCGGGCGCGGCCCCGGAGTCGACGAGCACGACGCGCAGCCCCCCGTCGAGGGCGGTCGCGGCGGCCGCCATGCCGGCCGGGCCCGCGCCCACGACCACGAGGTCACCGGTCCCGTCCATCGCCGCCCTCCCCGGTCGTCACGGTCATGCCCGCGCGGGCCTCCACCAGGCAGGCGCGCTGCCCGCCCCGTCCGTCGACGGTCACCAGACAGTCGAAGCAGACGCCGATCCCGCAGAAGATCCCCCGGGGGCGTCCTCCGGTACGGGTCGTCCTCCAGGCCGTCCGGCCCGACGCGACGAACGCCGCCGCCAGTGTCTGGCCCGGTACGAACGGCAGCCGTTCGCCGTCCACGGTCAGTTCGGTCACGCGGGCACACCTCCGGTGGTCAGGAGTCGGTCGGGCAGGAGGCCCGGGTGGGCGGCCGGGTCGGCTCCGCGCCAGGACCGGCCGAGGAGGTGGGCGGTGACGAGCGCGCCGGTCGCGGGGGCGAGGCCGACGCCCGCGCCCTCGTGGCCGCAGGCGTGCAGCACTCCCGGGACCCGGGGGTCGGGGCCGACGACCGGCAGGTGGTCCGGACAGTACGGGCGGAACCCCCGGTAGGCGCGGATCAGGTGGACGTCGCGCAGGAAGGGGAAGAGACGGCAGGCCCCGGCGGCGAGCGCGGTGACGACGGCCGGGTTCATGGTGGTGTCGAAGCCGACGCGCTCCCGGCTGGCGCCGATCAGGATCGTGCCCCCGCGGGTGCCCTCGACCACGCACGAGGTCTCCAGGCCCGCGCCGTCGGAGGCGACGTTCGCCACGTAGTCGGCGGAGTAGACCTTGTGGCGGACCATCGGCGGCAGCGGTTCGGTGACGAGGACGAAGCCGCGTCTCGGCAGGATCTCCAGGGGCGCGCCGAGCCGGCGGCCGACCTCGCCGCCCCAGGTTCCCGCGGCGTTCACCACGGCGTCGGCGGGCAGCACGGTGCCGTCGGCGGTGCGGACCCCGGTGATCCGTCCGTCCCGTCCGGTGGTTCCCGCGAGGACCTCGCCGGTGCGGGTGCGGGCTCCGTGCCGGACCGCCGCGCGCAGCAGTGCGACGGCCGCGAGGACGGGTTGCACCTGGGCGTCCTGCGGGTAGTGGACACCTCCGGGGAGACCGGGGGCGAGGTGCGGTTCGAGGGCGACGACGCGGTCGACGGCCTCGGCGCGGACGCCGGCGGCCGTCTGGCGTGCCGCGAAGGCCCGCAGGGCGGTGAGCGCGCGGGGCGTGCCGGCGACGACCAGACCGCCCTTGGCCTCCAGTTCGAGGGTGTCGGGGCCGAGTTCCTCGCCCGCCTCGTCCCACAGGACGCGGCTGAGCCGGGCCAGGTCCAGCTCGGGCCCGGGTTCCTTGTCGGACAGGAGGACGTTGCCCTCCCCCCGGCCGGTCGTGCCCGCGCCGACGGGTCCCCGGTCGACGACCGTGACGTCCAGCCCCGCGGAGGCGGCGTGGAAAGCGCACGCGGCGCCCACGATGCCCGCGCCCACGACGACGACCTTCACACCCACCCCCTAGTGCAATGTCACATGCCATCGGGCAGGCTATCCGTCCGTTCGGCCCGAGGGCAACGGCGCCGGACCGTCGACTTTCGCTCCGCACCCGGCGGCGTACGGTCCGGCCCGTGCGGGGGGGCGTGTCGCGGTGTGACCGTGCGGGTTTCCCGCCGCGTCTCGCTCTCGCCGGCCCCGGGACCGTGTTCGGCGTGGGGCGGCCGCCCCACCGGCGTGAACGTCAGCCGCGCGACGGCGCGCGGGGGATCGTGACCGGTGGCCGGTTCACCCGGGGCGACGGGCCGCTTTCGCGACCCGCCCCGTCCTCCGGCCGGTGCGGATCGAGCCGCACCGGCCGGGGCCCCGGAAAGGAACCCGGCCCGCCGGGAAGTGCCTTCAGGCCCAACGGCTGCAGTAGTCCACGGCGGAACCGTCCTTGGTCAGGCAGACCTGCACGGTCGCCCTGGCGGCCGTTCCCTGGATCCTGATGTTCTTCCGGGTGCCCTTGGGGCAGGCGATGGGGTCCACGTGGTGGACGTAGTCGTCGGACTTCACCCGGACCTGGGCGCACCAGCCGTCGGCCTCGACGTCCTTCACCGTTCCGGTGACGCGCCAGTTCCACTGGCCGTCGCTGTAGCCCCACCACTCGACCTTGAGGGTGGCGGTACCGCCGGGGGCCCTGTCGCTGGTCTTCAGGGTGACGGTACGGGACGCCGCCTCCGCGGACGGGGCCGTCACCAGGCCTCCTCCCACCAGTAGCGCGGCTCCGGCAAGTGCCGTCAGACTGCGATGACGCATGAACCCTCCCGTGGGACGAGGCGTGGACATCGCGCGTCCCTCCCGGAAACCGGCGGGGCGCGCTCACCTGCGCAAGTGTGGCGGTTCGGGAGGTGGAGTTCCTTGGCGATGGGCGTCCAACCATTGGCTTTCGGCGCACACTTGCCTTCGGACACGGAAGCGGTGGACGCGACCGGCGGTCCGGATCACAGGACGGGGACGCAGAGTTCGCACAAGTGCCGGGCGAGCAGCCGGGGCCGGTACCGTTCGAGGACGGGGCGGGTGGCGTCGGGGGTGAGGCCCTGGGCCGCGAGGCGGTCGAACAGGCCGGACCAGGCGTGTGCGAGGCCCTCGGGGGTGTGCGCGGTGGTGAGGACCGCGTGGCGACCGCCGGCGAGGCGGGTCTCCAGGATCTCGGGGCGACGGCCCTCGGCGTCCTCGGGCAGCACGAGGCAGGCGTCGTAGCGGCAGTCGCGGGGCGGGGTGCGGGCGGGGTCGTCGCGGGCGATGCCCAGGACGGCGGAGTCGGCGCGCAGCAGGCCGTTCGCGGCGGCCCAGGACTTGAGGCTTTCCATCTGCTTTCCGTTGGCTTCCCCGTACGGACCAGTTCGCCTCAGGCAGGCGATGCGGAATTCCGGTATTTCCTCCACGGTGAACACGCTTTCCTCCTTCGTCCGGGCGGAACGGAGGCAACCGCAGCAAGGCATAAAACGCTTTTCTCGAATGCGATTTCCACCGGTTGCGAAGCGGCCGTGCCGGAAGGCGCGGACCCGGCGGCCGGGGCGGTGGGCTCTTCCGCCGAGGCCCCGCCGACCGGTTTCGCGCGGCTGTTCCTCCGGGAAACCGGAGGAACGGCCACCGCCGGGGGGGCGCGGCTACCGCAGGACGACATCGCGGCCCGGGCCGCCTTCTGCGGCGTCCCTCCCGGGACCGCCGGCGACCAGGTCGTCGCCTTCCCCGCCGTCCAGGGTGTCGTCGCCCGGACCACCGAGGACGATGTCGTCGCCGTCTCCGCCCAGGGCGTGGTCGTCGCCCGGGCCGGCGTGCACGACGTCCGCGCCCTCGTACGCCTCGATCACGTCGTCGCCCGGGCCGCCCCGCATCCGCTGGTCGCCCTCGTCGCCCATCAGGTGGTCGGCGCCGTCGCCGCCGTCCAGGACCGCGCGCCCCATGACCATGTCGTCGCCCGCGTCGCCCCGTACCGTGTGCGCGGTGTGGGCGTGCAGGGTGTCGTCACCGGGGCCGCCGCTGACGGTGGCGACCGCGGGGTCGCCGGTGACGATCGTGTCGTCGCGGTCGCCGAGGAAGACGTCGATCCTGTCCGGCCGGGAGCCGCCGGTGGGCAGTTCGCAGACGACGAAGGTGTCGTTCCCGGGTTCGAGGTACGCGCAGTGGTCGCCGGGGGTGAGCGGGACCGCGTCGCGGAAGCCGATCCGCCGGACTCCGGCGCCGAGGTCCATGGGGATCACGTGGAGGTCGTTGACCTGTCCCGCGGCGGCGGTGAAGACGATCGAGCGGGTCGTCCGGTCGGCGCCGACGCGGGCCTTCGCCCCGGCGGCGGGGGCGGCGGACGCCGGGGCGGTGGCGAGACCGGTGGCGAGCAGGGTCACGGCGGCGGTGCGGGCGACGGTTGCGTATCGGTTCACGGGACCTCGTTCCGAGGGGACGGCCGGTGGACCCGGCTGGTGGGGGGACGACGGCCGGAGGCCCGGCGGGCGGTCGTGACGGCAGCGTCCTCGTGACCGTCCCTCCCGGACGGAGGGCGGTTCGCGGGCTGTTCGGCGGGGGTCGCGGTGTCCGGGGCGGGCCGTCGTCGCGCGCTCCGGCGCCCCGGGCGTCCTCGCGGCGCCGGTCGGCCCCGTTCGTCCGCCGCCACCACGAGGCAGGCCGCGACCAGGGCGACGTTCTTGATGACGTACTGGCCCTCCAGGGTGGGGACCGGCACGCCCTCCTGCCACATCTCCCCGGGGAGCAGCAGGAGCGCGGAGAAGACGCCGGTCATGTGGGCGAAGAACCCCGCCAGGGCCACGCGGAGCAGCACTCCCGTGACGAGGCCGAGGCCGATGGCCGTCTCGGCCACCGCCAGCGTCCGCAGCAGCGCGTCCGGAGGCAGCAGGCCGAAGGTGAGTTTCGTCGCGGTCCGGACGGCCACCCCCTCGGCGGGACTGGCCTCGGGGAAGAACTTGAGGACTCCGAAGCAGAGGAACACCGCGCCCACGCAGACCCCGAGGAGGACCGGACCGCTCCTCCGGGCCCAGCGGGTCAGGGACCGGATCGTCCGGGTGACCCGTCCGCCGTTCCCGGTTCCCTCCGGAGCGGGCCCCCGAGGGGGGCGCGGGTTTCGCTCGCCGACTCTCTTCACCGCCGTACCCGCCCTTTCACGCGTGCTTCCGTGGGGTCGTCCGAAGGCGCCCGGGTCCGGTCGTCCCGGCGTCCGGGCATCCGGGCATCCGAGTGGGGAGGAGGTGCCCGGAGCGGACTGCGTGCCGTCCGCTCCGGGCACCGGGACACCGGCCGGTCCCGGTGGGGCCGTTCCGGCCCGGCGGGGCCGGGCGGGTGCCGCCGCGTCAGCTCACGTTGACGTCCACGCAGGCGTAGAAGGCGTTGGCGGTGTCCGCGATGTTCCACACGGCCAGGACCTTCTGCCGGCCGGTCAGGCTGCCGAAGTTCACCTGGTGGGTGACGGTCGCGCCCGGCCGGGCGCCGCCGTCGTCGAACTCCGCGATCTTCCGGCCGCCCGCGTAGTACTGCCAGGTACTGGTGGCGTGGCGTGCCGTCAGCCGCCAGTTGAAGCTGGTCGTCCGGCCGACCGGGGTGACCTTCCAGCCCTTGCTGTCGTTGTCGAGCTCGGCGAAGGCGGCGTTCCCTCCGCTGCAGCTCATCAGGCCCTTGGGGCCCTCGACGCTCTGCGGTTCGTACTTGATGGAACCGCAGGGGACCACGCCGGCCGCGCACTGGGCCTGCCGGCTGGGGGGCGAGGAGATGTAGCCGTGCGCGTTGGCGCCGCCGGCCGGCAGGCTCACGGCCAGGAGCGGGGCGATCCCCGCGCCGATGACGGCGGCCAGCGTCTTCTTGCTCTTCATGACGACTCCTTCGTGGGGGTTCGCGTCTGCCCGCCCAGGAGCAGGACAGGCATGAGCATGTCAAGCAACGACTCCATGGCCACGGGGAAGGCCAGGACCGGCGACGAAAGCGTACCCGGCTTGGTCTAGACCAAGCTATGGGTCGGGCGCGACCTCCGTGCCCGGACGCGGCCCGGACGTCCGCCTCCGGAGAAGCGCCGGAGCGGCCGTTCGCCCGGCGCGTCCGGCGGCTCCGGCGGCTCCGGCCGCACCGGCGGGAGTCCGGATGCGACTCCGGTCGTACGGCGGCGCGCTCCGGAGGGCGACTCCGGTCGTACGCGGTGGCGACCCGGGGGCGATGCGGCGCCGTGCGTCCCGCCCGGAGGATGACCGGGTGACCGAGATCATCGCGGGACTGTACGTGTCCCCTCCGGAACTCCTCGTCCTGGCGGCCGCCGTCGCGCTGGTGGTGGCAGGTCGGCTCCCTCCCGCCGCCCGCCCGCGCGTCACGGTCGCGGCGGTGGCGGTTCTCGTGCCGTCCGCGCTCGTGCTGGGCGCGGTGGGAATCCGCTGGCAGATGCTGCCCGTCCTGGCGGGCGCCGCCGTCGCGCTGCCGTTCGCCCTCTCCCCCCTGCTGCGGCGTCGCGCCGGCCGGCCGGTGCGGCGGGTCCGGTGGTGGGTGGCGTTGCCGGGATCGGTGGCCTGCGTCGTCCTGATCGCCGCGGGCCCGGTCGCCGCGTGGGCCTTTCCCGTGCCCGTGTTCCCCGAGCCGTCGGGCCGTTTCGCGGTCGGCACCCGTGTGCTGCAGTGGACCGACCCGGGCCGCCCCGAGACCTTCACCGCCGATCCGCACGACCGGCGCACGGTCGTGGTCCAGCTCTGGTACCCCGCGCGGAAGAGCCCCGCGAACGCGCCGCGGGCCCAGTACCTCGGCCGCACGGAGCACGAGGCGCGCATCGTTTCCGAGGCCCTGGCCCGTGGGGTCGGCCTGCCGGGCTTCCTGGTCGACGGCGTCCCGCGCGCCCGCACCCGTTCGGTCTTCGACGCCCCGGCGGCCGGGGGGAACGAACGGTTCCCGGTCGTGCTGTTCTCCCCCGGGGCGGGCGGGGTGCGCACCCAGAACACCGCCTGGGCGGAGGAACTGGCCAGCCACGGCTACGTGGTCGCCGCCCTCGACCACCCGTACGACTCCTCGGCCGTCGTCCTCGCCGACGGCCGGACGATCCGCTCCAGGACCGCCTCCACCGGGGACCGGGAGGAGGACGACAGGGCCGCGGCCGCCTGGACGGCCGTCCGGGCCGCCGACCTCTCCTTCGTCCTCACCCGGCTGGAACGGCTGGACCGCGACGGGACCGCCGGTCCGCCGGCCGGGCGCCTGGACACCGGCCGGGTCGCGGTCACCGGCCACTCCATGGGCGGGGCCGCCGCCCTGCAGGCGGCCCGGCAGGACGGCCGCTTCGACGCCGTCGTCGACCTGGACGGCTACCCCCACGGGCCCCTCTCCCCCGCCCTGCGCCGGCCGGTGCTCGCGCTCACCCAGGCCATCACGCCCGAAACCGACCCGCGTTACCTGCCCCGCCTCACCCGGGCCCTCGCGGCCGGCACCGCGACGAGCTACCGGCTCACCGTCCCCGGCACCACGCACCTCACCTTCATGGACGGCCCCCTGTACCTGCCGCCCGTGCCCTCGGTGGTCGGCTCCCGGGGCCGCGCCGGGAGTCCGCGCGTCGTGGCCGCGATCACCCTCGCCTTCCTGGACTCGACGCTGCGGCACGAACCCGGTGACCCGGCCGCCGCCCTGGCGGCCCACGGCGACCTGAGCGTCCATCACCCCGGCGACAGCCCCTGACCGGCCCCGGACGCCCCGCCCCCCACCGCCTCCGGAACGGCCTTCGCCCCGGCGTCATTGGGCCGACAAATGACGGCGCTCCGACGTGGTTGACGCGCGTTGACCAGGGACGCCACACTCTTGCAGGTACATGTCAAAGGGGAGGGGAGCGGGTCGACGCGCGGACGTGCTTCGCACCCTCTCCCCGGAACCGCCCGGACCGGTGGCCGCCGTTCCCGGCCACACGCCTTCCCGGAGATCCCCGACACCGACGCGCCCGGGCCACGGGACGGAGCGGCCGGATGCCCGCCCACGGTGACCGCGTCCGCGCCGGACACCCGCCCCCGCCGCCCGCCCCGCGGGCACTCCGCCGCAAGCCCGCACGCGACCCGTACGAAGCACGAGACCCGAAGGAAATCCGAAGAAAACCCGAAGGAAACCCGAAGGAAACCCGAAGAAAAGGGGTACCGCCCATGTTCTCCGGTCTCTCCGCGAGAATCACCGTCACCGCACTCGCCGTCACCGGGCTGCTCGCCGTCGCGCCGTCGGCGCCGGCGACCCCCGGAAGTTCGCCCACGCGCCCGGCCGTCGCCGCCGGTTCACCGTCCGCCGGTGTCACCGTGAAGATGCCGGCCTCCGTCGCCGGCCGCCTCGGCACCGAGCGCGGGGCGCTGGTGGACGCCGTCTCCGCGGACGTCCTCTCCCGGTTCCACGACGCCAGGGGCCTCGCTCCGGCCGCCGCCGTCGGCAAGCTCGCCGCCGAGGGCCGCGAGGTGGTCGTCGACGTGCGCGCCGTCGCGGGCGACTGGGCCCGCGGCGTCGCCTACGTCGAGGCGTCCCGCACGCGGCACGGCGCGCCCGAGGGCTGGCTCTACCTCGCCCACCGCGAGGACGGACGCTGGGTCGCGGGCCTCGAGGGCGACCGCGAGTTCGCCGACCACGTGGCCCGGTCCCCGCTGGTCGGCGCGGCGGAACGGCGGACCATGACGGCGTACGCCGAGCGCAGGACGACGCCGCAGCTGTCGCCGGCCGGGGCCCAGGCCAACACCAACGGACTGCTGCTGCCCTGGATGCCCGACTACTACATGACCCTGACCGGCGGCCCGCACGCGCACGACGGCGCGACCGGCTACTGGAGCGCCCTCGACTTCGCCGGCGGCAACGCCAGCGGTCTGGTCCGTTCGTCCCGCGAGGGCACGGCGACCTCGATGTGCGGCGCCGGCGGCGGCTGGACCCGGGTGATCCACCCCGGCGGCTTCTCCACGGACTACTACCACATGCGGAACACGACCTACTACAACGGGACGGCGATCTCCCGCAGCGCCCTGCTCGGCAGCATCGGCACCGACACCTGTGCCGGCGGTTCCGCGACCGGGGCCCACGTGCACTGGAGCCTGCGCACGTACGACGCCAACTACGTCGGCCAGTACACCTGGCTGAACGGCCGCACCATCGGCGGCTGGACGTGGTCGAACGGCTCCGGCCAGTACTCCGGCTGCGGCGCCCGTCTCGGCTACACCGCCTGCCCCGGCACCGCGATCTACAACCGCGCCAGCTGACGGCCCTCCGGCGCCTTCGCACGCGGCCCCGCCGCCGCGTGCGAAGGCGTCCCGCCCGCCGGGCGGCGGAACGGTCCCGGCCGTCACAGGCGCACGGCCACCGCCGCCCGGTGGCCGTCCGGGACGAGCACGTCGGCGAGGAACCATCCCGCCGGGGCGGCGGGGACCGGTCCGGCACCCACGTAGTCGGCCGACGGGTCGGCGCCGAGTCCGGTCCCGAGCCCCTTGAGGTACGCCTCCTTCCTCGTCCACACCCGGGTGAACGCGCCGGGGCGGCGGGCCGGGGCGAGGACGGCGAGCTCCGCCGACTCCGCCGGGTGGAGCACCTCCTCGGCCTCCTCGGCCGTGTGCGGCGGCGGCACGCGCTCGATGTCCACCCCGACCGGGGTGGAGGCGAGGGCGATCAGGCTCAGCCCCTCGCAGTGCGAGAGCGAGAAGTGCAGGCGCCCGCCGGGCAGTACGGGACGGCCGTGCGGCTCGCCGCAGCAGGGGCAGGGCGCGCGGGCCACCGACACGGCCCGGGGCGCGATCCCCAGGCGGGCGCCGAGCAGGCGGCGCAGCCCCGCGTGCGCGCACAGGTAGGTGGCCCGGTCGGCGGGCCGGCGGAACTCCTCGGCACGGGCCAGCTCCGTCCCGTCCAGGACGAGGGAGCCGTACCGGCCGACGGCCTCCTGGTGGACCTCGGTGGCCACCAGCCACAGCTCCGGACGCGCCGGCCGGAGCGCGGACGGTTCGGGGAGCACCCCGGTGAGGGGCGGCAGCGCTGCCGGGGCCAGCGGACCCCCCGGAGGAGGGGCGGGCGGGGGCAGGGCGGGCGGGGACGGAAGAACCGGTCGGATCATGTCTGCCTCACACGGAAGTGGCGGTGATCTCCGGTGCGGTACGGGCACGGGCTCCGGCGCGCGGAGCGGCCGGGTCCGTACCGCCGCCGCGCAGGGCGACGGCCGCGGCGATCGGGGACAGGAGGGCGAGGCCCGCGCAGAGCAGCCAGGTCCCGGTCACCCCGAGGTGCAGCGAGACGGGGGTGAAGAGGGCCAGGGAGAGGGGTGCCGCGCCGATGCCGGAGAGCGTGAAGGTGGACATCGCGGCGCCCATCCGGCCTTCGGGGACGGCCTGTTGGTAGGCGGTGACGAGGGCGGGGGCGTTGAGTCCGGACAGGAGGCCGACGGCGCCGGCCGTGGCGGCGAGCACGGGGGCGGTGGGGACGAGCGCCATGGCCGCCATGCCGGCCGCGAGGCCGGTTCCGGTCACCACCAGTTTGGCGTGGGCCGGGATGCGGTGGGCGAGGAGCGCGCCGAGAGCGGCGGAGGCGAGCGCGCCGGCGCCGAAGGCGACCAGGACCATGGCCACGGCGCCGACGCCCCAGCCCCGGTCGGTGGCGCGCAGGGGCAGCGCGACCTCGGCGGGCCACAGGAACGCCAGGTCCATGCAGAAGCAGGCGACGAACATCCACCGCAGGCGCGGGTGGGCGGCCAGGAGGCGGAACCCGTCGCCGCTCCGGGAGAGCAGGGAGGGCCCCTGCGGGGGGCGTTCGGGGCGGGTCATGCCGCGGGTCACGTGGGCGGCGCACCCCAGCCAGACGGCACAGCCGACGGCGGAGGCCGCGACGGCTCCGGGGATGCCCCCGGCGACGACGAGCCAGGCGCCGAGCGGCGATCCGGCGATGGGCGCCAGGCGCAGCACCATCGAGAAGAGGGAGTTGGCGCGGCCGAGCTGCTCGGGGGAGGCGAGGCGGGGCAGCAGGACCCCGGAGGCCGGGCCCGTGAGGCCGAGCAGGACGCCGTCGGCGAGGGCGAGGGCGACCAGCGGCCACAGGCTTTCGGTGGTGGCGGTGACGAACGCCCCGGCCGCGAGGACGGCGACGCGGACACCGGTCGCGCGGAGCAGGACCGCGCGGGGGCCGAGCACGTCCGTGAGGGCGCCGCCGAAGAGGAGCAGCAGGGCGCGCGGGAGGGTGGCGGCGAGGGTGACCGCCGTGACGGCACCGCGGCCGCCGAGCTGGACCGCGGTCCAGCTCATGGCGATCAGGAGGGCGAAGCTGCCCGCCTGGACGGCGGCCTGTCCGACGACGAGGCTGCTGACGCGCGGCCAGTCGACGGAGGGCTGGGGGCCGGGAGGGGCGGGGGTCGTCGTTCCCATGGGGTCGGCTTTCTGTCGTCGGGGGCGCGTCGGGGTCGCGGAAGCGGGCGGGCGTACGGGGCGGGCCCGAAGGGGCTCGGGGACGGGCGCGGTCGGAGGACGGGGCGGGACCGCCCGGGATCGGTGACGGTCCGGGTCCGGAGCGGCCCGGGAACCCGGGCGGGCGGGACGGACCCGGGTCAGGGCGGTCCGCAAGCCGTCCGGGGCGGGGCGGTACGGGGAGGGGCGGGCGGCCGGACGGCGACGTGGACGCCCGCGGTGTCGCCGCGGAGGCCCGCGGCGACGGCGAGGGCCACGGCGCGGTCGGCGGCCCGGCGGACCGCGCGCCGCCGGCGCGGGCACCGGGCGGCGGAGCGCGGGGCGCGGAGTTCGACCCGGCCGCCGAGGTGGCCCCGGCCCGCCTCCGCGAGGGCGCGCTGCGCGGTCCGCCGGGCCGCGGCGGCGAGGCCGTCCGGGCCGCCGGGCCCCTCGCCGGGGACGGTCACGGCGATGCCGGGGAGTTCCCGTACGGAGAAGCGGGCGTGGACCGTGCGGCCGCCGCCGCGCGGCCGCCGCGCGGTCACGGCGTCGCCCCGGCGCGGTCGGGGCCGGCCGGCTCGGGCGGGCCGGTGGTGTGCCCGGGGCGGGAGCCGTACGGATGCCCCTCGGGCCACCACAGGTCCTCCGGGCCGAGCGCGGCGACGGCGTACTTGCCCAGCGCGCTCACCAGCAGGCGCAGTTCGAGGGCGATGCTCTCGACGAGGCGTTCCAGGCCGTGCTCGGGGTCCTCGTCGACGGCGAGCAGGGCGGCCCGGCCGAGACCGGCGGCGGTGGCGCCGAGGGCGAGGGCGCGCAGGACGCGCCCGCCCTCCCACATCCCCCCGCCGGCGAGGAGGCACCCGGCCGGGGGCCCGACGCGGCGCAGGCATTCGCCGAGGGGCAGGCCGACCTGGTCGAGGAAGACGCCCGGGGCCCAGCCGGTGCCTCCCTCGGCCCCGTCGACGGTGACGGCGTCCGCCCCGGCGTCCCAGGCGGTGCGGGCGGCGTGGGCGATGTCACGGCCGGGGTGGAACTTCACCCAGGTGCGGGCCTTGGGGAAGTTGTTGCGCATGAAGCGGAGTTGCTGGCGGAGGATCTCGTCGGTGAAGGTGCCGGGGGTGGCGCAGCGGAGCCGGTGTTCCCCGTCGGGGCCGAAGACCTCGCGGACGGTGAAGCGGTGGGCGAGCCGTTCGGCCTCGGCGCGGCCGACGACGGTCATGCCGCCGAGCCCGGGTTTGGCGCCCTGGCCGGTCTTCAGTTCGAAGGCGAGACGGCCGGTGTCCAGGAGGGGGCGGGTGGCGGGGTCGCTGTAGAGGAGGTTCCAGACTTCGGAGTCGGCGTCCTCGGTGGACTGCTGGACGACGATGCCGCCGGTTCCGTCGGGCGCGGCGTCGAGGTACGCCTCGATGCGGGTGAGCAGGGCGGAGCGGGTGGCGTCGCCGGCCCGGCGGTAGCCGTGGACGGGGACCATGTTCTCCCCGATGACCATGGGGATGCCGAGGCGGGCGGCCTGCCGGCTCGCGTGGACGGCGAGGTCGCCGCTGCCGGCGCGGGTGGAGCCGAAGGCGGAGAGGTAGAGGGGCAGCCGGGCGGCGAAGCCCCCGGTGCGCGTGGTGAGGTCGACGTCGGTGAACTCCGGTTCACGGGCGAGGTCGATGAGCTTCTCCAGGCGCTCGGGCATGAAGACGGGCGGGACGATGCGCGCCCGGTCGAGGGCGTCGCCGGAGCCGTGGCCGATGCCCGTGCCGTCTGCCGTACCGCCCGGTCCGAAGAGCCGCGTGCCGTACGCGGCGGGGTCGGGGAAGACCTCCGCGGTGCCGCGCCGGGCCCGGGCGCGTACGGACGCCTCGGGGAATCCGGGGGCGCCGAGGGCGGTCACGGGGCCACCGCCCCGGGGAGCTTCGGGTAGGCGCTGACCTGCCAGAGGGCGTCGAGCCCGGTGAGGAAGCGGACCAGGCGCTGGAGCCCCATGCCGAAGCCGGCGCTGGCCGGGATGCCCTCGCGGGCCTCCTTGAGGTACCAGGCGTACTTGGCGGGGTTCTCGCCGCTCTCCCGCATGCGGGTGACGAGGGTGGCGTAGTCGGACTCGCGTTCGCTGCCGGAGACCAGCTCGCCGTAGCCGTGCGGGGCGATCAGGTCGAAGTTGCGCAGGACCCCGGGGCGTTCGGGGTCCTCGCGGTCGTAGAAGCCCCGGGAGCCCTTGGGGTAGTCGTCGACGAAGAAGGGGCGGTCGCTCTCCAGGGAGAGGAGCCGTTCGCCGGTCCAGTCGATCTCGCCGTCGGGGTTCTGCGGGTGGCCGGAGGCGAGGAGGCGGGACACGGCCTCCTCGTGGGTGCGGACGTCGTACTTGCCCGCGCGGACGTCGGCGAAGTCCCCCTCCCGCCGGCCGAGGCCGGTGAGGAGTTCGGGGACGGCCGTCCAGACGTGTTCGGTGACGTGGGTGAGCAGGCCGGCGGCGATCTCCTGGACGTCCTCGCGGCTCGCGCCGGCGACCTCCACGTCAATCTGGTGGAACTCGACGAGGTGGCGGCCGGTGGTGGCGGTCTCCTCGGGCTCCACGCGGACGTTGGGGGCGATGTAGAAGAGCTTCGGGAAGCCGTGCAGGGACGCCTGCTTGTAGAGGATGGCGCTGGTCATCAGCTTGTAGGGGTGTCCGTAGTAGTCGACGTCCAGCGCCTTGGCGCCCCGGCCGCCGGGGTCGGTGACGGGGCCGACGAGCGGCGGCAGGAGTTCGGTGAACCCCTCGCCGTACAGGAAGTCGCGGGCGGCTCTGAGGACTTCCTGCTGGACGAGCATGGCGGACCTCAGCCGCGGTGAGCGGAGGTGTTCGCCGAGCGGGGGCGGGGTGGCCGGCGCGGCCGGCGTGCCGGCGGGAAGGGGCTGGTCCATGGCGGGGCTCCTGTTCGTGGTGGGTGGGGACGGACGGGGCGGGTGTTCGGGCGGGTCCCCCGGGGGGACGGCCGGGTCCGCCGGAGAGAGGTCGTGGCGGGAAGCCGGGCGGCGGGCGGTCAGACGGTGAGCGGGGCGGTCCTCGGGCGGCCCCGGTCGCCGCCCCCTCCCCCGTCGTCCCCCGGCCGCCGCTCTCCGTCGTGGCGGTCGGAGACGTGGCGGAGGGAGGCGAGCAGGCCGTCCGCCGTGAGGGGGACGGCGTCGGCGGCCGGGTCGGCGGGGATCGGCATGGCGCCGGTACGGGCCCACCGGAGCCGGCCCGCCGAGTCGATGAAGCCGCGCGAGCGGCCGGGGTTGTCGGGGTGGAGGCAGAACGGGACGTCGAGGAGCCCCCGGGCGAAGGCCGCCGGCAGGGCGCGGGACAGGTCGGGGTGGAGATCGAGGACGGTCTCGACCAGGGTGCGCGCCTCCTCGTACACCTCGCCGCACGCCTCCCCGTCCGCGTCCGCCGCGGGGTCGGGCGCGGGGGGTCCGGCGAGCGCGGCGGCCGCGGCGGCGGTCTCCAGGGCGCGGACGTTCTCCTCGACGGTGGGGATGCGGTGCGCCTCGGCGGCGGTCTTGACGATCAGCCGTCCCGCGCCGGAGCGCACGGCGAGGCGGGCGGACGCCTCCAGGAGGCGGGTGGCGCCGCGTTCGGTGCGGGGGAAGACGCCCATGTACGTGTAGAGGACGACGTGGTGCTCGACGCCGGCGGGCAGGAACTCGGCGGCGAGGCGGCGCAGGGCCCGTACGGCCTCCTCGTCCTGGCCGGGGTCGGTCTGCTGGGCGTAGCTCAGGGAGACGCTGCGCAGCCCGTGCTGGGCGAAGAACAGGCACTCCAGGACGCTGGTCGCGACCAGCAGGCCCGGCGGGCAGAGCTGGCCGAGCAGGCAGCCGCCGAAGCTCTCCAGGTGGGGGGTGGTGCCGGGGCGGGCCGTGCCGGCGAGCAGTTCGCAGGCGCGGGCCCATGCCTCGACGGACTCCCGCAGGGGGGTGCGGCCGTAGGGCAGGCAGTACGAGACGGGGCCGCCCTCCGTGGCGGTCAGGCCGGCCGCGGCGAGGGCCCGGACGATGGCCCCGGGCCGGGCGGAGCCGTGCCGGACCTGGACCGGGAAGTCCTCGTCGTGGAGCCCTTCGAGGAGGGCGCGGGTGGTGGCGGGCCCGTGGGTGGCGATCGGGTAGCCGTTGAGGGGGGCTCCCTCGGCCACGGCGGCGCGGGCGGCGGCGAGGTCGCCGACGCGGGTGTAGCTGTCGACGGTCAGGGTGCCCGCGGTGTGGGCGGTGGCGGCCCGCGTCCGTTCGAGCCCGTCCCTCATCCGGCCCGGGTCGCCGAAGCCCATGCGGGGCTGGACGACGAGCCGGCCGGCGGCGGCGGAGTTCGCGACGAACGTCCCGAAGGAGGGGACGGAGGCGGTCAAACCCGCACCTCCCCGCGGGAACCGGCGGTCTTCCGGTGCGGCCCGGCGACCCCTCGGTGCGGTCCGGCGACCTCCCGGCGCGATCCGGCGACTTCCCGGCGCGGTCCGGCGAGGAAGCCGCGCAGGGCGTCCAGGTCCTCGCCGAGGACGGCGTCGCAGCCCGCCGCGAGCAGACGCGCGACGTCCGCCTCCTGGCGGTGGCCGGCGACGCCGAGCTTCCCCCCGAGCACCACGGGCAGGGCGGCGAGGGCGGGTTCGGCGCGCAGCCGGCGGACGGCGGCGAGGCCGTCGCGGTAGCCGTGGCCGTTGACGCTGCTGAGCACCACCGCGTCGGGGGCGTGCCGCAGACAGGCGGCGGCGATGAGGTCGGCGTCCGCACAGGGACCGAGCCCGACGACCTCGTACCCCAGCTCCTCCAGGAAGAGCCCGAGGTACACGAGATTCCACGTATGGGAATCCGACGCGGTTCCGCTCAAGAGAATCTTCATGCCTGAAGAATAGAGTTCGACACACCTGCGGAGGGGAAGTGGGAGCGGCAGCAAGGACCGGCACTTTCATTTCCGTATTTCCGCTCCGGAACCCCTCCCCCGCAAAAGGAAAAGGCGCCGCGGGGGGCGGGGGGGGGGGGGGGGGGGGGGGGGCGCGGGGGGGGGGGGGGGGGGGGGGGGGGGGGGGGGGGGGGGGGGGGGGGGGGGGGGGGGGGGGGGGGGGGGGGGAAACCCGGCCCCCCCCCCCCGCCCCCCGG
>NZ_JBIAUG010000030.1:0-67075 GCF_042892575.1 Streptomyces sp. NPDC001744
CAGCAACGCGTCGAGAATGGTGTCGCTGATCTGGTCAGCGATCTTGTCGGGATGTCCCTCGGTGACGGACTCCGAGGTGAACAGACGACGGGACATGGCTCTCCAGACGTTGCGGGACGTGCTCCGGACTCTCACGGGGATCGGTCGGGGGCCGCTCGACCGGGGCCGCCCTCCCCGGCGCGTGCCGCGGCGGCGGAACGGCCGCCGTCAGGAGGCCCAGGTGCCCGGCGCGCGGTACGCCGGTCCGGGCCGGTGGGGAAGCCTGCCGCTCCGCGGTCCGGCGGACGGACCGGTCTCGTGGAGCCGGCACAGACGGGCCATGAGCAGCGCGGCCACGGCGGCGGTCTCCTCGGGCGTGGGGTTTCCCCGGGAGATGTGGATCGAGGCCATCGCCAGCGCCGTCGAGGGCGGAGGGCCGGCGGGTCCGGCCGGCCGGGGCGGGTGGTCCGGCGCGTTCCCGGAAGCGGGCGTGCGGGTGCCGTCGTTCGCCGGCGGCCGTTCGTCGACGGTGCTCATGCGGGCCCTTTCGGCAGTACCTTCCGGAAACGTCCGGCGTCGCGTTCCCCGGCTCTCCGGAGACGCTCGATCCCGACTCGGGCCGTCCCTTCGGAACGCCCGGTGAATACCGCTCCGCTCCACCGGCCCGGCGGCCGTCCGCAGCTTTTCCGTCGGAACGAATTCCGACGGAAAGAATTCCAGTGGAATTCGAGAGCCGCACGGAGGGCGCCGGGCGGAATTCATTCGGCGCGCACGGGAATCCGTCGCGGTCGCGCCGGAGGAGGGGGCCGCGTCCGGTGGGCGCCGCCGGGCCCGCCCCTCCGGATCAGAAGTTGCCGAGGCCGCCGCAGACGTTGAGGGCCTGGGAGGTGAGGGAGGCCGCCGTGTCGGTGGTCAGGTAGCCGACCAGGCCGGCGACCTCCTCCGGGGTGGAGTAGCGGCCGAGCGGGATCTTCGCGGTGAACTTCCGCATGATCTGCTCCTCGGAGGTGTCGTACGCGGCCGCGTAGCCGGAGCGCACGCGCTGGGCCATGGGGGTCTCGACGTATCCCGGGCAGACGGCGTTGACGGTGATGCCGGTGGGGGCGAGTTCGTTGCCGAGGGCCTTGGTGAAGCCGACGACACCGTGCTTGGAGGCGGAGTAGGGGGCTCCGAGGACGACGCCCTGCTTGCCGGCGGTGGAGGCGATGTTGATGATCCGGCCGCGGCCGGATTCCCGCATGCCGCCGTTCCTGAGGACCTCCCGGGTGAGCCGGAAGACGCTGGTGAGGTTGGTGGCGATGACGTCGTCCCACAGCTCGTCGGTGAGGTCGGCGGTGGGGCCGCCGCCGCTGCGTCCGGCGTTGTTGACGAGGACGCCGATCGGGCCGAAGGTCTCCACGGCGGTCGCGACGAGCGCCACGACCGACTCGGGGTCGCGGACGTCGGCGACGGCGCCGGCCACCTCCAGGCCCTCGGCGAGCAGTTCCGCCACCGTCTCCTTGACCTGCCGCTCGGTCCGGGCGCAGAGGAAGACCCGGTGACCGCGGCGGGCGAGGTCGCGCACCACGGCCAGTCCGATTCCGCTGGTGCCGCCGGTGACGAGGGCCGCCGTGCTGGTCTGTGTGGTCATGGGTCTACCTCCGTCAAGGTCATGGATGCCCCCGACCTTTTCCCGGCCCACTCGACGGCTGCCCGAGCGGCGCTTGAGGGAAGGTCTTCGCGGCCCGTTCCCGGAGTCCCGCTGGAAACGCGCTCGAATCCCGCTGCACGCTCCGTCGAATTCCTTTCCCGGATATCCCAGGAGGTTGTCGGGACGGCTTCCCGACCCGCAGGATTGCGAAAGAACCGGAGGACCGGAGACACATTCCCCGGAAGGAATGCGATGAGCAGCCAGACAGATGCCGTGCGCCGGATGATCCAGGCGTACAACACCGGAAACACCGACGACGTGGCGGAGTACATCCACCCGGACTACCTCAACCCGGCCGCGCTGGAGCACATGGACCTGCGCGGCCCCGATTCCTTCGCCATGGCCGTCAAGTGGCTGCGGATGACGTTCTCGGAGGAGGCCCGGCTGGAGGAGGTGCAGCTGGAGGAGCGCGGGGAGTGGGTGCGCGCGTACCTGGTCCTGTACGGCCGTCACGTGGGGGACCTCGTCGGCATGGCCCCCACCGGCCGCGTCTTCTCCGGCGAGCAGATCCACCTCCTCCGCTTCGTCGACGGCAAGATCCGCGACCACCGGGACTGGCCGGACTACCAGGGCACGTACCGGCAGCTCGGCTCGCCGTGGCCGGAGCCGCGCGGTTGGAGGGACTGAGCCGTGTTCCTGGTCACCGGAGCCACCGGCAAGGTCGGCCGCGAGGCCGTCGACCAGTTGCTCGCGCTGGGCCTTCCGGTCCGCGCGCTGAGCCGCAGTCCCGAGGAGGCGAACCTGCCCGGGGGCGTGGACGTGGTGGCGGGCAGTCCCGCCGATCCCGCCTCGCTGACGGCCGCCTTCGACGGGGTCACCGCCGCCCTGGTGGTGCTCTCCGGCGACGTCGGCGGTGAGGCCGCCCACGTGGCGGCCGCCGCCCGCGCGGCCGGCACCTCCCGGATCGTGCTGCTGTCCTCCGCCGGCATCGAGCACCCGGTGCCGCACGGCATCGCGGAGGAGCACCGGGCGGCCGAGGTGGTGATCGAGGGGTCCGGGGTGCCGTGGACCTTCCTGCGGCCGGGCCCGTTCCACGCCAACACCTCCTGGTGGATCCGTACGGTCCGCGAGTCGGGCTCGGTGCGCTGCTGGATCGGCAACAATCCCGGCGCCCCGATCGACGAGTACGACATCGCCTCGGCGGCGGTGGTCGCGCTCACGCGGGACGGCCACCTCGGGAAGTCGTACCTGCTCACCGGTCCGGAGACGCTGACCTCCGAGGAGCAGGCCCGCATCCTGGGCGGCGTGCTGGGACGGGAGCTGGAGTTCTCGGTGGCGCCGCCCGAGGAGGTGGTGGACGTGTTCGCCGGGATCACCGGGGACCGCCCGGCCGCCGAGAGCAACGTGGCGGCCCTGCGCAGTCCCGAGGTGCCCTGGGCCAGGCCCACCGGCGCGGTGCGCGACCTCACCGGGCGCGATCCGCGCCCCTACCGCCGGTGGGCCGCGGAGAACGCGGCCCTGTTCCGCTGAACAGCCGGGAAACGCGTCAAGGGGATGGAGGGAACGGTCAGATGAGCAGGATCCTGGTGACCGGTGCGACCGGTCTGCAGGGCGGGGCGGTGGCGCGCGAGCTGGTCCGCCGCGGCCGGCCGGTGGCCGCGCTGGTGCGGGACCCGGCCTCGGAGCGGGCGCGGGGGCTCGCGGACCTGGGGGTGGAGCTGGTCCGGGGCGACCTCGACGACGAGGCGTCGCTGCGGTCGGCGCTGGAGGGCTTCCACGGTCTGTTCGCCGTGCAGAACTTCATGACCCCGGCCGGGCTGGGGGGTGAGGTCCGCCAGGGCCGGGCTCTCGCGCGGGCCGCGAAGGCTGCCGGAACCGGTCACGTGGTGTACACGTCGGTGGGCGGCGCGGAGCGGGAGAGCGGGGTTCCGCACTTCGACTCCAAGCGGGGCATCGAGCGGTACCTGGAGAACACGGGCGTGCCGCTGACGGTGCTGCGCCCGACGTTCTTCATGGACAACTTCGCCGCTCACGGGCCCGAGCGGGTGGACGGCACGCTGGTGGTGCGGCTGGCGCTGAAGCCCGACACCCGGGTGCAGTTCATCGCGGTGGACGACATCGGCTGGTTCGCCGCCGAAGCCTTCGACCGGCCGGAGGAGTACGTGGGCCGGGCGGTGGAGATCGCCGGTGACGCCCTGACCGCGACGGAGATCGCGGAGGCGTTCTCGGTCCGCTCGGGCCTGCCGGCCCGGTTCGAGGAGCTTCCGCTGGACGCGGTGGCGGGCAACCCGTACATCCCCAACGCCCCCGACATCGCCTTGATGTTCGAGTGGTTCCAGGAGCACGGGTACCGGGCGGACATCGAGGCGCTGCGGACCGCGCACCCGGGGCTGCGGTCCTTCGCGACCTACCTGGAGGGCATCCCGGTGCCCACGGCCTGACGGCCGCGCCGGGCGGGCGACGGGGCCGGGGACCGCGCGGGCGGTCTCCGGCCCCGTCCGCGTGCGGGCCGGCGGCCGCGCGCCCGAGGCGCCGTCCGCGTGCGCGCGAGCGGGACTCCAGCGGCGGACGCGACGGTGGGAAGGCCGTCGAGCGCACCGGCAGCCCGGCGGACGGCGCGCGACGCGCACGGCCGGCACGGAACGCGAGACGAAAGCGAGACAGCCTTGGCAACCCCCACGCGGCACCGCCCCCCATCCGGCGTCGACCAGCCCGGGGAACCGTCCGGAAGAGAGAGGAAGGGAGCGCCGCCCGGGGCCCCGGCCCCGGCGGCGCGGAAACCCTTCCGGCTGAGTCCCCGAGGGCGGAAGCTGACCCTCGTCCTGCACATCCTGTCGTCGGTCGGCTGGCTGGGCCTGTCCCTGTCGATGGCCACCCTCGCGCTCATCGGACACCTCACCTCGGACCCCGGCGTGGCCGAGGGCGCGTACTACGCGATGTACGTCTTCGACGAGAGCACCGTCTCGGTGGTCAGCCTGGTCTGCGGGGTCACCGGCGTGCTGCTGGGGTGCGGGACGCCCTGGGGCCTGATGCGCCACTGGTGGCTGGTGGTGAAGTGGGTCCTCACCCTGGTCGTCACGGCCTTCGCCTGGGTGTACACCCATCCGCTGGTGCTGACCGCCGCCGAGAAGGCGGCCGCGACCGGGGGCGGGGTCCACCGGCCGAGCCCGGAGGGGACGCTGCTGGCCTGGACCGTGCCGCCGGTCTTCGGCGTGCTGGTGCTGGTGGGCGTCGTCTCGGTCTACAAGCCGTGGGGGCGCACCCGCCGGGGACTCCGGTACGCGCGGGCCCTCGCGGGCTCCTCCGTCCCGGCCCCCGGTTCCGGCCCGGCCGCCGGGCCGGTCCGGGCCGGGGACGTACCGGTGACCGTCGGGGCCGTCGACCGGCCGGCCGAGGGCGTCGTGGGCCTGCGGCTGGTCCCCGCCTCCGGGGCGGCCACCGAGCCGTGGCGGCCGGGCGCGCACATCGACCTCGTCCTGCCCTCGGGGAAGGTGCGCCAGTACTCGCTGCACGGCGATCCGGCGGACGGGTCGGCCTACCACGTGGCGGTGCTGCGGGAACCGGCGGGCAGGGGCGGTTCGGCCGAGGTCCACGGCCTGTCCGTGGGCGACCGCGTCGCCGTGCGCGGGCCGCGCAACCACTTCCCGCTGGCCGGCGCCTCCGCCTTCCTGTTCGTCGCGGGCGGCATCGGGATCGTCCCCTTCCTGCCCATGATCGAGGAGGCCGAGCGGCGGGGCACCCCCTGGCGGCTGCTGTACGTGGGCCGCAGCCGCGCCTCCATGGCGTTCCTGCCCCGGCTGGAGCGGTACGGCGCGGAACGGGTCTCCGTGTACGCGCGCGACCTGACGGGCCGTCCCGACCTCGCCGCGCACCTGTCGGCGTGCCCGGCGGGCACGGCGGTGTACTGCTGCGGCCCGGACGGGCTGATGCGGGCCGTCGAGGAGCTGATGGACACCGCCTGTCCCGGAGGGGTCCTGCACCTGGAGCGGTTCGCGGCCCCGGCGGACACGGCCGCGGGCGAGAACCTCCCGTTCGAGGTCGAACTCGGCAGCACCGGTGCGGTGGTGGGCGTCCGGGCCGACCAGTCGGCCCTGGACGCCCTGCGGCAGGAGGCGCCCGCCCTCTCCGCCTCCTGCGAGGACGGCCTGTGCGGAAGCTGCGAACTGCGCGTGCTGCGGGGCGTCCCCGACCACCGTGACCACGTCCTCTCCCCCGCCGAGCGGGAGCGTACGGACGTGATGTACCCGTGCGTCTCGCGGGCCCGCGGCGGCCGGGTCGTGGTGGACCTGTAGCGCGCGGGCCCGGGACGGACGTCCGTCCGTTCCGGGCCCGCCGCGGCGACGGCCTCCGGGGCGCCTCAGCCGTCGAGGAGCTCGGCGAGGGCTTCGGCCGGGTCGTGGCGCGGTGCGGCGGCCGGCCACCACCGGCCGTCCTCCCACCGGTACGGGTACCAGCGGCCGTCCCGGCCGTAGCGGAGCTGGAGCCCGCCGCCGGCCAGCGTCCAGCGGTTGTCCCGCACCTCCGGCTCGGGGAGTTCGTCGCCCTCCCAGCCCGCGGTGAGCGCGGTACGGGCGCGGGCGGTGTCCTGCCCGGACGGCGTCCAGGGCTCCTCCAGCACGTCCAGGCCGGCGCTCCCGCCCAGCCGCCACGCCTCGGCCGCCCGGTCGAGCCGCTCCGGGCTGCCGCACGCCTCCCTCAGGCGGGTCAGGACGCGCGCGTCGGGGCGGTTCGCCGCGATCCGTACGCAGTCCCGCCAGAGGTCGAGCGGTGCCGGCGGTTCGGCGGTGAAGCCGTGGATGTGGGCGAGCAGTTCGCGGGCGCGCACGGCCGCGGTGGTGACCAGCTCCTCCAGCGGGTCGGCTCCCGCCCCGGCGGAGGAGGCGTCCCGCCCGGGAGGCGGTCCGGGCAGCGGCGGCAGGCCGGGCAGCGCCGCCGGTTCGCGGGCGAACGCGTCCTCGGCGGGAACGCCGTCCGGCAGCGGCACGGCGGTCCCCTCCTCCTCCGTCGCGTCCTCCTCCGCGTCGGCGTCTTCCTCGTCATCGTCCTCGTCGTCGAGGTCCCCGAGGTCGCCGATGATCGCCCGCATCAGCAGGACGGACCGGAGCTCCTCCCGTGCCTCCTCCGCGTCGCGCCCCCGCAGCAGGAGGAGGAGCGTCGCGTCCTCGTCGAGGAGCCAGGACACCTGGTAGCAGAGCGCGGCCGCGTGCTTGCAGGGGTGCTCGAAGGCGTCGCAGTCGCAGTCCGCCTCCAGGTCGCCGTAGCCCGGCAGGAGCCGGACCCGCGCGTCCTCGGCGGCCTCCAGCAGGTCGGGCGGCAGTTCGCCGGCGAGGAATCCGTCGGCGACGTCGGGCCGGTCGGCGGCCTTCTCCCAGAGCGCTTCCCAGTCGTCCTCGTCGAGCCGCTCCAGGGTGAGCACCGTCCTGAAGGGGGCGTCGCCCTCGTAGCCGGTGGTGGAGACGCGTCCGGGGCTGACCGTGATCGGTCCGAGCCGGCCGGCCCGCGCGTGGGCCCGGCCCTTCTTCAGCGCCTCCTCGTCCAGGGATGTGTCCTCCAGCGCGTCCGCCCAGGCCCTGCCCCACCAGGACTGGCCGCGTGCCCGACCGCCCCGTCGCGCGGCGAAGGCCGGGAAGCCCCGTGCGCCCGTCTCGTCCCCGCTCATCCCGCGCTCCTCAGTTCGACCAGGTTGGCCAGTTCGTCGTTGGTCAGTTCCGTCAGTGCCTGCTCCCCGGAGCCCAGTACGGCGTCCGCCAGGCCCTTCTTCGCCTCCAGCAGGGCGGCGATGCGGTCCTCGACGGTGCCCTCGGCGATCATCCGGTGCACCTGGACGGCGCGCGTCTGTCCGATGCGGTAGGCACGGTCGGTGGCCTGGGCCTCGACCGCCGGGTTCCACCAGCGGTCGTAGTGCACGACGTGGTCGGCGCGGGTGAGGTTGAGTCCGGTGCCGGCGGCCTTGAGGGAGAGCAGGAAGACGGGCACCTCCCCGTCCTGGAAGCGGCGGACCATCTCCTCGCGGCGGGGCACCGGGGTGCCTCCGTGGAGCATCAGGGTGGGGACGCCGCGTTCGCGCAGGTGCCTCTCCAGGAGCCGCGCCATGGTGACGTACTGGGTGAAGACCAGGGCGGCCCCGTCCTCGGCGACGATGGTGCCCAGGAGTTCGTCGAGGAGTTCCAGCTTGCCGGAGCGGCCCGCCAGCCGGACGTCCTCCGTCTCCTTGAGGAACTGCGCGGGGTGGTTGCAGATCTGCTTCAGGCCGGTGAGCAGTTTGAGCACCAGGCCGCTCCGGGCGATCCCGTCGGTGGCCCTGATCCGCGCCATGACCTCGCGGACCTGGGTCTCGTACAGGGTGCGCTGCTCGGGGGTGAGGGAGACCGGGCGGTCCGTCTCGGTCTTGGGCGGGAGTTCGGGGGCGATGCCCGGGTCCGACTTCTTGCGGCGCAGGAGGAACGGCCGGACCAGTTCGGCCAGTCGCCGCGCGGTGGAGCCGTACTCCCCCTCCTCCCCCGGCGGCGGTCCGAACTCCTCGCGTTCCTTGCGCTCGGCCTCGATGGCGGCGATCCAGCGGCCGCGGAAGTGGCCGTGGCCACCGAGGAGGCCGGGAGTGGTCCAGTCGAGGAGGGCCCAGAGTTCGGAGAGGTTGTTCTCGACCGGGGTGCCGGTCAGGGCGATCTTGGCGTGGGCGGGGATGAGCCGCAGCGCCTTCGCGGTGCTGGAGTGCGGGTTCTTGACGTGCTGGGCCTCGTCGGCGACGACCGTGCTCCAGCGGTGCGCGCCGAGCTGCTCGGCGTCCAGGCGCATGGTGCCGTAGGTGGTGAGGACGAAGCCGGAGTCGGCGCCGGCCAGGGTGCGGGCGGGGCCGTGGTAGCGGCGGACGGGAGTGCCGGGGGCGAACCTGCCGATCTCGCGCTGCCAGTTGCCGAGGAGGGAGGCGGGGCAGACGACGAGGGTGGGGCCGGCGCTGTCCGGGTGCTCCTGGCGCAGCAGGTGCAGCGAGATCAGCTGGACGGTCTTGCCCAGGCCCATGTCGTCGGCGAGGCAGCCGCCGAGGCCGAGCGAGGTGAGGCGGTGCATCCAGCGCAGTCCGCGCAGCTGGTAGTCGCGCAGGGTGGCCGTGAGGGCGGCGGGCTGTTCGACCGCTCCGGCGCCGTCGTCGGTCTCGGTCAGGCGCCGGCGCAGGGCGAGGAGCCAGTCGCTGGGCGCGACGCGCACCTGCGCGCCGCCGACCTCGGTGTATCCGGTGAGGGCGACGGCGAGCGCCTCGATGGCGGTGAGCGGCTTGAGGTCGCGTTCGCGGGCCTTGCGGGCGATGTCGGCGCCGATGAGCACCCAGTTCCCGCGCAGCGGGACCAGCGGCTGTTCGGCGGCGGCGATCTCACCCATCTCCTGTTCGGTGAGGGGCTGTCCGTCGAGGTCGAGCCGCCAGCGCAGGTCTACCGTGCCGTCGCCGCCGAAGAAGGAGCGGAGGTCGGTGGGCGGGGTCCGTTCGCCGCCGACGACGACGTGGGCGGTCAGGGAGCGGGCGGCCTCCTCGGGCCAGATCACCTCGATGTCGTGGGCGGCGAGCCGGCCGGTGGTGTCGCCGAGCAGGTCCTGGACCTCGCGGGCGGTGAGTTCGAGGGAGGAGGGCACCGGCAGCAGGCGGGAGAGGGGCGGCCAGACGTCGGCGGCCCGTCGTACGGCGAGGACCGTGTCGGCCTGGGCCCGCGGTCCGAGCCCGGCCGCCCCGGCCGAGGCGAACAGCTCGTCGGCGTCGGCGCCGAGGGTCGGGTCGGCGCGGCTGGTCACCCGGGGGACGAGGCGCACGGCGGGCGGGCGGCCGTCGGAGGCGGGCACCAGGTCCAGGCGCAGGGCCAGCCGTACGCCCGAGTCGATGCCGGCGGAGATCTCCTCGGCCCAGGCGCGCAGCTGGGGAACGTACTGGGGCTCGACGGCGGCGAAGGCCGGGCGGCCGGCCACGGCCTGGGCGGCGGCGGTGCGCGGGAGGGTGTCGGCGACCGCGTCGACGAAGGAGCGGAGCAGGGTGGTGGCGTCGGGCAGGAGCAGCGGGCCGCCGGGCGGGACGGGCAGGGGGGTCGCGAGCGCCTCGGCCGGTGCCGCGGCGGCCAGTTCGCGGATGCGCCCGCTGTCCTCCGGGGCGAGCGGGCCGGCGCGCCAGGTGTCGTAACCGGTGGCGGAGACGCCGGGGAGCAGCCGTTCGCGGGCGGCGAGATGCAGGCCGAGGGCGGTGGCGGCGCCCCAGAACGCGGCGGACGGGCTGGGAACGACGCCGTCCGTACCGCCGCCGGCCGCCCCGGTGCGCAGCCGGCGGGCCAGGGTGAGGACGGGCAGCGCCTCGGCGACGGTCAGCCGCAGGACGCGGTGGCGGCGCACCTCGGGGGTGCCGTCGTCGGCGGTGACCAGGTCGGCCTCGCCGGGTTCGCCGGGGAGGGGCGGCGCGTCGGGGTCGCGGCCGGCCGGGGTGCCGGCGTACCGGAAGACGAGCTTTCCGGTACGCGCCGGATCGCCCGCCTCGAAGACCACCGGGCACTGCGCCAACAGGCCGGCCTGTTCACGCGACATCCACACCATCTCTGCTCCGCCCCCTGGTTCCGCGGTCCGGTCAACGCGCGCCGTTCACAAGGCGCTTCGTCCAGTCCTGCACGTAGGGGTACCACGTGGGCGCGGTGCGGTGCATGTTGAGGCTGTGCCCGGTGGCCGGAACGAGGAGGGTTTCCAGCCGGGCCCGGGGCCCGTACAGGGGGGCGGTGGCGGCCTTCAGGGCGGCGGGACTGGAGCAGTCGGCGCCCTGGTCGCCGCAGATGAGCTTGTCGTTCTGGCCGACGACGACGAGGACGGGGACCTGGATGCGTCCGTTGAGGGAGATGTCGCCGTAGGCCGGATCGTTGGGGTAGACGCTCGGCTCGGTGGTGAGTTCGTCGCGCAGCAGCACGCGCGGCTCGGTGGTCCGGCGGTCGTAGAACCAGTCGGCCTTGGCGCCGGTCCGCAGGGCGAGGTAGCCGTCGTCGAGGCGGCGCCAGGACAGCAGCGGGTGCTGCCCGGCGGGCATGTACAGGTGTCCCATCTCCTCGAACGCCGCCAGGTTGGGCGGGGCGCCCTCGCCGGTGAGGACGAGTCCGTCGATGGCGTCGGGGTGCTTGACCGCGACCATGCGGGCCACCGTCGCGCCGAAGGAGTGGCCGACCAGGACGACCTTCCGGTAGCCGCGGTCGCGCAGGGCGCGGACGAGCTGGAGGGTCACCCACTCGTGGGTGGTCTCGGTGAAGCGGGAGCTGTGCGGGGCGGAGCTGGTGCCGGTGCCCAGCCGGTCGAACGCCAGCGTGGCGTGTCCCGCCCGGGTGGCGGCCTCCACGTAGGTGGGACCGCCGGTGCGGCCGCGGGCGCTCCAGTAGTCACGGTCGTAGGTGCCGCCGTGCACCAGCAGCTGGACCGTGGTGGCGCGGGGGCCGCGCGGGGTGCAGAGGGTGCCGGCGATCCGCTGGTCGGCGGAGGTGTCCTCGGCGGGGGACACCCGGGTGGCGAACGGCACGCAGGTCGTCCCGGCCGGCCCGCCGGAGCGGGCGGTCCGCTCGGTGGAGGCGGTCCGCTCGGCGGAGGCGGTCGCGGGGTTCGCGGACAGGGACAGCAGAAGCGCGGCCGCGGCGGCTGCCGCCAGGGCTCGGGGGCGCAGGGCCATTCTGGTTCTCCTGGAGAGGTCGGTGCGGGGGGGGGCGGGGACGGCCGGTCGGGCCGTCCCCTCGGTACGGCGGTACGGCGCTGCGTCAGTACGGCGCTGCGTCGGTACGTCGGTACGGCGCTGCGTCAGTACGTCGGCGGTGTCGTCAGTTCGTCAGGTTGCGGTAGCGGTGGACGGCCAGCGGGAAGAAGACCGCGAAGAGGACGACGGGCCAGACGACGGCCATCGGGGTGGCGTGCTGCGCGATCCAGGAGTCGCCGCCCCACCCCGGGTTCCCGAACAGCTCACGGGTGGCCGCGACGGTGGAGGACAGCGGGTTCCACTCGGCGAGGGTGCCGAGCCAGCCCGGCATCGTGGCCGGTGCGACGAAGGCACTGGTCAGGAAGCCGACGGGGAATTCCAGGGTCTGCACCATGGTGATGCCCTCCGGGCCCTTCATGAGCAGCCCGAGGTAGATGCCCACCCAGGTCAGGGCGAAGCGCAGCAGCAGGAGCAGGCCGACCGCGCCCACGGTCGCGCCGGCGGTGCCGTGCGCGTCCCAGCCCATGAGGAGGCCGACCGCGAACAGCACGGCGAGGCCGAGCACCGAGTTGAGCATGTCGGTGACGCAGCGGCCGACGAGGACGGCCGAGGGGGCCATCGGCAGGGAGCGGAAGCGGGAGGTGACGCCGCGGTTCTTGTCGGCGGCGACGGCTGCCACCGTCTCGCCCATCCCGAAGACCATGGTCATGACGAACATGCCCGGGACGAGGAACTCGCGGTAGTCGCCGCCGCCCGGGACCTGCATCGCGCCACCGAAGAAGTAGCCGAACATCAGGACCATCATCACGGGGAAGAGCATCGCGCTGACGACCGTGCCGGGTTCGCGGGTCCAGTGGGTCAGTCCGCGCAGGGTGACGGTCCAGCCGTCGGCGAGCGCCCAGCGCAGCCGGGACAGCGGTCCGGCGGGGGGTTCGGGGACGGTGACGCTCATGCCTTCACGACCTCCGGCTCCGGTTCCCGTCCGGCGTCCGCCCCGGTCCGTGGCGGCCGGCCGGCTCCGGTGAGGTGGAGGAACACCTCGTCGAGGGTGGGTCTGCGCAGGGCGATGTCCTCGGCGGCGACGCCGGCGGAGTCCAGGGCCCGCACGATGTCCGCCAGGGCGGTGGCGCGGTCGCGGACCCGGACGCTGATCCGCCGGGTGTCCTCGTTCACGACCGGTTCCGCCCCGCCGACGCGGGCCACGGCGGCGGCGGCCCTGCCCAGTTCGTCGGCGCGGCGGGCCACGACGTCGATCCGGTCGCCGCCGATGCGGCTCTTGAGCTGTTCCGGGGTGCCCTCGGCGACGACCTTCCCGGTGTCGATGACCGAGATGCTGTCGGCGAGCTGGTCGGCCTCCTCCAGGTACTGGGTGGTGAGCAGCACGGTGGTGCCGCCGTCGACCAGGGCGCGGACCGCGTCCCAGACCTCGTTGCGGCTGCGCGGGTCGAGGCCGGTGGTCGGCTCGTCGAGGAACAGGACGGGCGGGGCCAGCACCATGCTCGCCGCCAGGTCCAGCCGGCGGCGCGTGCCGCCGGAGCAGTCCTTCACCGGCTTGCCGCCGGCGTCGGTGAGGCGGAAGCGCTCCAGCAGTTCGTCCGCGCGGCGGCGGGCGGCGGCCGGGGACAGGTGGTGGAGCCGGCCGAACATCACCAGGTTCTGGCGGCCGCTGAGGACCTCGTCGAGGGCCGCGTTCTGGCCGACGAGTCCGATGCGGTAGCGGACCCGGGCCGCCTGCCGGACGACGTCGAAGCCGGCGACCTCGGCGCGGCCCCGGTCCGGGGAGAGCAGGGTGGAGAGGATGCCGACGGTGGTGGTCTTGCCGGCGCCGTTGGGTCCCAGGAGTCCGCACACCGTGCCCCGCGGTACGACGAGGTCGAGCCCGTCGAGCACCTGGGTCGTGCCGTAGCTCTTGCGGAGCCCCTCGGCGACGACCGCCGGTCTGCTCGGTTCCACGTCCCGTTTCCTTTCGTTCGGAGGGGTCCGGATCAGTACGGTCCGACGAATCCGGCGTCCACCCCGGTCAGGGCGGGCACGGTGGTCCCGTTCCAGCCCACCAGGTCGAGGCAGGCCCGGGCGATCTTCTCGGCGCTGGGGTGGAACGCCTCCTCCAGCGGCCAGGACACCGGGGCGGGGCAGTCGGGGGGAGTGATCCTGCGGACCGGCGCGCGCAGTTCGCCCGGGACGCGTTCGGCGATCACGGCGGCCACCTCGGCCGAGAAGCCGTAGCGCGCCCAGCTCGTGTCGGCCACCACGACGCGGCCGGTCCGGGCGGCCGACTCGCAGATGATGTCCTCGTCCAGCGGCCGGATGCTGCGCACGTCCACCACCTCGACGCCGATGCCCTGCTCGGCGAGCAGGTCGGCGGCGCGTTCGGCCTCGTGGACCATCAGCGAGGCGGCCACCACGGTGACGTCGGTGCCGTGCCGGGCGATGCGGCCCACCCCGAAGGGGACGGGGGTGAGTTCCTCGGGCACCTCGCCCTCGACGGGGTAGAGGGAGCGGTTCTCCATCAGCACCACGGGGGTGTCCGTGCGCAGGGCGGTGGCCAGCAGGCCCTTGGCGTCGGCCGGGGAGGCGGGAGCGGCGACGTAGAGGCCGGGGAAGTGGCCGAACGTCGCGTGCAGGCTCTGCGAGTGGGTGGCGCCCTGACCCCAGCCGCGGCCGACGACGCCGCGCATGACGACCGGCACGCCGCCCTTGTCCCCGTACATGTAGCGCCACTTGGAGGCCAGGTTGATCATCGCGTCCATGGCCAGGAACATGAAATCGGCCCGGGTGTGCACCACGAGGGGGCGCAGGCCCTGGTCGGCGGCGCCGATGCAGATGCCGGCGACGGCGTTCTCGCTGTTGGGGGTGTCGATCACCCGTCCCGCGCCGAAGCGTTCGAGCGCGGAGCGGGTGGTGCCGTAGGAGCCCTTGTGGTCGTCGACGTTCTGTCCGGCGACGACGATGCTCGGATCGGCCTCCATCGCCTGGACGGTGCCCTCGGCGATGGCCTGCCAGTACGTGAGCTTCCGGCTCATCGTGCTCTCCTGTCAGCTCGTGCCGGCCGGGCGCCCGTAGGCCCCGTCGGTCAGCCGGTCCACGTCGGGGTAGGGCGCCGCCTTGGCGGCGGTGACCGCGAGCAGGGTCTCGTCGCGGAACTCCTCGTCCCAGCGGGCGACGCGCTCGTCGATGTCGGGCGTGCCGGGGCGCAGTGCCGCCGCGCTCCGGCGGACCGGGCAGCGCTCCAGCCAGCTCTCGACCTCGGGCCCGGGGCGGTCGATCCCGGTGTCGAAGCCCGGACCGACGTGCTCGCGCCAGCGGTAGGTGTCCAGTTCCAGGAGGTACGGGCCCCGGCCGGCCCGGCAGTGGGCGGCGGCCCGCAGGGCGGCCTCGTGGACGAGGGAGACGTCGTTGCCGTCGACGCGCTCGGCCGCGATCCCGTACGCCCGGGTCCGCTCGGTGATCCCGGTGGTGGCGGAGTTCGCCGGCTGGCGGGCGGAGAGCGGGGAGGAGATCGAGTAGGAGTTGTTCTCGCAGACGAGGACGACCGGGACGTGGTGGACCGCGGCGAAGTTGAGGGATTCGTGGAAGACGCCCTCCTCGGAGGCCCCGTCCCCGAAGAAGGTGACCACGACCCGTGAGGAGCCCTGCCGGGCCAGGGCCCAGGCGGCACCGGTGGCCACGGAGATCATCTCGCCGAGGATCGCCGCCGATCCGGCGAAGCCGACGGCCCGGTCGGTCAGGTGCACGGATCCCCCGCGCCCGCCCGAGCAGCCCGTCTCCTTCCCGTAGAGTTCGGCGACCATGGCGGTGAGGTCCCCGCCCTTGGCGAGGTAGGCGGCGTGGCTGCGGTGCCCGGTGTAGACGAGGTCGTCCTCGCGCAGGGCGGCGCAGACCCCGACGGCGGCGGCCTCCTGGCCGACGGAGAAGTGCACCGGGGTGCGCATCTCCTGCTCGTCGCGGTAGAGGTCCGCCAGCTCCTCCTCCACGCGGCGGATGCGCACCATGTCGCGGAGCAGCGTGGCCGGATTCGCCACCGGGTCCTCGGGTGTGTTGGGGTTCGGCACGGCCGACGGCACCTCCAGGGTGGACGGGACAACCGAGTGGTGATCGTTCCCGCGTCCGGTGGAGCACGTCTGGAGCCGGGGCGGAGCGCCGCGCGGGGTCCGCGCTCGACCGATCCTCCGCCGTGCCCGCGTAGCCTGCGCCGTGCTCGTGGCGCGGACGCGCCTGCGAGGGAGAGGGGAGCCCCCGATGGTCGTGGCGGAGAAGGAGCTGGGCCGCCGGCTCCAGCTCGTGCAGGGAATCCACTGGTTGTACGGGGCGCAGGGCGATCCGTACGCCGCGCTGCTGCGCGGGTACGACGGCCCGGACCCGCGGGAGGTGTACGCCCGCAACCGGGAGGCGGGGCCGCTGTGGCGCAGCCGTCTGGGCACCTGGGTGACCGCCCGGTACACCACGGCCGCCGAGCTGCTGGCCCTGCCGGCGGCGGACGGCGGCCCGTCGTCCGGGTCCGTGTCCCAGCCCCGGACGGCCGTGGCCTGGGACCGGGGGCTGCCCTCCCCCGGGCCCGAGGGCCCGCACGGCGCCGACCGGGTCCGGGCCCTGGCGGAACGGGCCTGCGAGCGGCTCCTGGCGGGGCTGCGCGGGGAGGTGGACGCGGTCGCCGGGATCGCCGCCCGGGTCCCCGTCGAGGTGCTGGCGGACCTGAGCGGCCTGGCCGGGGCGGACCGCGAGCGGCTGGCCCGCGCGTGCGCGGCGGTGGCCCCGGCGCTCGACGCGGCGCTGGCGCCGCCCTCGTACGAGGACGCCGCCCGGCTGCCGGACGCCGTCGCCGCCCTGCGCGGGCTGCTGGGCGGCGCGGCCGTGCCGCGGGCGGTGGTGGAGGTGCGTGCCGCGCGGGAGCTGGTCGCCGGGGCGCTGGGCGCGGGGCCGGAACGGTGGGCGGCGCTCGCCGGCCGGGGGCGGGAGGGGGCGGCCGCGGTGGTGGCGGAGACGCTGCGCCACGACCCGCCGGTGAAGGTGCACGCGTTCACCGCGGCGGCGGACGCGGAGGTGGCCGGGCAGCGGATCGCGGCCGGGGAACAGGTGGCCGTCCTGGTCGGCGCGGCCAACCGGGACCCGGAGGTCTTCGACCGGCCGGACGTCTTCGATGCCGACCGGTCCGGGCCCCGGCCGCTGGTCCCCGCGCCGTACGGGGTGCCGCTGGAGCCGTTCGCCGGGACCGTCGCCGAGACGGTGGTGGCGGCCCTCGCCGCGGCCCGTCCCGGGGCGCGCGCGGCCGGTCCCGTCGTGCGGAGCCGGCGGACGCCGGTGACGGGGGGACTGCTGAGGGTGCCCGTCCTGTTCTGACCTCCGCCCCGGTACGGCCCGGCGGGCCGTACCGGGGCGGACGCGCGAAGAGACGCCCGGCCGGGGTTTCCCGGCCGGGCGTCTCTCGTGCGCGGCTGTCGCGCGGCTCCCGGACCCGGCCGCGGGGCGGGGTCCGGGTCCGGTGCGGCCTCAGGCGGAGCGTTCGTACAACGGGGTGTAGAGGTGGGGCTCGCTGGTGCTGAGCGCCCTCAGGGCCGCGCGGTGGGCGGCGAACCCGGGGTGACCCAGGGCCTTCCGGAAGGACGCCTCGTCCTCCCACTCGGCGAGGTTGGCGTAGACGCGGGGGTCCTCGGTGTGCCGCATCAGGCGGTGCCGGAGGAACCCCGGTTGGGCGGTGAAGAACGCGGAGGTCTCGTCGAACGCCCGCTCGAACTGCTCGGTCGGTCCGGTGACCGTGAAGCGGTTGATGAAGGTGATCAAGGGGGAGCCTCTCTCTCAGTCGGGTCCGACGGGTTCGACGGGTTCGTCGGGTCAGCGGGCCGCGGTGGTCGGCTCGGCCACGGGCCGTGCCGGGCGGCCGTCGGCGGCCGGGCCGGTGGCGCCGCGCCGCGGGATCCGGGCGAGCACCACGCCGGCCAGGATGATCGCCATGCCGAGCACCTCGCGCCCGGTGAGCCGGTGGTTCTCCAGCAGGACCGTGCCCAGGGTGAGCACCACGGGCACGACGTACAGCACGCTGGAGGCCCTGGCCGCGCCCTCGTCGCGGATCAGCCAGGCGAAGCACATGTACACCAGGCCGGTGTTGAGGACCCCGAGCACGAGGAGGGCCCCGATGACGGCCGCGGAGAACTGCGGGGCGCGGTCGAAGCCGCCGTTGGGCAGGTTGATCGCGGCCCAGCCCACGCCGATGACCGCCTGCGAGGTGGCCAGCACCACGGGGCGCATGTCCTGGCCGTCCTCGGCGACCGGCTTCATCAGCTTCTCCATCAGCAGCATGGACCAGCCGTAGGCCAGTGCCGCGACGGCGTTGACGGCCGCGGCAGCCGAGAACCACTGGGCGCCCGCGTTCCAGGGCGCGTACAGGACGAGGACACCGGCGAAGCCGACCAGCAGGCCCGCCGTCAGGGTGACCGGGACGCGGCCGGTGCGGCGGCGCACCAGGTGGAGCAGGACGACGCACAGCGGCACGCTCGCGTTGAACACCGAGACCATGCCCGCGTCGGCGCCCAGGGCGTCGTCCACCAGCTCGACCAGCAGGACGGGCAGCGCGTTGGCCAGGAAGGCGATGAGGACCAGCAGGCCCCAGACGGAGGGGCGGCGGGGCAGCCGCGTACCGCTGAGGAGGAGCACGCCGAGCATGGCCACGGCGCCGACCAGGATCCGGAAGAAGCTGAACTGGGCCGAGTTCAGGCCCTGGAAGACGATTTTGATCCAGAAGTAGCTGAGGCCCCACATCAGGCCGACGATGCCGAAGCGTGCCACGGAACCGAACCGCACGACTGTTTCTCCTGTCTGTCACGGGGTGGAGGTGCGCGCGGCGGCGGCACCGGGGGGACGGATGAACACGGCGACGAGGAGGGCGGCCGCGGCGAAGCCGGCGCCGGCGAGGAAGCTGGCCGACATGCTCTCCACGAAGACGTGGCCCATGGCCTGCTCGGGCGGGGTCCCGGCCGGCAGTGCCTGCTCGGCGCCGCGGCCGGCGTGGGTGCCGACGGTCACCAGGACCGCGAGTCCCAGCGAGGCGCCGACCGTCTGCAGCGCGTTGTGCACGCTGGAGGCGGCGCCCGCCTCGTCGTCGTGCAGCCCGGAGGTGGCGAGGATGGCGGACGGGACGACGCAGAAGGCCATGCCGGAGCCGAACAGCAGCAGCGCCGGCAGGACGTCCCCGCCGTAGCCGAAGTCCGGGGTCAGACGGGACAGCCAGGCGTTGGAGGCGATCAGCAGCGTCGCGCCGGTCAGCAGCAGCCCGCGCGGCCCGAGCCGCCGCTCCAGCCAGACCGCCGCGCCGGACATGGTGATCATCGCGGCGGCCACCGGGGTCAGGGCCACGGCCGAGAGCAGGGGGCTGTAGCCGGCGAACAGCTGGAGGAACTGCACGAGGAAGAACCCCGTGCCGATCAGGGCGCCCTGGACGGCGAAGGTGCCCGCGAACGCCCAGGCGCGGTTGCGGTCGCCGAACAGCCGGAGCACCACGATGGGTTGCCGGGCCCGCCGTTCGACGGCCAGGAAGAGGAACAGCAGCACCACGCCGGCGGCGGCCGGGCCGGCGACCGTCACGTCCGTCCAGGGGTGCTCGGCGGCCCGGGTCAGGCCGAACACCAGGGAGACGGCTCCCAGGGTGGACACCAGGGCGCCCGTCAGGTCGAACCGGCCGCGGCTCGGCCGGGTCTCCTCGATCACCAGCGGTGTCAGCAGCAGGATCAGCAGGCCGAGCGGCACGTTCAGGAGCAGCACCCACCGCCAGGAGCTGAGCGAGGAGAGCGTGCCCGCGAGCAGCAGTCCGCCCGCGGTGCTGGCGGCGCCGACCGCCATGTAGAGGGCGATCGCCCGCTTCCGCGCGGTCTCCTCCCCGAACATGCTCAGCACCAGGGCCAGGGCGCTGGGCGCGGCGAGGGCGGAGCCGATGCCCTGCAGGGCCCGCAGGGCGATCAGGAGGTCCCCCGAGGTGGCGGCGGCGCGCAGCGCGGCGGCCACCGTGAACAGGGCGACGCCGGCGAGGAAGACCTTGCGGCGGCCCAGCAGGTCTCCCATGCGCCCGCCGAGCAGGAGCAGTCCGCCGAAGGTCAGCAGATAGGCGTTGAGGACCCAGCCGAGGCCGACGGGGTCGAGACCGAGGCCCCGGCTCATGCCGGGCAGGGCGATCTGCACCATCGACTCGTCGAGCAGGACCATCGCGTTGCAGCCGGCGAGCAGGGCCAGGGCGGTGCCCGCGCGTGCCGCGCCGCGCCTGGGTGCCACCGGTGACGGCCGGGGCGCCGAGAGTTCCGACGTGTGCACGGACATGCCTTGCCTCCTGAGGGGATGCGACGGGGACCGACCGGAATCGGCGGGGCGCGGGTGGGGCGGGTGCCGGGACTCCGGGAACCGGCCGTGCGGGGGAACGGTCCGGCCGACGCTTTTCGGCCCCGCCACCTTCCCAACGGGCGCTAGAGCCGCCTTCGAGTGCGGGTGGCTAGCGTCCACGGACATGACGCACTCATCCAGCAGTGACAGGGCACGGCGCACGGTCGTCGTCACCGGCGGCGGTACGGGCATCGGGCGGGCGACCGCGCGGGCCTTCGCCGCCGGCGGCGACGAGGTCCTGGTCGTGGGACGCACCGCCCGGACCCTCGCGGAGACGGCGGCCGGGCACGCCGGCGTCCGGACCCTGACGGCCGACATCACGGCACCGGACGCCGCGGAGCGGGTCGTGGCGGCGGCGGTGGAGCACTCCGGCCGGATCGACGTGCTCGTGCACAACGCCGCGGCCGTGCTGCCCGAGCCGGCCGGGTCCCTCACCCCCGGGAGCGTGCGGACCCAGGTGGAGACGAACCTCCTCGCGCCGCTGTTCCTGACGCGGGCGGCGGTGCCCGCCCTGGCGGCCGCCGGCGGCACGGTGGTGTGCGTGGGCACCGCGGCCGTGCTGGGCCGCAGGGCGTTCCCCGGGCTCTCCGTGTACGGGGCCACCAAGGCCGCGATGGACTTCCTGGTCCGCACCTGGGCGGTGGAGCTCGCGCCGCGCGGCATCCGCGCGGTGGGCGTCGCCCCGGGCGAGACCGACACGGGGATCGGCGAGCGCATGGGCTGGAGCGCCGGGGAGATCGCCCGCCACCAGGCGGAGGCGGCCGCCCGCACGCCCTCGGGCCGGGTGGGCCGCCCCGAGGACGTGGCGTGGTGGATCGTCCGGCTGGCGCGGCCCGAGGCGGGTTACGCCAGCGGCACGGTGGTGGCGGTCGACGGCGGCGCCTCGGTCGTCTGACGGGCCGAGGCCGCCATCCGCTCCAGGACCGGTACGACGTCGTTCGGCGTCGGCTCGGCGAGGACCTCGGCGCGCACCTTCGCGGCCGCCTCGGTGAAGGAGGGCTCCTCAAGCAGCCGCAGGACCGCGGCGCGCAGCCCGTCCACGGTCAGTTCGTGGGCGGGCAGGCACAGCCCGTACCCCAGCTCCTCCACCCGGCGGGCCTTGGCGACCGTGTCCCATCCGTAGGGGAGCAGGATCTGCGGCACGCCGTGGAGTTCGGCCGTGGAGCGGGTGCCGATGCCGCCGTGGTGGACGACGGCCGCGCAGGTGGGCAGCAGGTCGTTGAGCGGTACGAAGTCGACCGGGCGGACGTTGGCGGGGAGGGTGCCGAGGTCCTCGCGGGCCTGCGCGCCGAGGGTGGCGACGATCTCGGCGTCCACGTCGGCGAGCGCGTCGAGGGCCGAGGCGAAGGAGAAGGTGGCGTGGTCGATCTCGCCGGAGACCCCCAGGGTCAGGCAGACCCGGGGCCGTTCGGCCGGTGCCCGCAGCCAGTCCGGCACCACGGAGGCGCCGTTGTGCGGGACGTAGCGCACGCCGACCGTGGGCAGGCCGAGGTCGAAGCGGGAGCCGGGCGGGGTGACGTCCACGGTCCACTGGCCGGTGACCATCTCCTCGTCGAAGCCGAGACCGGGCTCGTACCGGTCCATCACCCGGCCCAGCCACTCCGCGGTGGGGTCCTGGGCGGTCCCGGGCGGCAGCTCCGCGTTCAGGCGGAGGAACTCCTGCCGGGCCCGGACGGTGATGTCCATGCCGTGCAGCAGGCGGGCGTGCGCGGCTCCCGCGGCGCGGGCGACGACGGCGCCGGCGAAGGTGTGCTGCTCCCAGACGACCAGGTCGGGGCGCCAGTGCCGGGCGTAGGCCACCAGGTCGTCGAGCATCGGGTCGTTGCTCACCGAGGCGTACAGGGCGGGCACCGCGACGGCTTCGAGGGCGAGCAGCGACTCGTGGGTCCACCGGGAGCGGTCCTCGCCGGTGAAGTCGAAGCCCTGCACGAGTCCGGAGCCCTCTTCGAGGATCTGGCCGAGGAGGTCGGGCGCCCACGGGTCGTTGACATACCAGTCGGTGACGCCGACGGGCACGGCGGTCAGGCCCGCCGCGGTGATCTGGTCGGTCAGGTCGGGGTGGCTCGCCACCCGCACCTCGTGGCCGGCGGTCCGCAGCGCGGAGGCCAGCGGCACCATCGAGAAGTAGTGGGTGTTGTGCGGGAAGGAGACGAACAGCACCTTCATCGGGCGTGCTCCGCCCTGATGGACAGCGCGTGGCTGAAGACGTCGCGGGGGTCCCAGGCGGCCTTGATCCGCTGGAGCCGGGGGTAGGCGTCCTTGTAGTAGAGGCGGTGCCAGGGCACTCCGGAGGTGTTCCACCGCGGGTCGGCCGTGTCGATGTCGGAGTAGTTGATGTAGCAGCCGTCGGTGTCGCGGCGGCCCGGCACCGGGACGCCCCCGGTCGACGCGAACAGGTCGCGGTACATCCGGCGCAGCCAGTCGACGGCCTCGGGGTCCGCGGCGGGGTCCTGCCAGGTGTTCATGTAGATCGCCTTGATGACCGAGTCGCGGTGCGGGGAGGCGGTGGCGCCGTCCGCGACCGTGTTGATCCGGCCGCCGTAGGACTGGAAGGTCACGTTGGCGAAGTCGTGCCGGTTGCCGGTGCTGTTGAGGTACCGGTAGAGGACGTCGGCCTGGGCGTCGTCGTGACCGCGGCGCAGGTACGCCGACTTGAGCTTGTGGCGACCGACGTCGCTGTCCTGGGCGCCGGCCAGGTACTCGGCGGCCTCGATCCAGGGCTTGGCGCTGATGCCGGAGATCTGGGGGGAGCCGCCCACGCCGTCGGCGACGGCGCGGAGGTAGTCCCGGAGCAGGCGTTCGGCGTCCGGCCGGGTGCCGTCCATGTAGGCGTAGCAGTTGGCCGCCGGGCCGGGGTCGCCGGTCTCGGGGCGTCCGTAGAAGACCAGTCCGCTGTACAGCCCGGCGTACGGGGAGTCGGCGTCGCTGTGCTGCTCGTGCCAGCGGCCGTGGTTGCGGACCAGACGGCGGTACGACGCCCGGTCCATGCCCTCGCGGGGGAAGCGGACCATGCCGGCCAGGATCTCGCCGGGCGGGCGGGGCAGCAGCCGGGACGGGTCCGCGCAGTGGCGGGGGGCGTCGGGCGAACGGAACCAGTAGCGGGTGACGAGGCCGAAGTTGCCGCCGCCGCCTCCGGTGTGGGCCCACCACAGGTCGCGGTGGGGGTCCGTCCGCTCCCGGGTCGCGACGACCGCGCGGGCCCGGCCGGCGGCGTCGACGACGACCACCTCGACGGCGTACAGGTGGTCCGAGGCGAGGCCGAGGGCGCGTGACAGCGCGCCGTAGCCGCCGCCGGCGATGTGGCCGCCCATGCCCACGGTGGCGCTGGTGCCGCCGGGCAGGACGACGCCCCACCCGTAGTAGAGCTTCTTGTACACGTCCATCAGCTGGGCGCCGGCCTCGACCATGAAGGCGCGGCGGCGGGCGTCGTAGGTGACGGCGTCCATCCGGCCGAGGTCGAGGACGAGGCGGACGGCCGGGTCGCCGGCGACGTTCTCGTAGCAGTGGGCCCCGCTGCGGACCGCGATCCGCCTGCCCGCGCGGACGGCGTCGCCGACCGCGCGCACCGCCTCCGCGGTGGTGGTGACGAGCCGGAAGGCGTCCGGTCGCGCGGTGAACCTCTTGTTGCTGCCGCGCGTCGACAGGGAGGCGTACCGCGGGTCGTCGGGCGTGATGAGCGTCCCCCCGCCCCCGGGGGCGGGGGGTGTCCCGGGGGCGGGGGCGTCCTGGGCGTGGGCGGGGACGATGCCGACGGCGGCGAGCCCGGCGGTGGCGCCCGCCGTGAGAGTGCCGGAGACGAAGCTCCGGCGGCTGGGAACGGTCATCGTTCACCTTTCTCGGTGGCTGTTCCGGTGGGGCGCTCACCCCGCCCGCGTACTGCCGCCGATGCTCGGGGCAACGGCCGCAGTACGGCTCGGGTACCGCTGGAGCCGCCGGGCCGGGGGCCGTGTCGACCGCGGCTCGAGAGGGGTTCCCCAGACTGTGGCGGGTCGTAGCCATGTCACACGTTCCCTGCCAGGAGACCGGATGAAGACCGATGGACGCACCGCGCCGGACCCCGCCGCCCCGATCAGCGCGCGGGCGCTGGCGGTGGAGGGGGCCTTCGTGTTCACGCCGCGGGTGCACCGCGACGGGCGGGGGATCTTCACCTCCCCGCTCCAGGGCGAGGAGTTCGCCCGGACCGTGGGCCACCCGATGCCCGTCGTGCAGACGAACCACAACCGGTCGGCGCGGGGGGTGCTGCGCGGGGTGCACTTCACCACCACCCCGCCCGGCCAGGCGAAGTACGTGCACTGCGCGCGGGGCCGGGCGACGGATTTCGTGATCGACCTGCGGCTGGGCTCCCCCACGTTCGGCGCCTGGGACACGGTGGAGATGGACACGGAGTCCTTCCGCTCCGTCTACCTGCCGGTCGGGGTGGGACACGCGTTCCTGGCCCTGGAGGACGACACGGTGATGTCCTACCTGGTGTCGTCCCCCTACCGGCCGGGGCTGGAGCAGTCCCTCGACCCGTTCGACCCGGACCTCGCCCTGCCGTGGCCCGAGGGCCTCGTGCCGACCCTCTCGGAGCGGGACGCCCGTGCCGTCGGGCTGGCCGAGGCCCGGAAACTGGGCATGCTCCCCCGGTACGAGGACTGCCTGGCGGTCACCGACGGCTACGCGTGAACCGGGGCCGTCCCGGCCGGCCGTCCCGTGCGGGCGGCGGCCGGGTCGGCCCGGTCGGCGGGCAGGAAGCCGAGCAGGGCGAGGAGCGTGCGCGCCTCCACGTTCAGATGGCTCCCGTGCCGGACGAAGCCGATGAGCTGGCGCACGGTCATCCAGGCGAACTGCGGCGGCACCCGGAGCGGGAAGTCCTCGTCCGTCTCGACGAGCGCGTAGCGGATGCGGGCGTGGTAGAAGCGCCCGCCCTCCTCGGACTGCACGGTGTCGAACCGGATCCGGTCGGGCCGGGCGGACAGCACCTCGTCCAGGAACTCCAGGCGGGGCGCGGGGCCCCCGCCGTCCCGCGCGCCGGGGGCGTAGTCGGCGGGCTGGCACTGCACGGTCGGGGCCAGCTCGACGCGGGCCAGCGCCCCGGTCTCCACGCGCGCCTGCACGAGCAGGTGCAGCACCCCGTCCACCCGTTTCGCCAGGAAGGCCGCCACGCCCTGGCTGTTCGGCATGAACATGGGCTGGGACCAGCCGGGCACCTCGCGGCGGGACTCCTCCACCCGTACGCCGAGGACGGTGAAGTGGCGGCCCTCGTCATGGGCGATGACCCCGTCGCGCATCGACCACCTCGTGGTCTGCGCCAGGGGGACGGGCCGGCGGGTGAGGGTGCAGCGCTCCTTGGCCAGCGCCAGGTGCCGCAGCAGCGTGGTGGTGTCGTGCAGGCGCCGGCCCTGCGGTTCCCACGAGGCGGCCAGCGCGCCGTGGAACGAGTCGGGGTCGGGTGCGGGGCGGGAGGGCCCGCCGGGCGGGCGCAGGCCGACGGCGCCGGAGAGCACCGTGCGCGTGTCCATGTTGATCAGGTCGTCGGTCTGGAGCAGTTCGGCGATCTGGTCGAAGGAGAGCCAGCAGAACTCCTCCAGGACGGGGACGTCCTCGTCGGTGAGGACGATCATGTTGCGGTTGCGCTTGGCGAGGAACCAGGCCGCCTGTTCGGACTGCAGGGCGTCGGAGAGGACCCGGCCCCGGCCCGGCGCGAGGAAGTGGTCGAGGTAGGGCACCGGGCGTCCGCCGTGCACCCCGGTGTAGTTGCTCCGGGTGGCCTGGACGGTCGGCGAGAGCTGGACCGGGACGGCGTTGCCCGGCTCCATCTTCGCCTGGAGCAGGCAGTGCGGGACTCCGCCGAACTCCTTGACCAGGATGCCGAGGACGCCCTGTTCCGGCTGGACGAGGATCGGCTGCCGCCAGGCGTCCACGGCGCGGCCCGAACGCGTGACGTCGAGTCCCTGGACGGAGAAGAACCGGCCGCTGCGGTGGACCAGGTTCCCGGTCCCCTCCTCCGTCACCCAGCCGTCCAGCCGGTCCAGCGGGACCCTCGTCACCTCGCACGCCTGCACCTCGCAGACCTGTTCGAACCAGCGGTGGAATTCCGTCGTGCTGGAGAACATGCGGGCCCTCTCGTCGGGTCGGCCGCGACAGCCGCGGCGGCCGCCAGCAGCCTCGCCGACGCCGCTCGCCCCCTTCTCGATCCGGGATCGAGCCGGGATCGAGCCGCCCCGGACACCGTGGGCCCGTTCGAGTCCGGCCGAGGACGAGTGGAGTACGGACATGCCTGTTCCCCCCGACGGGGTTCCCGCCGCGCCGCCCGCGCCCGGAGCGGAGCGGGCCCCCGGCCCGGTGCTGCGCCTGGGCGTGCTCGGCTGCGCCGGGTTCGCGCGCCGCCGGATGCTGCCCGCGATGGCCGCCCACGGCGGCGTGGAGCTCCGGGCCGTCGCCAGCCGGTCGGCCGGACGGGCCCGGGACACCGCGGCGCCCTACGGCGCCCGGCCGGTCACCGGGTACGCGGAGCTGCTCGCCGACCCCTCGCTGGACGCCGTGTACCTGCCGCTGCCGGCCGCGCTGCACGCCGAGTGGGTGGAGGCGGCCCTGGAGGCCGGCAAGCACGTCCTGGCCGAGAAGCCGCTGACGACGGACGCGGCGCGGACCCGCGCGCTCCTGGAGCGGGCCCGGACCCTCGGCCTGGTGCTGCGCGAGAACACGATGTTCGTCCACCACGGCCAGCACGCCGTGGCGCGCCGGCTGCTGGCCGACGGGGCGATCGGGGAACCGCGCGCGCTGCACGCCGCGTTCACGGTGCCCGCGCCCGCGGAGGGGGACATCCGTTACGACCCGGAGCTGGGCGGCGGCTGCCTCGCCGACATCGGCCTGTACCCGGTGCGGGCCGCGGTGCACCTGCTCGGCACGGAGCTCGACGTGGCCGGCGCGGTGCTGTCGGCCGCGCCGGGGCGGCGGGTGGAGACCTCCGGCGCCGCGCTGCTGCGCCGGGCCGACGGCGTCGGCGCACAGCTCACCTTCGGCATGGAGCACGCCTACCGGTCGCGCTACGAACTGTGGGGCAGCGAGGGGCGGATCACCGTGGACCGGGCGTTCACCCCGGCCGCCGACCACCGCCCCCGGCTGCTCGTCGAACGGGCCTCGGGCACCGAGACGGTGACCCTGCCGGCCGAGGACCAGGCGGCGGCGTCCCTCACCGCGTTCGCCGCCGCCGTGCACGGCCGGCGGGCCGGCGCCGGCGACGAGGCGGAGCTGCTGGCCCAGGCGGACCTGATCGAGCGGATCCGGCGGGCGGCGGCCCCGTGGGGCGTCCCGCGCGGCTGAGCCGGCGGGCCGCGCGCCGCCCGCCGCGCGCGGGGTCTCAGGCGAGGCAGCGGGGAAGGCCGCCGTTGTACTCGGTCATCTCGCGCAGCGCCGTCTCCATGACGGGCATCGGCAGCGGTTCCGCGGCGCCGGTGCCCGCCAGTTCCGCGAAGGCGCGGTGCAGGTTGGGGACCAGTCGCTCGGGGTCGAGGAGTTCGGCGTACGGCCCGAGGTCGGCCTCCCGGGCGGTCTCGATCGGGGTGAGGCCGGCGGCGCGGCCCCGCTCGGCCAGCTCCAGGACCAGCCGCAGGTAGCCCTCCACGGTGTCGAGGACCTCGGGGCCGGAGACCGGGCCGTGGCCGGGGACGATCGTGGTCGCGCCGAGGGCGCGGAGCCGCTCCAGGACCGCCAGGGAGCCCTCGATCGATCCCATCAGGCAGAACGGCGTCACTCCCGACATCACCAGGTCCCCGGCGAACAGGACCCGCTGTTCGGGCAGCCACACCACGGAGTCGTTGGAGGTGTGGGCGCGCGGCCCCATGTGCACCACCTCGGCGCGGACCGAGCCGACGTGGAGGGTGAGGGCGTCCCGGTAGGTGACGGCCGGCGGCACCAGTTCGACGGCTCCCCACTCCACGTCGGGCCACAGGCCCGTCAGGTGCAGGCCGGCGGCGATCATCTCCGACCGGGTGCGCTCGTGGCCGATGACCAGCGCCTCGGGGAAGAGGAAGTTGCCGAAGGCGTGGTCGCCGTGGAAGTGGCTGTTGACGACGGCCTTCGGGGGGGCCGGGTTCAGGCGCAGCGCCGCCTCGCGCAGGGCGCGGGCCCGGGATTCGGTGGCGACGGTGTCGACGAGGACGCTCTGCCCCTCGGAGACGATCACGCCGGCGTTGTTCAGGCACCATCCGCCGGGCGGCTGGACGAAGGCGTGGACGCCGTCGGCCATCTCGGCCGCCCGTGCGGGTGGTGGCGCGGGGGTGGTGACGGGGGTGGTGGTACGTGACGGCACGGCCGGTCTCCTCACACGGGTGCGGCGGACGTGCCGAGTCTGCTCGGGGCCGCTCGCAGCGCGGTCGAAGGTCCGCTGAGGAGCGGCGGGCCGGCCGGGGTCAGAGCTGGTCGCCCCAGCCGCCCTGGATCATGGTCTGGAAGGCCCAGGTGCCGTCCTTCCTGACGAGGACGTCCGCGTAGTGCGTGCGCTGCTCCTCGCCGTCCACGGTCATGACGCAGTCGGTGAAGACCACCGCCATCGCCGCGGAGAGGAAGACGGGGGTGCGGGTGGAGGAGAAGGAGACCCCCTCCCCCATGACGTGCTTCATGGTCTCGACGAACTGCCGCCGGTCCCACTGCGCGGAACGGCCGTGGCCCCGGGAGTCGTCGCTGACGAGGTTGAGCGGGAAGACGGCCATGTCGGCCATGTCCTCGATCCGGCAGGCGGTGCAGTGGGAGTCGTACTCCGCGAACCACGCCTCCAGGGAGGCGCGGTCCTCCGCGGTCGGGGCGTAGCCGGTGTCGACGGGAAGGGTCACAGTACGCCTCCAGCGTGCTGGTCAACTTTTACTAGAGTGACCGACCGTACACGCCGCGCAACCGAAAAAGGGGTCGCCCGTTCCGCGTGTCGTCCCGGCTCCAACGAGGCTCCGGTGTACCTCCACGGGGCCCGGAGAGGCTCGACCGGACGTGCAACGACTGCTACCCGATGGGGGTTTCGCGAGATGACGCAGACAACGGTCGGCCAGCCGGCGGTTTCGGCTCTTCAGAAGGCCGTGCAGGGCGCGGCGGACCGCCTCGTCGAGGCGGGTGCGGCGGGTGTCCAGTTCCGGGTCGCCCGCGGCGACGAGGCGTTCGTCGTGACCTCGGGCATCGCCGAGCTGGGCACCGACCGGCCGGTGCCGGCCGACGGCCGCTTCCGGATCTCCTGCATCACCAAGCCGTTCGTGGCGGTGGTGGTGCTCCAGCTGGTCGCCGAGGGGAAGCTCGCCCTCGACGACACCGTGGAGAGCCACCTGCCCGGCCTGCTGCCGTACGGCGAGAAGATCACCATCCGCAACCTGATGCAGCACACCAGCGGCCTGTACAACTACTCGGACTCGTTCCAGAAGCCGGGCGACCGGTTCCTGCGCGACCGCTACAAGCACTACGAGCCGACGGACCTGATCGCCATCGCCGCGGCCAAGCCGCTGGAGTTCGAGCCGGGCACCAAGTTCGCGTACTGCAACACCAACTACTTCATCATCGGCCTGCTGATCGAGAAGATCACCGGCCGCTCCTACCGCACGGAGATCACCGAGCGGGTGCTGGAGCCGCTGGAGCTGAAGGAGACGGTGCTGCCGGGCGACGACCCGAACCTCCCCGGCCCGCACGCCCGCGGCTACATGCAGATCGGCGGCGAGGCGGTGGACGTCACGCTGATGAACCCGTCCGAGGCCGGCTGCGCGGGCGAGATCATCTCCACCACCCGCGACCTGGACACCTTCTTCTCGGCCCTGTTCTCCGGAAAGCTGCTGAACGAGCCGGAGTTCGCCGAGATGACCACGCCGCTGCCCCCGGAGATGATCGAGAACCTCCCGATGGGCATCGGCTACGGCCTGGGCATCATGAAGCTGCAGAACGACGACGACCTCGACCTGTGGGGCCACGGCGCCGGCATCCCCGGCTACGCCACCCTCGCGGCCACCACCCGCGACCTGTCGGCCCGCGTCCAGCTGTCGTTCACCATCGGCGACAAGGACTTCGGTCCGGAGGCCGAGCAGGCCGTCATCCGCGGCGTCAACGTCGCCCTGTGCTCCTGAGGCCGGCGATGACACGGGCGACGCCTTCCGGCGACAGGGCCGTCGTCGTCACCGGCGGCGGCACCGGGATCGGCGCCGCGACCGCCCGCGCGTTCGCCGAGGACGGCGCCCGGGTCCTGGTCGTCGGCCGGACCGCGGCGAACCTGAAGGAGACCGCGGCGGGCCACGAGCGGATACGGACGATGACCGCGGACGTCCACGACGAGGACGCGCCGGGGCTGATCGTGCAGCGGGCGCTGGAGGAGTTCGGCCGGCTCGACGTCCTGGTCAACAACGCCGCCGTCACCGGGTTCGCCACCCTCGACGGCCTGGAGCGGGACACGGTCCGGGCCCAGCTCGGCACGAACCTGCTGGCGCCGGTCTTCCTCGCCCAGGCCGCCCTGGACGCCCTGGAGGAGACCCGGGGCGTGGTGGTCAACGTCAGCTCGGCCGGTTCGCTGGGCCGCCGGGCCTGGCCGGAGAACTCCGTGTACGGCATGACCAAGGTGGCGCTGGACTTCCTCACCCGCACCTGGGCGGTGGAACTGGCGCCGCGCGGCATCCGCTCCGTGGGCATCGCGCCCGGCGTCGTGGACACCGGCGTCGGCGTGCGGGCCGGAATGCCCGAGGACGCCTACCGGGGCTTCCTGGAGCAGATGGCCGGACGCATCCCGGCCGGCCGGGTGGGCCGCCCCGAGGAGATCGCCTGGTGGATCGTGCAGCTGGCGTCCCCCGAGGCGGCGTACGCCAACGGCACCGTCCTGGCCGTGGACGGCGCCCTGTCGGTGACCTGAGGCCGCCGGCGACGCACCCACCGCGCCCGGCCGGGACGTCCCGGCCGGGCGCGGTGCCGTACGCGCCGGTCCCCCGGCCGGCGACGAGGAAGGCGGCACCCCGGAGGCCCGGGGTGCCGCCTTCCTCGGTGTTCAGCGGGCGACGGTGGCCGTCACGTAGCGGACGGGCACGTCGATGCGGACGGGGCCGCCGTCCTCGCGCAGGGCGTCGAGGGCGGTGACGAGCCGCGCGCGCAGGGCGGCGGCCTCCTCCCGGGGCAGGTGCTGCCACAGCAGCCGCATGCCCTGCGTGTGCGACCAGTCCACCCACGCCTCGCCGGACACCGCGGTCATCCGGACGTTCTCGTCGGTGATCCGCACGTCCGTGAAGCCGGCCTTCTCCAGGGCGGCCGTGAGGTCCGCGGGCTCCTCCAGCCAGGAGTGCAGCTGCCGGTGGAGCTGCTCCGGGTGCCAGGCCGCCGGCAGGTGCTCCAGCAGGGACATCGGGATCAGCTCGGTGAACATCGGGGGCAGGAAGGGGAAGGTGTCGCGGGTGAAGACGGGGCTGGTGAAGGCGATCCGGCCGCCGTCGCGCAGCAGCCCGGCGTAACGGGCGAGGGCCGCCCGGGCGTCCGGCAGGAAGATCACGCTGTAACTGCCGAGCACCAGGTCGAAGGAGCGGGCCGGCAGGTCGGGGTGCTCGCCGTCCATCACGCGCAGGTCGACGTTGCGGATGCCCTGGCGGCCGGCCTCCCGGCCGGCCTCCTCGATCATCGCCTCCGCGATGTCGATGCCCAGCGCGGTGCCCTCCGGACCGATCCGCGCGGCAGCGGGCAGCAGGGTGGCGCCGAGGCCGCAGCCGACGTCCAGGACCCGCAGGCCCGGTCGCGGATCGGCCAGCTCCACCAGCCTGCGGCCCATCGGCGTGAAGAACTCCACGCCCAGCCGGTCGTAGGTCGCGGCGGCCTCGTTGAAGGCGTCGGTCACTTTCGTCTTGTACAGCGCGCTGTCCACATTCGACTCCGTCTTCTCGTGGTGGGGTTGGGGCGTGCGTGGGCGGGGAACCGCTGCCGGCCCCATCCTGCGGACCGCGCCACGGGGCGCACTGGAGTGCCCGTCGAGGCGCGGCCGGTGCCGGGTCAGGCGCGGGCCTCGTCCAGCCGTGCGCACCACGCCGCCGGGCTGGGCGCGCGGAGCAGGCCGGTGCCGATCAGCAGGCCCTGGAAACCGGCGTCCAGGAGCAGGGCGGCCCGGTCGGGGTCGGCGATGCCACTGGCGCTCACCGCGCAGCGGGTGCCGGTCCGCAGGACGGCGGGCAGCAGGTCCGTGCTGCGGTCCCCGTCCCCCGGGAACCGTTCGCGGGTGGCGATGTCCTTGTTGTTCACGGCGACGACGCAGTGGGGTCCGGGCGGCACCGCGGCGGCCTCCGCCTCGTCGGCGACCTCCACGAAGGGGGTCAGCCCGAGCTCCAGGGCCTGCGCGGCCAGCCGGGCGAGGACGCCCGCCGGCAGCAGCTTCGCGGTCAGCAGCACCGCCGAGGCGCCGAGTTCGCGGGTGCGGAGGAGCTGGCCGCGGCCGGTGACGAAGTCCTTGCGCAGCAGGGGCAGGTCGGTGAGCGCGGCGACCTCGGCGAGCAGTTCCTCGGTGCCGCCGAACCAGTGTCCGGTGACCACCGAGACGCAGGGCGCGCCCGCCTCCTCGTAGAGGGCGACGACCTCGGCCACCGACCGGCCGCCCAGCAGGTCGTTGCCGTCGGCGTCCTGTCGCTTGACCTCCATGATCAGGGGGCGGTCGGCGGAGGTGAGCGCTTCGGCGAAGGTCGGGGTCATGACGCCTTCCAGGCGTGGACGAGGTCCGCCGTCCGTGCCCCGTCGAGCAGGCCGGCGTCGCCCCGGACGGCGGAGTCCACGTCGATGCCGAGGAAGCCGGGGTGCGCGAGGGTCGCGCCGAACCGGTCCCGGTTGGCGTGGCGCAGGCCGCCCGCGAGCAGGAAGGAGCGTGTCGTCCGGTCGGCCAGGGCGGTCACCGTGCGGTCGTCCAGGGTGTGGCCGGTGCTGCCGACCCGCCCGTCGGTGGTGACGGCGTCCAGCAGGAACAGGTCGGTGCCGGCCCGTTCGTAGGCCCCGATCAGGCCGGCCTCCGGGCAGGCGCCGTCGCGGACGTGCAGCACCTTGACGACGCGCGTCCGCCCGGGGAGTTCCGCCCGCAGGGCCCGGACCACGGCGGGCGGCTGGTATCCGTGGAGCTGGATCCAGTCGGTGCCGACGGCGGTGGCGGTCCGGGCCAGGGCCGAGGGGTCGGAGCCGAAGGTGACCAGTACGGACCGCAGCCGGCCGGTGGTCCGGGCCTCGGCGGCCAGCGCGGCCAGCCGGCCGGCGGACAGGTCCGCGTGCCCGCCGGGGACGCCGTGCCACAGGCCGACGAGGTCCGCGCCGGCCCCGGCGACGGCCCTGACCTCCTCCGCGGTGGTCGCACCGCAGACCTTGACGAGCATCAGGCCGTCGCCGTGTCGTGGGCGTCCCGGACGAGGGAGCCGCCGGCGAAACGGGGGGTCCCGTCCTGGAACAGTCCCGGGTGCGCGGCCCGCAGGTCGGCGATGACCCAGTCGTAGGGCAGGTCGTCGAACTCGCCGTGGAAGCGCAGGAACTCCATCTGCTGCCGCCCCCGCTCGTCGAAGGGGTGGAAGAGGCTGTCGGCCGTGCCGTCGAACTCCAGCGGGGCCATCCGGTACAGCCGGCACAGCGTCCGGTTGAAGACGGGGGTCGCCTTCACCCAGCGGTCCTCCAGGTGCACGGCGGTCAGGGCGTGCTGGTGGAACACGTCGCCGCCGATCAGCTGCTTGAGCCGGGCGGAGGCGAGGTGGTTGCGCACGTCGGTGAGGACCAGGCGGGCGGGGACCCCCAGCGAGCGCAGACCGGCGGTGTACAGCACCGACTTGTGCAGGCACATGCCGGAGCCGCCGGTCGCCACCCGGCTCGCGCGCAGTCCCTCGCGGGACAGGTCCGCCCCGTACACCTCGTAGCGGATGCCGTCGCGGACGGCGTAGTACAGCGCCACCGCCCGCTCGGTGGGGGTGGTGGCGTCCGCCGGGACGGCGTCGCGGACGAAGGCGCGGACCTCGGGGCTCTCGTGGTCGATGAACTCGGTCGCGGCCAGGTCCCCGGTGGCCACGGCGGCGGATCCGGAAGGGGGTTTCATGGTGGCGTCGTCCGTTTCTTTCGGTGCCGGGTTTCACAGGTCGAGCATCGAGGCGAGGCGGTTGCGCTGGATCTCGGAGGTGCCGGAGTAGATGGTTCCGCCGACCGCGTTGCGCAGCTCCTTCTCGATGCCGTGTTCGGCCATGTAGCCGTTGCCGCCGAAGATCTGTACGGCGGCGAGCGCCGAGGCGAGGTTCGCCTCGCTGGTGACGAGCTTGGCGATGGCCACGTCCTTGGCGGCGTTCTCGCCGGCGACGAGCTTGCGGGCGGCGGAGAACAGCCAGTGGCGGGCGGTCTCCACGCCGATCTCCATGTCCACGATCTTGTGGGAGACGGCCTGGTAGGAGCCGATGGGTTTGCCGAACTGGACGCGGTCGCGGGCGTACCGGACGCACCGTTCGACGCGGTCGCGCATCTCCCCCGCGTTGACGGCGAAGGAGCAGAGGACCTCCCAGCGCATCACGTGGTCCAGGACGAGGAAGCCGCCGCCCGGACGGCCGATCACCCGTGAGGCGGGGACGCGGCAGTCGGTGAAGAACAATTCGCTCAGCGGCGAGGTGCGCAGCCCCATCTTGGCGATCGGCGTGCCGACCGTCAGGCCGGGAGTGTCGCGGTCCACCAGGAACGCGGTGATGCTCAGCGGGCCGGGGCGGTCGCTGGTCCGGGCGTAGACGGTGATCAGGTCGGCCACCGGCCCGTTGCTGACGAACGCCTTGCTGCCGTTGAGGACGTAGGAGTCGCCGTCGCGGACCGCCCGGGTGCGCATGGCCAGGGCGTCCGAACCGCTGTCCGGCTCGCTGATGGCGTGCGCGCCGATGAGTTCGCCGGAGCACAGGCGCGGCAGGTGGCGCTCCTTCAGCTCGTCCGAGCCGAACCTCTGCAGCGGGACGCCGGTGCTGACGACGTGGCTGGTCACGGAGAAGTTCAGCCCGGCGTCGCGGCAGCCCTGTCCGAGGCCCTCCAGGACGTACATGGTGGTCACCAGGTCCTGGCCGAGCCCTCCCCAGCGCTCCTCGAAGGGCAGGCCGAGGATGCCCGTGGCACGCAGCAGGTCCCACTGTTCCCGGGGGAAGGCCGCACGGGCGTCGCGCTCGACGTGCCCTTCGCTGATCCTGCCCAGCAGCGGCCGCAGTCCCTCGCGCAGCCGCCGCTGGTCGTCGGTCCAGGAGGTCATCAGTACTGGGAGAACTCGGGGGAGTCGAGGTTGTGCACCTCGTCGCCGCGCAGGGCCGGGGAGAAGACGCAGACCAGGCGCAGGTCCTCGTGCGGGCTGGCGATCAGCCAGTGCGCGTCGTGCTGGTCGAGGGCGTAGAGGGTGCCCGGCGTGATGGGGTACGAGTCGCCTTCGGTGTCCACGACCTCTCCGCTGCCCTCGACGCAGTAGCAGGCTTCCAGGTGGCGGCGGTATTCCAGGCGGGACTTGGTGCCGGCCCGCACGATGGTGTCGGTGACGGTGTAGCCCAGGCCGTCGGCGGCGGTGAGGAACCGGCGGCTGACGCCGTTGCCCCAGTCGACGCAGCGCACGTCTTCGAGCTTGCGGACGATCATGGTGGACTTCCTTTCGTGGGGTGTTCAGGGATGCGGGCGGCGCAGTTCCCGTACGAAGGAGGCGAACTCCCCTACGGGGTCGCGCCCTTGGGAGAGGGCGTGTTCGATGCGGGCGACGCCGGCGCTGCCGACGACCGCCGCGTCCGCGCCGAGGTCCTCCAGCGCGGCGACATCGGCCCGGGTGCGGACGCCGAAGCCGACCGCGACCGGGGAGGTGGTCCCGGCGCGCAGCGCGGTGAGCGCGGCGGCCAGGCGGTCCGGGGCGGCCGTCGCGCGCGTGCCGCTGCGGCCGTAGTGGGCGACCAGGTAGACGTAGGCGGAGGCGTGCCGGGCGGCCTCGGCGACGGTCCGCGGGTCGGAGACCGCGTAGCAGGTGGTGACGAGCGGCAGTCCGGCGTCGTGGGCGGCCGCGTACTGGGCGGCGCGGAGCCGGGGCGGCAGCCCGTGCAGCAGCAGGGCGTCGCAGCCGGCGTCGGCGACGGAGCGCGCGAAGTGCCCCAGGTCGGTGCCCCTGACGCTGTGGCTCCAGTCCGCGAGCAGGGCGACGCGCAGCCGGCGCAGGGACGGCCGGACGGCGGCGACCGCGTCGAGGACGGACTCCAGGGTGGTTCCGCCGGCCAGCGCGCGGTCGGCGGAGCGGCGGATCACCGGTCCGTCGGTGGCGGATCCGGGGAACGGGACGGCGAGTTCCAGGCAGTCGACGTCGTGGTCGTCGAGCATCGCGGCGAGTTCCGGCAGTGCGGCGAGGGGCGGGTCGCCGGCGTTGGCGAACACCGCCAGTCCCGGCCGCCCCGGGCGCCGCCCGGCGAAGAAGCCGGGGCGGGTGCCGGGGGGCGGGGCCGCGAGCGGCGCGGTGTCAGGCATGCGCGGCCTCCAGGGACCGCAGCCGCTCGACCCGGGCGAGGGCCGAGCCGTCCCGCAGCACGGCGTCGGCGGCCGCCAGCGCCTCGTGCCAGTCCCCCGTCAGCCGGCCGGCCACGGCGAGCGCCGCGGCGTTGAGGCAGACCGTCTCGCGGGCCGTCCGGCCGCACCGCCCGGCGAGCACGTCGAGGAACAGCTCGGCGCCGCGGTCCGCGCCGCCCTCGGCCGCGGCGAGGTCGGACAGCCGGCCGGTGCCCAGTCCGAGCGCGCCGGGGGCCAGTTCGAACTCGCTCCCGGCGCCGTCCTCGTAGGCCCGGACCGTGTTGGCGGTGAACCCGAGCAGTTCGTCGGCGCCGGTTTCGTTGGCGGCCAGCCAGACGGACCGGCCGGTGGCGCGCGAGACGTGTTCGGCGGCGTGGCCCAGCGCCTCCAGGTGCCGGGGCCTGGAGACGCCCGTCACCTGGGCGGCGACCGGCATGTCGGCGAGGAAGGGGCCGAGGGTGTTGACGAAGGGGCCCAGCCGGCGGATGTCCAGCGGCGTCACCGCCCGGGCGAGGAGGGAGATCTCCCGCGGGTAGACGAAGAACCCGGCGAAGGCGATGCCGCAGTGGTCGAGGACCGCCCGGGTGTGCTCGTACGAGGTGGTCGGGGTGATGCCGAGCCGGGTGAGCAGGTCGATGGAGCCGAAGCGGCTCGTGTAGGCCCGCGAGCCGGTCTTGACGACGGGGACGCCCATGGCCGCGGCGACGAAGGCGGCCGCGGTGGAGATGTTGAAGGTGGCCGGGCCGCCGCCGGTGCCGACGATGTTGACGGCGCCGGCGAAGGGGGCGGCGGGGCGGGGCGGCCGGCGCTCGTCCAGGGACTCGAGGAGTCCGTGCAGGGTGACGCGGTCGGGCATCCGGGTGGACAGCGAGGCGAGGAGGGCCGCGGCTTCACCACGGAGCAGGCCACCGGCGTGCAGCCGGTCCCAGAACGACCGCCAGACCGGCAGTTCCACGGGGTGGTCGCGGCCGATGAGCGAGACGACGGCCTCGTGCATGGCTACGCGGCCCCGGCGTTCTTGGACGCGGACCGCTCGATGAACGCGGTGATCGACGCGACCGTGGTGAAGGACTCCGGGTCGAGGTCGACCGTGTCGGCGTCGATGCCGTAGCGGTCCTCCAGCCAGGCGATCACCTTGAGCAGTCCGAGGCTGTCGACGACGCCGTTCTCCAGGAGGTCGTGGTCGTCGGTCAGCTCGCCGGCGGGGACGTCGGGCAGGAACTCCTCGACGATGAACGTCCTGACGGCCTGGGCGTGGGTCATGTCAGTTCTCCTTGGGGAAAGGGGCCTGGACGGCGAGGCCGCGGTCGACCTTGCCGGTCGAGGTCCTGGGAAGCGGGTCGTCGGTGATGCGCAGGGTCGAGGGGACGGCCGCGCGCGGCAGCCGGCGGGCCAGGTGGCCGCGGAGCGCCAGGCTGTTGAGGTCACGGCCGGCGGCGCGGCGCACGACGGCGTGCAGCAGGCGTCCGGCGACGGGGTCGGGCAGGGCCAGTACGGCCGCCTCGGTGACGTCCGGGTGGTCGAGCAGGACGCTCTCCACCTCCTGGGTGTTGACCCGGACCCCGCGCACCTTGACCTGGTGGTCGGTGCGTCCTTCGAGGTGGAGCGTGCCGTCCGGGTGCCGTCGCACGAGGTCGCCGCTGCGGAAGTAGCGGCGCGCTCCCCCGTCCGACGGATGCGGTGCGAAGACCCGCGCGGCGGCGGCCCGGCCGAGGTAGCCGTCGGTCTGGAAGGGGGTGGAGACGAGGAGTTCGCCGGTGCCCGGCCCCTCCAGGACGCGCCCGTCGCCGTCGAGGAGGAAGTGGTCGACGCCGGCCAGCGGGCGGCCGAGCGGCAGGGGGGCGGCGGCCTCGGCCCGGGCGTCGGTCACCTCGTGCCAGAAGCTGTCGTTGGTCTCGGTGCACCCGTAGACGTTGTGCAGCCGGGCGGCGGGCATCAGGCCGGGCAGCCGGGCGAGGACCGGGCCGGGCAGGGCGTCACCGGTGAAGACGGCGTGGCGGACGGACGGGAGGACCGTTCCGGCGTCCCGCGCGGCGTCGGTGACCAGCCGGAAGAACATGGGGACGCCCTGGACCACCTCCGCCCGGTGGCGGTCGAGCAGGGCGAGCAGCCGGGGGCCGTTCAGCGCCTGGTCGGGGTCGACGAGGACGACCCGGCCGCCGTGGGCGAGGGTGGTCCAGACGTCGAGCAGGCACAGGTCGAAGTTGAGCGGCGCGTAGTTGAGGACGGTGGTGCCGGGGCCGATGCCGAAGGCGTCGGCGGCCCAGTGGACGAAGGCGTCCACGGCCTCCGCGCCCAGCGGCACGATCTTGGGCAGTCCGGTGGAGCCGGACGTGGTCAGCAGCAGGGCGGGCCGTCCGGAGGGTGCCCCGGGCGGGTCCCCGGGGCCGGTGTCCGTGGGGTCCGGTTCCGTGCCGGGACCGCTGTCCGTGCCCGGACCGGTGGTGTCCGCCGGATCGAGCACCTCGTCCACGCCGGCCTCGCCGTACAGCCGTTCCAGGGCGTCGGCGCCGAGGGTGGCCGAGGGCAGCAGAACCGGCCGGCGTTCCAGCAGGCAGGCGAGCACCAAGGCCACGGTCCCGGGGGTCTTCACGGCGGGGACGCCGACCGGTCCGGCGCCGTCCGGGCGCCGGAGGAGGGTGCGCAGCGCCCGCGCGTGCCGCAGCAGGGTGCCGTAGTCGATCTCCTCGTCGCGCCAGACCAGGGCGGTCGCGCGCGGGTCCCGGCGGGCGTGGGCGAGGAATCCGCCGACCAGCCCGCCGGGGTGCCCGCCCGGAGCGTCACCGGTGTCCGATGCGGCCCGTACGGTGTCCGGCGCCGTGTCCGCGCTGCTGTTCACAGCCCCTCCCTCTCGCCCCTGTACCCGGGGTGTGCGTCCGATGGTGGTTTCGCGGTCTGGAGACCGGATGGAGCCCCGCTGAACTCCGGGGCGGCCGGGCCGGCGGGCGCGGGAGACCGCGCCGCCGGGTGGCGGGCGGCCCCTCCCCGGGGCCGTCCGCTCCCGGCCTCTCGCGCCGCCCGCCGTCGCCGGCCGGGCTCAGACGGCGGTGCGTCCGGACAGCGCCCGGTTGACGACCTCCACGTACTGGCGCGGGGTCTCGGCCTCGGAGACGGCCTCCTCGTCCAGGAGCACCCCCCACTGCCGTTCGACCAGGCCCGTGGTCTGGAGCATGGCCAGCGAGTCGTAGCCGAGATCGGCGAACGGGACGTCCTGGACGTCGCCGTCCAGGTCCACTCCCTCGTCCTCCCCCGCGGACTCGCGCAGCAGGGCGATCAGGTCGGTGAGTTCGAAGCGGGTCATGTCGTACCTCGTGTCTCTCGTGGACGGACGGGGTGGCCGTCCGTGGCGGGCTGTTCTCCGTACGGGAAAGGGCGCCGGCGCGGTTCAGGCGCGGACCACGGCGGCGGCGTTGAATCCGCCCCGGCCGCGCGCCAGTACCAGTGCCGTCCGCAGCTCCGCACCGGTGCGCGGGGCGCCGGTGACCAGGTCCACGGGGCAGTCGTCGGCCGGCCGGTCGGTGCCGGTGGTGGGGGGGATCACCTGGTCGCGCAGGGAGAGCAGCGCCGCGGCCAGGTCGAGGGAGGACCCTCCGGCGGAGAGCCGGCCGGTCATGCTCTTGGGCGCGGTGACGGGCACGCCCCGTTCGCCGAACAGGTCGGAGATCGCCCGTGCCTCGGCGCGGTCGGCCTCCCGCTCACCGGCGGCGTCGGCGAAGACCACGTCGACCTGGTCGGGCCGCACCCCCGCGTCGGCCAGGGCGAGCGCGGCGGCGGCGCCGAGCCGGGAGTCACCGGTCCCGGGGGGCGGGTCGAAGGTGGCGGCGCAGCCGGCGACCGAGCCGTACACCCGGGCGCCCCGGGCCCGGGCGGCCTCGGCGTCCTCCAGCACCAGCAGGGCGCCGCCCTCGCCGGGCACGTAGCCGGAGGCGTCCGCCGAGAAGGGCAGGAAGGCGCGGTCGGGGTCCTCGCGGGGGCTCATGCGGCCCTCGGCGACGTGGGCGACCCAGCCCCACGGGCACAGGGCGGAGTCGATGCCGCCGGTGACGACGAGCGAGGAGCCCTTGCGCAGCTGCCGGCGGGCGTGGGCCACGGCGTCGAGTCCGCCGGCCTGTTCGGTCACCAGCACCCCGCTGGCGCCCCGCAGTCCGTGCAGGATGGAGATCTGGCCGGTGTTGACGGCGTAGAACCAGGCGAAGGACTGGTAGGCGCTGACGTACTGGCCGCCCTTGCTCCACAGGGCCTGGAGTTCGCGCTGGCCGAACTCGAAGCCGCCGGCGGAGCTGGAGGTGACCACCCCGGCCGCGTACTGCGGCAGTCGGGCCGGGTCCACCCCGGCGTCGTCCAGCGCCTCCTTGGCGGCCGCCAGGGACAGCCGGGTCACCTGGTCGGTCTGGGCCAGCAGCCGGCTGCGCACGTGGTCCTCGGGGACGAACCCGGGCACCTCGCCGGCGAGCCGGACCGGGTAGGTGGAGGCGTCGAAGCGGGTCAGCGGGCGGATGCCGTTCTCGCCCCGCAGCACGGCGTCCCACCAGGCGCGGGTGCCGAGCCCGTTGGGGGCGGCGACGCCGATGCCGGTGACCACGGCCCGCGGGCGGCGGACCGCGCCGGGGCCGTCGTCGCGGAGGCGGTCGAGGGTGGCGGTCATGCGGTCGCTCCCAGGTGCGGGCGGGTCAGGATCATGGCGCTCTGGAAGCCGCCGAACCCGCTGCCCACGGTGAGTACGGTGTCGGTCCGCTGCTCGCGGGCCACGAGCGGGGTGTAGTCCAGGTCGCACGCGGGGTCGGCCTCGTGCAGGTTGGCCGTGGGCGGCACGGTGTCGTGCGCGATGGCCAGGGCGCTGGCGGCCACCTCCAGGGAGCCGATCGCGCCGAGGGAGTGGCCGATCATCGACTTGATGGAGCTGACCGGAACCTCGTAGGCGCGCTGTCCGAGGCTGCGCTTGAACGCCGCGGTCTCGTGACGGTCGTTCTGCTTGGTGCCCGAGCCGTGGGCGTTGACGTAGTCGACGGCGCCGGGGTCGAGCCGGGCCTCGTCCAGGGCGGCGGTGATGGCCTCGGCCATCTCCACCCCGTCCGTCCGCAGGCCGGTCATGTGGTAGGCGTTGCTGCGGCTGGCGAAGCCGGATATCTCGGCGTAGGCCCGGGCCCCGCGGCGGCGGGCGTGCTCCAGCTCCTCGATGACCAGGACGGCCGATCCCTCGCCGAGCACGAACCCGTTGCGGGTGCGGTCGAAGGGCCGCGAGGCGGTCTCCGGCTCGTCGTTGCGCGGGCTGGTGGCCTTGATCGCGTCGAAGCAGGCCACGGTGATCGGGGAGATCGGTGCCTCGGTGGCGCCCGTGACCATGACGTCGGCGCTGCCCTCGCGGATCAGTTCCACGGCGTGGCCGACGGAGTCCAGGCCCGAGGTGCAGCCGGTGGAGACCAGCGACACCGGACCCTGGGCACCGGCCAGGCGGGCGACCTCGGCCGCCATCGAGCTGGGCACGAAGTAGTCGAAGAGATGGGGGACGGCCCGGGTGTGGTCCAGTACCCAGTCCGCGCCGTTGCGGCTCACCTGCGCGTACTCCACGTCGAGGCCGGTGGTGCAGCCGACCGCGCTGCCCAGGGTGACACCGGTGCGCAGGGGGTCGAGCTCTTCGGCGAGCCCGCTGTCGGCCAGGGCTTCACGCGTGCTGACCAGGGCGAACTGGGTGGCCCTGTCCAGGCGCGCGGTCTCGGCCGGGGTGAACCCGTGTTCGGCGGGGTCGAAGTCCGCCTCCGCGGCGATGCGGGAGCGGAACTGCGCCGGGTCGAACAGGGTGATGCCCCGGGTGGCGGTGCGACCGGAGGTGAGTACCGACCAGAACTCCTTGGTACCCACGCCGCCCGGTGCGACCACGCCGATTCCGGTGATCACAACCCGCCTCATCGGCTTTCCTTCACAGTTGTCCTCCAGGGGGTCACGGCGACCGCGCGGATCGCCGCCGCGCACGCGACGCAACCACCGCACGTGCTTGGAGCCTCGCCGACCTTCCTGGAGGCCCGCTCGAACCCGCCCCTGTCTCCCGCCGGAGGGAGTCCGGCCGTCCCGGGGAACGCGGGCACCCCGCCGGCGGAACCGGCGGGGTGCGGCGGAGAAGGGCGGTCGGGGTGTCAGCGGGCCGGGGAGGCGCTCTCCGCGAACCGCTTGGCGAGGGCGAGGGTGGCGCCGGAGTTGCGGCCCAGGGCCTCGCGGACGTAGCGGCGGGCGGTGGCGACGTCCGCGTCGGGGCCGAGGATCCGCGCGATGTTCTCCGGGCGCAGCACGACGCTGTGCCGGGAGGTGACGGTCACGCCGGTCCCGTCGTGCCTGAGGGACCATTCCCCGGTGTGGGCGGCCATCAGGGCCGGGGTGGCGGTCTGCTTGTACACGATGCGCCGGGCCTCGGGGAAGCACACGCGGACCGATTCGGTGGTGTGGACCGATCCGTCGGCCGTGCGGGTGTCCATCGACATGACCTGTACTCCCGGCGTCTCCTCGACCAGGTCCAGGCGGTCCACGTGGGGCACCCGCTCGGGCCAGTCGCCCACCCGGTACAGGAAGTCGTAGACGAGTTCCGCCGGCCCCTCGACGTGCGTCGAGTCCTCGAAGGACAGGACGAGGTCGTCCAGTTCGGTCCAGCGTTCGGCGAGCGCCTTGAGGCGGCCCAGCTCGGACTCGCTGTTGGTGTCGGTGGCCCGCAGCACCCACGCGACGTCCTCGGCTCGGTCGTCGGCGACGGTGAAGTCGTGGAGCAGGGTCAGCCGGGTGGAGGCGGCGCCGAGTTCCTCGACGATCCAGGTACCGCCCATGCCGGTCAGCGGAGCGGCCGGGACCTCCTGGCGGAACTCGACGCGGCGGCGGCCGGGGTCCAGTTCGCGGCGCGAGGTCCACGTCTTCACCGTGCCGTTGGCGGTCGCCCACATCCGCAGGCGCTCGTGCCGGCCGTCGCCCCCGAGGCGCTCGACGTGAACGTTCGGCGGGAAGTACAGCGGCCACTTCCCCGTGTCCGCGACGATCCCGTAGACGACCCCCGCGGGCGCGGCGACCTCCACCTCGTGCGACGTACGGTGCACCTGTTCTGCGGACACCATTCCCACCCTTCGCTGCTCGGCTCTGCGGTGGTTCCGACGGTGTCCCGGCCCGCTGGAGGGCGGGCGGAAGGCGGCTGGAGGGCCGGGGTCCGGGGCGGGCGGTCCAGGGATCCTCGAAGGGGGTGCGACCCGCGGCGCGCAGCATGGGCGCAGCCAAGGAACGAAAGGGAGACCCCATGACGACCGCGTCCGACCTCGCGCCCGGGACCACCGCCTGGAGCGCCGCGCTCCACGCCGAGGTGCAGCAGTTCTACGCGCATCAGATGCAGCTCCTCGACCTCGCCGAGGCGGAGCGCTGGGCCGCGACCTTCACCGAGGACGCGACCTTCGCCGTGCCGACGCTGCCGGAGCCCGTACGGGGCCGGGCCGGCCTGGTCGCGGCGACCACCCGCAGTCACGCGGAGCTGGCCGCGGCCGGGCAGCGGCACCGGCACTTCATGGGCATGCTGGACGTCCGGCCCCGCCCCGACGGCGCCGTGGACGTCCGTTCGTACGCCGTCGTCTACGCCTCCGAGATCGGCGGCGCGTCCCGGGTCCACCGGGTGTGCGTCTGCGAGGACGTGCTGGTGCGGGGCGAGGACGGCGGACTGCGGGTGTCGGCGCGCACGGTCACCCGGGACGACCTGGCCTGAGTCCGGTCCCGGCGGTACCGGACGCGCCGCGCCCCCGCGGGAACCCTGGGTTCCCGCGGGGGCGCGGCGCTGTTCAGAGGACGTCGGCGGGGACGAACCCCAGCTCCTTCAGCATCGGCAGGTAGTTGAAGACGTCGTGGTGCTCGATGATCCGGCCGGCGTCGTCGAAGAGGAGTTCCTCGAGCATGAACCAGGTCACCTTCTTTCCGGTCGGGGCCTTGCCGAGGAACTCGCCGAGGTGGGTGGCGGTCACCGTGATGCGCAGGATGACGCGGTCGCCCTCGGCGACGATGGACCTGACGTCCAGGTGGAGGTCGGGGAAGGCGGCGAGGCCCCCCCGCATGGCGCCGATCATCTGCTGGGTGTCGACCGGGCGGTCCTCGGAGTAGTGCCTGACGTCCGGGGCCCAGTGCTTGAGGATGCCGTCCAGCTCCCAGCGGTTCCAGGCGGCGGCGCAGGCGAGCGCGGTCTCCTTGTTGCGCTCCTGCGCGCTCCGGCCGGCGGGACGCTCGTTCACCGTTGCGGTCATGGCGGGAATTCCCCTCGTCTGCTGCGGAGTCGAATGGCTCGGGGGTGTCGGCGCCGGCTCGGGGGCCGGTGCCGGCACGGGAGATTCGGTACCGGCTCGGAAGATCGGTACCGGCTCGGGAGACCGGTGCCGGCTCGGGAGACCGGTGCCGGCTCAGGGGGTCAGGACGTGCTTGCCGACGCTGCTGCCGTCCAGCAGGGCGCGTACCGCGGCGGCGGCTCCGTCCAGCGGGTGGCGGCCGGCGATGCGGGGGGTGAGGACGCCGTCCTCGGCGAGCCTGCACAGCTCCGCGTAGTCGGCGTTGAAGTCCGGGCCGGGTTTGACGTAGTACATGCTCATCCGGCGGCCTCCGGTGAGGCCGAGGAGACGGGCGAAGAAGCGGGCCGCGGTGCGGCGCAGGGCCGGGACGTGCGGCCGGAACCACTGGCCGGGTCGGTAGCCCGCCACGGAGGAGTCGAAGGAGACGAGGGTTCCGCCGGGGGCGAGCATCGCCCAGCCGGCGTCGAGGCCGCGGCCGCCGATGTGGTCGAAGACGGCCTGGACGCCTTCCGGGGCGAGGGCCCGGACGGCCGCGGCGAGGTCGGGGGTCCGGTAGTCGAGCGGCTCCGCGCCGAGTTCCCGCACGGCGTCGTGCTTGGCGGGCGAGGCGGTGCCGATGACCCGCAGGCCGTGGTGGACCGCGAGCTGGGTGAGCAGGGCGCCGACGCCTCCGCTCGCTCCGTGCACCAGGACGGTCCCGCCCGGTCGCGGACGGGTGAGGCGGTGCAGCATCTGGTAGGCGGTGACCCCGTTGACGACCAGGGCCACGGCCACGGCCGCGTCCAGGGTCGCGGGGACGGCGGCCAGGGTCTTGGCGGGCAGTTCGACGAAGCGCTGCCAGGCGCCCTGGCGGGGCATGGCGGCGATCCGGTCGCCGGTCTTCCAGCCGGTGACTCCGGGGCCGACCTCGACGATCCGCCCGACCAGGTCGTAGCCGGGCACGAAGGGGAACGCGGGCGGGAAGGGGTGGAGGTGCTGGAGCATCTGGACCTCGGCGAAGGACACGCCGGCCGCCTCCACCTCGACCAGGACCCTGTCCTTGCCCGGGGCGGGCCGGGGACCCCCGTCGGTGTGGATCCGTTCCTCGGGGGTGCCGCTGCCGGTCATCCGCACCAGTGTGTTGGCGGCGCGGCGCGTCCCGCCGGTGGTGCCGGGCGCCGGGCGTCCGGCGGATTCCGTGCTCATGCCGCACCCTCCGTCGGCCGGGGGGCGAAGTCGGCGGCGTGGTCGGCGGCCCAGCGGGCGAAGGTCAGCGCGGGGCGGCCGGTGACCTTCTCGACGGTGTCGAGCGGGACGGGCGGGTTCGCGACCGCGTCGGCGAGGTAGCCCAGGACCATCTCGACCACCGGCGCGGGCATGACCCGGCCCATGTCCTGCCGGGCCCGGTCGGGGGTGATCTCCTCGAAGGCGATCGGGCGGCCGGCGGCGCGGGCGATCTGCCGGACCTGCTCGGCCTGGGTGACGGCCTCGGGGCCGGTGAGCACGTGGGCCCGGCCGGCGTGCCCGTCCTCCAGGAGGGCGGTCGCGGCCACGGCCGCGACGTCGGCCTCGTGGATCAGGACGCGCTTCGCGTCGCCGTAGGGGGCGCGCACGACGTCCTCGGTGCGGATGGAGTGGCCCCATTTCCACAGGACGTTCGTGGCGAACTCGTCGGGGCGGACGAAGGTCCACTCCAGGCCGGACTCCTCCGCTGCGCGCTCGACGGTCCGGTGGTACTCGCCGCTGTGGTTGCCGCTCGACGTGTCGAGCACCGAGGAGGAGGAGAGGACCACGACGCGGCGGACGCCGGCCTCCCGGGCCAGGGCGACGACCTCGCGGGCGGTCTCCGGCACCGGGAAGAGGTAGAGGCGGTCCACTCCGGCGAAGGCCGCGCGCAGGCTCCCGGGCTTCTCCAGGTCGCCCTCGACGACCTCGACCGGCTCCGGCAGGCTCGCGGCGGCCGGGTCCCGGGTCACCGCGCGCACCGGCTCACCCGCCGCCACGAGCCGGTCGACCACAAGCCGGCCCACGGCTCCCGTCGCTCCAGTCACCAAGATTGTCACGTACCCGCTCCACCCTGTTCGGCCCGGTCGTCCCGGGGTTTCCGCTCGGTAGTGCTGCCCAGTTTCGGGCGCGCCGGTGGAGGAACCTTGGAGGGCGCTTCGAGGACGCCTCGCACCGGGGGCGGCCCGGTGTCCGCCGGGACGGGGCGCGGCCGGCGGGCCGGTTCAGCGGGCCGCCAGGCCCTCCTCGACGGCGCTCGTGAACTCCCGGTCGAGCATGGTGCGGGCGGTGGTGTCCCGGGCGGTGCCGAGCCCGGTGTCCTGGCAGGCCGTGCTCACGAGGTAGCGGCCGTCCAGCACGAGGTGGGTGGTGAAGGTCCAGGCGCCGAGGGGGGCCGGGGAGCCGTCGGGAGCGGCCGGGGCCCCGCCGCCCAGGCCGAGGCCGAACCGGGTGAAGCCGAGCCGCATCCCCTGTCCGAGGGCCTTGGTGTACGCCTCCTTCAGGGTCCACAGCCGCAGCAGCTCCGACGCCTGCCGGTCGGGGGGCATCCGCGCCAGCTCGGCGCGCTCGGCGGGGGTGCACATGTGCCGGCGGAGCAGTTCCGGGGAGACCGCCCGGCCCGCGGGTTCGGCGTCCACGCCGATCCGGCCGGTGCGGCCGACCCCGACCGCGATCAGGTCGCCGGTGTGGCTCAGGCTGACGTCGATCTGGTCGAAACCGCGGATGAACGGCCTTCCCGTGATCCCGTACGCGAGGTCGAGCGCGGCCGGGTCCGTTCCCAGGACCGCGGCGGCCGTGTACTTGACGATCATGCGGGAGGCGAGGAAGCGGTAGCGGGCGGTCGCGTCCCGGGTGCGCCGGTAGCGCTGCCAGTCGTGGCCGAGCAGCGGGCGCAGCGCGGGGTCGGCGAGTGCGGCGGTCAGCCACTCGCCCCAGGTGGCGACGGCGACGGCGCTGCCGTCCCGTTCGAGGCGGGAGCGCACCGTGCGCCAGGGCCGGCCGGGCCCGGGGCCGGGGACGTGCACGGGCGGCGGGGGCGTTCTCCCGCCGGCTGCGGACCGGTGCGGCACGATGGGTCTCCTCCTCAGTGACCGGGTCCGCCGTCGAGACCGCAGTCGCGGTCGGCGCGGAGGCGGCGGACGAGTTCGTCCAGCGTCTGCGCCACACAGCCGTCGGGCGGGCCGGGCGCGGTGATGCCGAGTCTCCGGGCCAGCCGTGACAGCGCCAGCACCGCCCAGGCGGGTTCGGCGAGGAAGGCGTCCGTGCCGTCCTGGCCCTCCCAGACGCCGAGCACCGCCGCCGCGGCCTGGAGCAGGGCGTAACGGTCGCTGAGGACCACGGCGGCCGGACCGGGAACGGCGGGCAGGGCCGCGCACCGGGAGCGCAGTGTCCGCAGTTCGTCCGTGAACGCTCCGGCGAGGCCCGCGAGTACGGCGATCCGGCCGTCGGCGTGCGGAGCGGCGGCCAGCCGTCCGGCGGAGCCGACGAGGGAGGCGGCGAGGAGGTCCTCCCCTCCGGCGACGCCGAGCAGCCGGTGGTCGAGGGCGGGCAGGCCCGCGCCGGTGCCGAACAGCTCGGGCGGCGGTTCCGCGGACCTGAACCAGGAGCGCTCGGCGAGCGGTCGCAGCTGGGGGATCAGGACGGCGTGGCAGGCGGCCGTACCGGTGTGGCCGAGGCTCGCGAACGGCAGGTCGCGCGCCAGCTTGTCCAGGAACCGGTGGGGCGGGCCGTCGTGCGCGCGGCCGGGCACGCCGAGGACGGTGGCGAGCTCTTCGAGGTTCTCGCGCAGCAGGTCCGGGACCACGTACCTGACGGCCGCGGCCAGGAGGTGGGCGCGGTCGGGCAGCAGACCGAGCGCGCGGAGCGCGACGGTGACCATGCTGTCGCAGGTGAGCAGGTCGGCGAAGACCCCGGCGAGCGGCTTGTGCCAGCGCCGGGCCACCGGCCCGGTCCGGCCGGCGGTCGCGGCGCGCACGGCCGAGCGCAGTACGGTTCCGGTGGCCGCGACGGCCGCGGCCGGGACGAGGCAGTGGTCGATCTGGAGGGTGCGCAGGAGCAGCGCGGTTCCCTCGCCGGGACGGCCGACCAGGGCGTCCGGGGGGGCCGGGCAGCGCGTGAACTCCAGGCCGGAGAAGGGGGTGCCGCGCAGGCCGGAGGTGGGCACCCGGGGCAGTCCGCGGAACCCCTCGGGGGGAAGCCCGTCGGGGTCCAGGAGGAAGAGGGAACGGCTGCGCGGGCCGCGTTCGGGCGCGGTGCGCGCGCAGGCGACCCAGGCGTCCGCCCGGGACGCGTTCATGACGAGGTCCTTGCGGCCGTCGAGGATCCAGCCGTCGCGGTCCGGGACGGCGGTCAGCTCGCCGCGCGCGAAGGCGTTGGCGTGGGCGGGTTCGTGGTGCACGGCGGCCACCCGGCCGCCGCGCAGCAGCAGGTCGGCGGTCCCCTGTTGCTGCCGTGCGCCGCCCGCGGCCCAGACGGGGGCGGCCGCCGAGAGCGAGACGAGGCCGAGGCCCAGGGCGAGGTCGCGGCGGAACAGCGGGCGCAGCGCCGTGACGAGCAGGTCGGCGCGGGTGAGCAGCCCGCCGGACCGGGCCGGGACGAACTCGGCGGCGAGGCCGGCTCCGGCGAGCAGGGCCTCGGTCGGCTCCGGGGGTTCGCCCAGGGCGTCGGCGGCGGCGAGGGCCGCGGTCCCGTGCGGGTTGGCCGGGTCCTGGGGGTCGCCGAGGAGCGCCTCCAGCCGGGCGGCGCGGAGGCGCGCGGCGGCGTCGGCCCGCACGTCGGCGACGGACGCGGTTCCGGACGCGGTGCCGGCTCCGGGGCGCGGGGAGGCGGCCGTGGTCGTGGTGATCGGCTCCTGGTTCACGGGGTGCGGGCGGCGGTTTCCGCGCGCTGTCCGGCGGGGCCCGGGAGGCGGGCGGGAACAGCCGCCCGGCCGCCCGGGGACGGGAACGGGCCGACGGGCGCCGCCCGGCGGGAGCCGGCACGACGGGCCCCGGCGTCCGGGGGGCGGCGGAACGGGCGGAACCTCGCCCCGCCGTCCCCGGCACGTCCCCGGAACCCGCCCCGGGCGCCGCCGTGGTCCGGCGGTCCGGTGGGGAGGTCCCGCGCCGGGAACAGCGGCCGGGTGGTGTCCGCGGCCGGTTCCCGGACCGCGCCGGCCGACACGTCCCCGTACACGTCCGCCTCCGCGCCCGCGTCCGCCGAGTCCGTCCTGCGGCGCGCTCGTTCGACCGCCATCGGCTCCGCCCTTCCTCGACGCCTGCCCCGAGGTTCACCGGGACGGCCGGAGAACTCCTCGAACGGCCCTGGACCACGACCGGGTGCCGGAAGACGCGGACCCGACCCGGCCGCCCGGACACGCCGGGGCCCTCCCCGGCCGGCCGGCCCCGTTCCGTACGTCCGTCGCGTCTCCCGCGTCCCGTGCGGCGGAACGCCGTCCGCGCGGCGGGGGACGCCGTGCCCGGTCACGGCCCGGCTCACGCCCCCGCCCGGCCCACGACCCGGCAGGCCCGGCCGAGCAGCCGGGGAAGTTCGCCGTCGCGGACGAAGAAGTGGCCGCCCGGCAGGGTCCGGTGGACGAAGCGGCCGTCGGTCCAGGTGCTCCAGCCGCGCATCGTCTCGGTGGGCACCAGGACGTCCTCGCTGCCGCCGACGGCCAGCAGGGGCACCGGGACCGGTCCGCCGGTGGCGGGGTCCTGGGCGGCGGCGCGCAGATCGGCGGCCAGTTTCAGGTCGTCGCGGAGCACCGGCAGGACGAGGCGGTGCCAGGGGTCGCCGGGGACGGCGTCCTCGGGCATCGCCTCGAACCCCCGCAGCACCCGCGTCAGTTCGTGGTCGGAGGCTTCGGCGGAGGAGATCAGGCCGCCCCGCTCGCCGGGTGACGGGCAGGCGCCGACGGCCAGCAGCGCCGGCAGCGGCAGCCCCGCCGCGTGCAGGGCGCGGGTGAGGGTGTAGGCGATCAGGCCGCCCAGGCTGTGCCCGTACAGGACGTACGGTCCGGGCGGCTGTCCCGCGAACAGGTCGTGCAGATCGGCGAGGAGGGCCCGCCGGGTGGTCACCCGGGGCTCCCGGTGCCGCGCGCCCCGGCCGGGCAGCTGCCGCGGCTCGGGGGCCGCCGCGGCACCCAGCAGGGTGTTCCAGCGGTGGAACGCCGAGGTGCCGGCTCCCGCGTGCGCGAAGCACACCAGTCGCACACCGTTCTTCTCTGCCATGCCCGGCCCTTCCTGCTGCGCCGTCTCTCCCGGCGTGGTCGGTCGGTACTCACGGGGCGCCCGGGGCGCCGTTCGGGAGCCCCGTCGTCGCGGTCGTGCCCGTCGGTCCGTCGGACGGTCGCTCACGCCGCGTACAGGTCGAACGTGGACCCCCTCCGGGAGCTCGCGATCACGTCCAGCGCCGGGTCCACCGCCAGCATCGCCTGGTGGAGCCGCTGGAGCTGCGGCGAGGGCTCGACGCCGAGGTCCTCGATGAGGCGCACCCGCAGCCTGCGGTAGATGTCCAGCGCGGTGGCCTGGCGGCCGGAGCGGTAGAGCGCCACCATCGCCTGCGAGTGCAGGCTCTCGTGCTGCGGGTGCCGGGCGATCAGCTCGGTGAGTTCGGCGAGGAGTTCGGTGTGCCGTCCCAGCCGCAGGTCGACGTCGATGCGCCGTTCCACGGTCACCAGCCGGCTCTCCTCCAGCCGCATGACGTCGATCTCCAGGATCGGTCCCACCCGCACGTCGACCAGGGCCGGGCCCTTCCAGAGCCCGAGCGCCCGTCGCAGCAGGGCGGCGGCCCGCTCGTCGTCGCCCACGTCGAAGGCGCTCTGGCCCTCGGCGACCAGCCGGTCGTACGCGTGGACGTCCACGCTCTCCGGGGCGATCTGGAGCAGGTAGCCGCCGTGGCGGGTGGCGAGCATCTCCTTGGCCCCGCCCGGATTGCCCGGCCCCATGGCCATGGCGAGCCTGCGGCGCAGCTGCAGGATGTAGGTCTGCAGCGTGGTGAGCGCGCTCTGCGGCAGTTCGGTGCCCCAGACCTCCTCCATCAGGGTGGGCACGGGCATCACCCGGCCCGGATAGAGCGCGAGCAACGCCAGGATCTGGCGCGGTTTACCGGCCGTCGGAACAATCGATCCCCCGTTGACCTCGGCGCTCAACGGACCCAGAACCTGAATCATCACGGTCTCCCAGCTGGTGGTCGAGTTCACATCGGTAGAGCGTTCGACTGGGGAAGAGTAGCGGGGCCCGGGGCATCGTCAACATTTTCTTGAGTCCATGTCGAGTGCGTCTCCAACAAGGATGGCTCCCCGTTTTCCGGTGCTGCCGCATTCACAATTTCCACCGGGCGTCAAGAAGGCGTCGGGGAAAGGGGGCCGGGCGCCCGGCCCGTGGGGGTGCTCCCACCGGCAGGCTCCGCGCAACCGCACCCTCGGACCGGGGGCGGTTCCGCTCGCCGGCGGGGCGCGGAGGAGCGGCGGACGCGGAGGGGCGGCGGACACAGAGGAGCGGCGGGCTCGCGGGGCGGTCGAGGCCAGGGGGACGCGGCGCCCCCGCCAGGACGAGATATGCGGTAAACGAGCTTTCACCTGCGGTTTCAGTCCGGGCGCAGAACCGCGGGAGTCGGCTGATCATGATCGCCGGAGAGGCCCGGAAACGCGGTCGGCGGTCGCTCCGGGTCCCGGGCGCGGTGGGAGCCGCCCCCGGAACAAGGGGGCGGAACCGGCCCGGTGGCAGCCGGGTCCGGAGGCCGCCTCGCCACCGCCCGCCCCGCCGGAGGCGCCGGGTTTCGCGGCGGGCACGGGTTCCGTGGAAACGCAACGGTGAACAGGGAGGGAAAACCGGCCGCCCGCAGGCCGAATTGACACTGCCGACCGCATGAAAAGAGAAAACCGTCTTCCGCTTCCGGCCCGGGTTCCCTTTTCCGCCGGGCCCCGTTCACCGCACCTGACGTATTTTCGGAACGGTCGCGTTCCGCAGAATGCCGCTCCAGATGCGCTCAAGTGGAATTCCGGCCGGTGATGCTTTCCGCAAGGGCGGATTCCGGACCCGACGCGCCGCCGGGCTCCCGGAAATCCGTGGTGCGGGCAGGGGGGCGGCGGGGCCCTGCTTCCCGGCCGGAGCAGTGCGGGGCGGGGCGGTCAAGAGGGCGTTTTCGGCACGGTCGCGGGCCGTCGGAGGGTCGGGACCGGGCCGTGAGGCGCACGGGCTCACGGGCTCACGGGCTCACGGGCTCACGGGCTCACGGGGGAACATTCCGAAAAGAACCGCCGTCCGCCCGCGATGTCCGGCGCGCGGGGCCGCCCCGGGCCCACGCGCCCGGGGGGGGACATCACGAGACGAAGCGTCCCTTCACGCACGGGGCCCGCGCGGACGGCGCGGCAGGGTGCCGCACCGGACGACGTGACGAGCGCGGGGCCGGGGGTGCCGCGACCCGGGCGGGACTACCGCGACGGGCGCGGGTGCCGCAACCCGGGCGAAACTACCGCGACGAACGCGGGGACGCGGGCCCGTTCGGCGTACGAACGGAGCGGAAGGTCCGGCACGACGGAACGGAGGCGCGGGGCGCCGTCTCAGCCGGCGCGGACGAGTCGTTCGCCGTGGGGCTCCGTCGTCCCGGCGGGGGCGTCGGGGCCGGCCATGAGGATCGAGCGCTGCAGCCTGCGCAGCACGGGCGAGGGTTCGATCCCGAGTTCGCGCACCAGGGTCTGGTGCAGTCGCTGGTAGACGTCGAGGGCTTCGCCCCGGCGGCCGGAACGGTGCAGGGCCAGCATGAACTGGCCGTGCAGGTTCTCGTGGGTGCGGTACCGGGCGGCCAGCACGGTCAGCTCCGCCAGCAGCTCCCGGTGCCGCCCGATCCGCAGGTCGGCCTCGATGCGCCGGTCGAGGGCGCACAGCCGGGTCTCCTCCAGCCGCCGCGCCTCCGTGTCCAGCTGGACACCGCCGGAGACGTCGGCGAAGGCCGGCCCCGACCACAGGGACAGCGCCTCGCGCAACAGCCGTGCGGCGCCCGGGAAGTCGCTCGCGTCCATGGCCCGGGAGCCGCTGTCGACGAGCCGGTCGAACTCGCGGACGTCGCTGGTGCCGCCGCCGGTGTCCAGGAGGTAGCCGCCGGGCAGGGTGACCAGCACGTCCTTGGCGGTGCACCGGCCCGCGCGGCCTCCGCCGTCGCCCTGCTCCAGGGCCGTCGATATGAGGGTCCGCAGCTGCAGCACGTACGTCTGGAGCGTCGTGCGGGCGCTGCGCGGCGGGGTGCCCGCCCAGAGCTCCTCCGCCAGGGCGGAGACCGGGACGACCCGGTCGGCGTGGAGCGCCAGCAACGCCAGTACCTGTCGCGGTTTGGGAGCGGTAGGCGTGATGGAGCGCCCCTGCTCCCGAACCGCCAGAGTGCCCAGTAGTTCGATGTCCACGCCTACTCCCTGTCCATGGATGGCGACTCAGTAAAAAACAGGGCCGACGGTTTTGTCAACGCAAAACAGACCGAGCCGTCTCCCCCTTCCGACCGACCTGACAGACTTCCAACTGCCTTTCCCACCAGGGGTTTTGGCACCCCCGTACACACCTCCTCCGACGCCGGACCACTCCCCCGCCCCTCCCCGGCGGTCCGAGAGGGCCGAAAACAGACCCCGAGGTCTCCTTGGTGACGCGCCCGCACGCGAAAGCCCCGGCGCTCCGCGCGTGCGGGGCACCGGGGCGTGGTCCGGCCGGTCCTACCGGAAGCGGGTTCCGTCGATCTCGAGATCCGCCAGGAGGGCGGTCGGCGCGACGGCCGGCAGCAGCAGGCGCCAGATCCGGCTCACGGTGGCCGCCGAGAGCCACATCGCGTCCCGTACACCGAGCACTTCGAGCCCCGCCATGGCGGCGACCACGACGGTCAGCACGTCCTGTGCCGTCACCTCCGCGCGCAGTTCGCCCCGCGCCTCGGCGCGCTCCAGCTCCTCCCCGACCCAGCGCCACCAGTGCTCCCGCGGCCCGGTCCGCGCCGGACGGGACAGCTCGCCGCCGAGGGCGAAACCCGTCCGCAGCACGACGTCGCCGCGCAGTTCGTGGGCGAGGCGGTGAGTGACGTCGACCAGGAGCTGGACATGGCTCGTTCCGGCCGGGAGTTCGGTACGCGTGAGGGCCAACAGCCTTGCCAGCGCCTCCGCTTCGACGGCGTCCGCCAGGGCGGCCTTGCTCTCGAAGTGGAAGTGCAGCGCCCCGCTGCTGACCCCGGCGGACGAACTGATCGCGGTGAGCGAGGCCCTGGTGAAGCCCTCTCGGCCGAAGACCTCCGCCGCGGACCGGATCAGGGTTTCGCGCGTACGCATCGCACGCTCCTGTTTGACCATCGACCGCTCCGTCACTGCAGGGGGATTGCCGTGCCCGTCGAAGGGGAGGCCAGAGAGTTGACTACGGCGCTTCACGAGGAGAGCCCGGGATCGGGCACGCGTGGGCGCCCCTCACCGCCACGGCCACTGTCTCCGCCGTGGTGCGCCCTCTCGCGAGGGAGCATAACAAACCGTCCGTGCCGTTTCTATCGGTCGGACGAGGCAACGCCTTCCGGGCCGGACGGAGCCGGTCCCCGGCAGGACCGGGGCGGTGCGGCACCGGGGGCACGTTCGTCCGACCCGCTCGCGGACGGCTCGGACGGCGCCGGACCGGCCGGGGCGGACGGCGGCACCCGCGAGTGCGTTCCCCGCCGGGCCGAGGGCGTCCGGCGGAGGAGCGCGGGGGTGCCGCGAAGGGGTGCTCGCGGCTCGGGCCCCGTGGAACGACGCAAAAACCGGAGGGCGTCGCGCCGGGCCCGCTCCGCACCGCCGGAGCGGACGACCACGGGGAGCACGCCGTCCTCCCCCCGTCCCACGGTTCCGGCGAGACCGGGGGCGAGCGTCACGGGCTTCCTTCTTGACCTGGTCTTTCCTTGCCCTTGGATGAGCGGTACTGGCCGTCCGCCGTAGGGTACGGACTGGGCGGCCTCTTCGGAACCCCCCGGCGCTCGACGATCCCGAGGGAGGAGGAGAAGGAGTGGCTGAGCAGGTCCGGGCCATCCGCACGCGCCAGACGATCCTGTCGGCGGCGGCCAAGATCTTCGAGGAACACGGGTACCAGGCGGCCACGATCTCCCAGATCCTCAGGGAGGCGAGGACGACGAAGGGCGCCCTGTACTTCCACTTCGTGTCGAAGGTGGATCTGGCCCAGGCCGTGCTGGCCGAGCAGGACCGGCGGATCACGGTTCCGCCCCGCGTCTCCAAGGTGCAGGAGATCATGGACGTCGTGATGCTGCACGCCCACCGCCTGCAAACCGACCCGATGGTCCGTGCCGGCGTCCGGCTGACGACGGACCAGGTGGTGGAGGACCCCGACCGCAGCGGTCCGTTCCTGCGCTGGGCCGGGATCGGCCGCGAACTGCTGCGGGAGGCACAGGTGCGGGGCGAGCTCCTCCCCCATGCCGTGCCCGCCGAGACGGCCGACGTCATCGTGGGTTCGTTCGCCGGCATCCAGTCCATGTCCCAGGCCCTCTGCGAGTACCGCGACCTGGCCGACAGGGTCTCCGCGATGATGCGGCACGTGCTGCCCAGCGCGGTGACCCCCTCCATCCTCGCCTCGCTCGACCTCTCCGCGGGCCGGGGGGCCGCGGTCTACGCCGAGGCCCTGGAGGCGGCCGAGGCCCGCGAGGGCCTGGGCACCGCCGGCTGACCGGGGCCGCGCGGGGCTCCGCCGTCACGGAGCCCGCCGGCCGCGGACGCGGTCACCCGCGCGGCGGTCGGGCCATCGCGCCGGACCCGGTGGGGCCCGCGTCGCGCAGGCCCGGCAGGTCGTAGCCCCCGTCCTCGTCCCACGGGACGTCGAGGTCGTCCACGTGCACGTGCCACTCCGCTCCCGGCAGGGCGCGGCGCAACTCGGTCACCGAGTCCAGCACGTGGGCGATCACCGGGAGCGCCCGGTCGGGGTCGAGCGGCACCCGGGTGGACCCGGCCACGATCCCGTCCGGTTCGCCGCCACCGTTCCCGTACAGGTGGAGCCCTTCCTCGTCCCGGTACGGGAAGGACGACGACCGGGCGGCGGTGACGCGCTCGACGGCGGAGGCCTCGGCCGCCGTGAGGGGCACCGCCCGGCTCGCGCGGTAGTGGAGAGAGACGCTCATGATCCGAGCGTACCGGCGGGGTGCGACGCCACCGCCCGGCACCGGCGCCTCCGGAGCGCGCCCTACCGGTGGTCCTCCGGGTGCGGCCCCGTGGCGAACGGGTTCGGCTGGTCCTCCGCGAGCACGCCCACGAAGGGTTCCCCCTCCCCCGCGAACGTGTACGCCCCGCCTTCGATGCGCTCGATCAGACCGCGCGTCCACTCCGCGCCGCAGTCGGCCGAGTGCACCCACATGTTCATGATCTCGCCGATGTGCCCGAGCTGTTCGAACCCGGTCTCCGGCAGGTAGTAACCGGTGACGGCGGACCGCCACTGTTCGAGCCCCACGACCCTCTTCTTGAGGAGCTCCACGCCCTCGGCCCGCGGCAGGTCGACGATGAAGCCGATGCCGGCCGAGAGCATGTCGGCCTTCTGCTCGTGCGAGCCCAGGGCCTCGCGCAGGAGCGCGAAGTACTCCTCGGTCCCCTTGTCGTTGATCTCGTACTCGACGCGGGGCGGGCCGCCGGCGGTGCTCGGCGCGACCTCGTGGGCGACGAGGAGTCCTTGCTTCGTCATCTGCTTGAGCGCGTGGTAGATCGAACCCGGCTTGGCGTTGGACCACTCGTGGGCGCCCCAGAACTCCAGGTCGTTGCGTACCTGGTAGCCGTGCACCCGCCCGTGCTGGCGGACCGCGCCGAGAACCAGGAGCCGGATCGCTGACATGCCCATCCCCCTTCTAGTTAATTTTGACTAGGCTACCCCTGCCCGCCCCTCGCGGACCGTGAAACCCCCGCCGTTTCCTCGCTAATCAAATTTGACCAACAAGCTTGAGTGCCCTACGGTGGAGCCACTAGACAAGTTTTACCACTGTCTCGAAGGAGGGTGTTTTGTCTGACAGCGATCTGGCGATCGTCGTCGAGGGTCTGCGGAAGAAGTACAAGGACAAGCAGGCCCTCGACGGTCTCGACCTCACGGTCCGGGCCGGGACCGTCCAGGGAATCCTCGGCCCCAACGGCGCGGGCAAGACCACGGCCGTACGCGTCATGTCGACGCTGCTGCGCCACGACGAGGGCCGCGTCGAGGTGGCGGGCATCGACGTGAGGACCCGGGCCGACGAGGTGCGTGCACGGATCGGGCTGCTCGGTCAGAACGCCGCCGTCGACGAGGAGCTCAGCGGCCGTCAGAACCTGGAGATGTTCGGCCGTCTCTACCACCTCGGCGCGCGCCGGGCCGGCACGCGGGCCGACGAACTCCTGGAGCAGTTCGGGCTCACCGACACCGGCACCAAGGCCGTCAAGCAGTACAGCGGCGGCATGCGGAGGCGGCTCGACCTGGCGGCCTCCCTGATCTCCCGGCCGGAGGTGCTCTTCCTGGACGAACCCACGACCGGGCTCGACCCCCGCGGCCGCACGGAGGTGTGGAACGCGGTGCGGTCCCTGGTGGGCGGCGGCACGACCGTCCTGCTGACCACCCAGTACCTGGAGGAGGCCGACCAGCTCGCCGACCAGATCGCGGTGATCAACCACGGGAAGGTCATCGCCGAGGGCACGGCGGACGAGCTGAAGAGCAAGACCGGCGGCGACCGCATCGACGTGGTCCTGCACGACACGGCCCAGCTGACCCGCGCCGCCTCCCTCCTGTCCGGCGACACGGTGGTGGACGAGGACCGGCGGATGATCAGCGCCTCGGTCAGCAACCGGATGGCCGCACTGACGGAGACCGTGCGGGCCCTGCAGGCGGCCGGCATCGAGGCGGAGGACATCGCGGTGCGCCGCCCGACCCTCGACGAGGTCTTCATGCACCTGACGAAGGAGGACGCCGCATGAGCGCGACCCACGGTATGACCTCGACCGGCGTGAGCACGGCACACGGCACGGGCTCGAAGCTGAGCTGGGCGGCGGCCGACTCCTGGACCATGACCCGGCGCGAGCTGGCGCACTGGGCGCGCCAGCCCGTGCAGGTGGTCGTCGGGCTGGTCTTCCCGGTGATGATGCTGCTGATGTTCAGCTACCTGATCGGTGGCGGACGGGGCGTCGAGGGGGACTTCACGTCCTACCTGGTGCCCGGCATGCTCACCATGACCATGGCCTTCGGCCTCGAGGCGACGATGCTCTCGGTCACCCAGGACCTCGGCAAGGGGGTCATCGACCGGTTCCGCTCGATGCCGATGAACTCCGGCGCGGTCCTGGTCGGGCGGAGCGTCGCCGACATGCTGCAGTCGGTCGTCGGCCTGGTCGTGATGATCGCGGTCGGATACGCGATCGGCTGGCGCTGGCACGAGGGCTTCTCCTCCTTCCTGGGCGCGGTGGGACTGCTGCTGCTGCTGCGGTTCGCGATGCTGTGGATCGGCATCCACCTGGCGATGGTCGCGGGCAAGCCCGAGATGGTGCAGGCGGTGCAGATCCTGGTCTGGCCGGTCGCCTTCCTGTCCAACGCCATCGCCACGCCCGAGTCGATGCCGGCGTGGCTGGGCGCGGTCGTGGAGTGGAACCCGATGTCCGCGACGGCCACCGCGGTGCGCGGCCTGTTCGGCAACCCGGGGGCGACCGGCGACTCCTGGGCCGCGACCCACGCGGAACTCCTCGCCGTGGCCTGGCCGCTGGTCCTCGTCGCGGTGTTCTTCCCCCTGGCCGTCAAGAGGTTCCGGGACCTGAGCCGCTGACGACCGGGTCCGGGCCCGCGGTCCGCCGGACCGCGGGCCCGGACCACGTCCCGGTGCCGGCCCACCACGCGGCAGCGGACCCGCGAGACCGGTGACGACCCCACGTCCGCACAGCCACTTCGGCCGCACAACAGTCTTGGAGAACGACGAGCATGGTCCCGTACACGCACACCTCCCCGTCACCGTCGGCCGCGCCGCACGCCGCCGACAGCCACGACCTGATCCGCGTGCACGGCGCGCGCGAGAACAACCTCAAGAACGTCAGCGTCGAGATCCCCAAGCGCCGGCTGACGGTGTTCACCGGCGTCTCCGGCTCGGGCAAGAGCTCCCTGGTGTTCGGCACGGTCGCCGCCGAGTCCCAGCGGATGATCAACGAGACCTACAGCACGTTCGTGCAGACCCTCATGCCCACCCAGTCACGGCCCGAGGTGGACGTCCTGGAGGGCCTGACCACCGCGATCATCGTGGACCAGCAGCGGATGGGGTCCGACCCGCGCTCCACCGTCGGCACCGCCACCGACGCCAACGCCATGCTCCGCATCCTCTTCAGCCGGCTCGGCGATCCGCACATCGGACCGCCGAGCGCGTTCTCCTTCAACACCGCCTCGCTCAGGGGAAGCGCCTCCATCAGCGTCGAGGGCAGCGGCAAGAAGGCCGTCAGCGCCGACTTCAACCGCATCGGCGGAATGTGCACCCGGTGCGAGGGGCGCGGTTCCGTCTCGGACATCGACCTCACCCAGCTCTACGACGCCACCAAGTCCCTCAACGAGGGCGCGCTCACCGTCCCCGGCTACAACATGGACGGCTGGTACGGCCGCATCCTCACCGGCTGCGGCTTCTTCGACCCCGACAAGCCGATCGACGCGTACACCGACACGGAGCTGGACGACCTCCTCCACAAGGAACCGACCAAGGTCAAGGTCGACGGCATCAACCTGACCTACGAGGGCCTGATCCCGAAGATCCGCAAGTCGATGCTGGCCAAGGACCTCGACGCGCTGCAGCCGCACATCCGCGCGTTCGTCGAACGGGCCATGACCTTCGCGGTCTGCCCCGAGTGCGACGGCACCCGGCTCAGCGAGGCGGCCCGCTCCTCCAGGATCAAGGGGATCAGCATCGCCGACGCCTGCGCGATGGAGATCCGCGACCTCGCGCGGTGGGTCCGCGACCTCGACGAGCCCGGCGTCGCCCCGCTGCTCGCCGCCCTCCGGCAGTCCCTCGACTCGTTCGTGGAGATCGGCCTCGGCTACCTCTCCCTCGACCGGCCGGCGGGCACCCTGTCCGGCGGCGAGGCGCAGCGCGTCAAGATGATCCGCCACCTCGGCTCCGCGCTCACCGACGTCACCTACATCTTCGACGAACCCACGGTCGGCCTGCACCCCCACGACATCCAGCGCATGAACAGCCTCCTGCTGCGCCTGCGCGACAAGGGGAACACCGTCCTCGTCGTCGAGCACAGGCCCGAGACGATCGCGATCGCCGACCACGTCATCGACCTCGGTCCCGGCGCCGGCACCGCGGGCGGCACCATCTGCTTCGAGGGCACCCTCGAAAAGCTCCGGGCCTCCGGCACCGTCACGGGGCGCCACCTCGACGACCGGGCCGCCCTCAAGCCCACCGTCCGCAAACCCACCGGCGCCCTGGAGATCCGCGGCGCCACCGCGCACAACCTCCGTGACGTCGACGTCGACATCCCCCTCGGGATCCTCACCGTCGTCACCGGTGTCGCCGGCGCGGGGAAGAGTTCCCTCATCCACTCGTCCATCCCGGCCGGCCAGGGCGTCATCTCCATCGACCAGAGCCCGATCCGCGGTTCGCGCCGCAGCAACCCCGCCACGTACACCGGCCTGCTCGACCCGATCCGCAAGGCCTTCGCCAAGGCCAACGGCGTCAAGCCCGCGCTGTTCAGCGCCAACTCCGAGGGCGCCTGCCCCACCTGCGGCGGCACCGGCACCCTCTACACCGACCTGGGCATCATGGCCGGCGTCTCCAGTCCCTGCGAGGACTGCGACGGCAAGCGTTTCCACGCCTCCGTCCTCGAACACCGCCTCGGCGGGCGCGACATCAGCCAGGTCCTCGCCATGCCCGTCACCGAGGCCGAGGAGTTCTTCGCCACCGGCGCGGCCCGCATCCCCGCGGCGCACAAGATCCTCCGGCGCCTCATCGACGTCGGCCTCGGCTACATCACCCTCGGCCAGCCCCTGATCACCCTGTCCGGCGGGGAACGCCAGCGCCTGAAGCTGGCCACCCGCATGCACGACAGCGGCGGCGTCTACGTCCTCGACGAACCCACCACCGGCCTCCACCTCGCCGACATCGAACAGCTCCTGGGCCTGCTCGACCGGCTCGTGGACTCGGGGAAGTCGGTCATCGTCATCGAGCACCACCAGGCGGTCATGGCGCACGCCGACTGGATCATCGACCTCGGCCCCGGCGCCGGCCACGACGGCGGCCGGATCGTCTTCGAGGGCACGCCCGCCGACCTGGTCGCCACGCCCACCACCCTCACGGGCCGGCACCTCGCCCAGTACATCAACGGCTGACCGCGCACCACCGCACTCACCGCCCCGTGGACCCCGGTCCACGGGGCGGTTCTCTTTCCCGGCACGCGGGAAGCGTTACCTTCACTCCCATTCATTGCAACGAACCATTGCATTCACCCTCAAGGTCATTGCATCAATTCCCTTTATTTACAAGGGAAGTTGCTCATACTTCGTTGACCGACTCGAAAACGCAACGTAGCGTTCAAGAAAGTTCGAACGCTGTGCACCGCGAAACGAGGATGGACCATGAGTGAAGCCCTCCCCACCGTCACGACGCTGCCGACAGAGCGTCGGGCCGGTTGCCCCTTCGATCCGCCGGCCGAGTTGACCGACGCCCGCCGGCACGGTCCCCTCAGCCACTACACCCATCCCGGCGGAAAGCCCGGCCTGCTGATCACCGGGTACGACATGGTGCGTTCGGTCCTGGCCGATCCGCGGTTCAGCTCGCGCAAGGACCTCATGAACGTCGTCGACTTCCCGCTCCCCCCGGCGCCGCCCGGCGAGTTCCTCCTCATGGACGAGCCGGACCACAGCCGCTACCGGAAGCCCCTGGTGGGCAGGTTCACCGTGCGGCGGATGCGGATGCTCACCGAACGGATCGAGCGGATCACCGCCGACTGCCTGGACGCCATGGAGGAGACCGGGCCGCCGACGGATCTGGTCACCGCGTTCGCCAAACCCCTCCCCACCATCGTCATCTGCGAGATCCTGGGCGTGCCCTACGAGGACCGGGCCTCCTTCCAGGAGCAGATCGACGTGTTCATGGGCGGAGAGGCCGGCGACGAGGAGCTGGTGGCGGCCTACACCGCGACGCAGGAGTACCTCGCACGGCTGGTGGCCGCCAAGCGCGCCCGCCCCACCGACGACGTCCTCAGCGAACTCACCGACAGCGACCTGACCGACGAGGAGCTGAAGGGGATCGGCCTCATCCTCCTGGCGGCCGGGTTCGACACCACGGCGAACATGCTGTCCCTCGGCACCTTCGCGCTGCTGCGGAACCCGGAACAGCTCGCGGCGCTGCGCGCCGACCCCTCGCTCACCGACGGGGCCGTGGAGGAACTGCTGCGGTACCTGACCGTCGCCAAGACGTTCCACAGGACCGCGCTGGAGGACGTCGAGCTGGGCGGCGCGACCATCGAGGCCGGCACGACGGTCGTGCTCTCGTACCACACCGCCAACCGCGACCCCGGCCGCTTCGAGGACCCCCACACGCTCGATCTCCGCAGGCAGGCCACCGGGCACCTGGCCTTCGGCCACGGCATCCACCAGTGCCTGGGGCAGCAGCTGGCCCGCGTCGAGATGCGGGTCGCGTTCCGCGCGCTGGTCGACCGCTTCCCCTCGCTGCGCCTGGCCGTGCCGGCGGCGGAGGTCCGGCTGCGTCCGGAGAGCGCGGACATCTTCGGGGTGAAGAGCCTCCCGGTCACCTGGGACGAGAAGTGAGCACGCCGGACCTGAGCGTCGACCGCGAGCGCTGCATCGGCGCCGGGATGTGCGTCATGACGGCCCCCGAGGTGTTCGACCAGGATCCGGACGACGGCCTCGTGCTCCTGCTGCGCGCCGAGCCGCCCGTCGTCCACCGCGCGGCCGTGCGCATGGCCGCCGGCGTCTGTCCCGCCGGGGCGATCACCCTCCACGAGCCGGAATCCGGCGGCTCCTGAGCGGCCGGGGGGCGGCCGCGCCCGGAGCGCCGCGAGCGGCCGGCCCGCCCGCCCGATCGGGGCTCGCGCCGACACGGGCCTTCCCCTTCCGCCGGAAACACGATCGCGCGCGGACGCGCAGGAGGCTGTACGACCACGGCGTGCGCCGGACGGGGCCGGTCAGCCGCGACGAAGCCGCCGAAGCCCTCGGCCTCCCCCCGCAAGACCGCGGCCTTCCACCTGGGCCGCCCGGCCGGGGAGTCGCTGCTCGACGTCGTCTACGAACGGCGCAGCGGACGCACCGGCCCGGGTGCCGGACGGCCCGTCAAGCTCTACAGGCGCTCGGGCACGCAGGTGACCGTCAACCTGCCCGAGCGGCACTACAAGCCGGCCGGACGGCTCCTGGCCCGGGCCCTGGAGGAGTCCGAGGCGACCGGCGAGCCGGTGCGGGCCGTCCTGCACCGGGAGGCCCACGCGCCGGGCACCCGGCTCGCCGGACAAGAACAGGAGGGCGTCTTCGACCTGCTGGAGGAGCACGGGTTCGAGCCGCGCCACGACGGTGACGCCATCAGCCTGGGCACCTGCCCCTTCCACGCGCTCGCGCGCGACCGCACCCGGACCGTGTGCGGCATGAACCTCCACCTGCTCCGGGGTGTCCTGGAAGGGCTCGCCGACCGGACGTTCCAGGCTTGCCCGGAGCCCGGCCCCGACCGCTGCTGCGTCCGTCTCCGGCCCGTCTCCCCGTCCCCGGAGCCCCCCGGTCCCCCTGAGGCGCGTCCCCGCCCGCCGCGTCCTCCCCCGTCACGAGGAGTACGCCATGGACCTCACCCCACCGGCCCTCACCTCCGCGACGGACCGGCCGGCCCGCCCACCGGTCCCCCCGTCGCGTCCGCGCCCCGGGCCACGGCGCCGTCCGGCGCCCCGCTGCGCGTCGTCCACGACACCGGCGGCATCGACCCGGTCCGGGCCGAACGCGCCGCCGCCCAGTTCCTGGAGGCGCTCGGCGTCGACACCGGCACCGAGAGCCTGCTGGACACCCCCGGCCGCATGGCCCGCGCCTACGCCGAACTCTTCAGCCCCCGCCCCTTCGACCTGACGACCTTCCCCAACGACGAGGGGTACGACGAACCGGTGCCGGCGCGCAAGATCCCCGTGCGATCGGTCTGCGAGCACCACATGCTGCCCGTCGTCGGCACCGCCCACGTCGGGTACCTGCCGGGCGGGCGCATCCTCGGCCTGTCCGAACCGGCCCGTGTGGTCGAGCACTTCGCCTGTCGTCCCCAGGTCCAGGAACGCCTGACCAAGCAGGTCGCCGACTGGCTCCAGACCCATCTGGACCCCAAGGGCGTCGGTGTCGTGATCGAGGCCGAGCACACCTGTATGACCCTGCGCGGTGTCCGGGCCACCGGTTCCACCACCCTCACCTCCACGCTCCTCGGCACGCTCCGCCACGACGCCCGCTCCCGTGCCGAGTTCCTCTCCCTCACCGGGCGGCCCGTCTGATCGCGGAGCGGACGCGGGTCCCGCGGAGCGGTTCACCGCCGCCGGGTGGGCCACGGACCACGAGCCGGCCCGGGACACCCCGGGGGCCGCTCCCGAACGGCCCCGACCGGAAGGTCCGGGAGCGAGGGCGGCCCCTGCCCGGGAGGCTCTCCTCTCACGTGACGCGACGGTCGTCGATCTCCACGGAGAGGTGCGGCCACGCCTCGGTGAGCCGTGCCAGGTCGACGGCCGTGGTGCCGCCCGCCGTCAACGACCCGTCGGGCATGAAGTGGACGGTGGTTCCGGTCGTGCGGTCGGCGGCGATCGGCCGCAGCTCCGTGGCCGGCACGCCGTGTTCGTACCGCTGGGTCCAGGATCCGTCGCGGCGGCGGTTGGTGTGGACGAGCCACGTACTGAGCGCGGCGACGACGGACATGCCCCGGCGGGGGTGCGCGTCGGGCAGGGACGGCGCGTCGGGGTGATCGAAGAACCGGAGGTCCTTCGTCGCCATGACCGGTTTCCTCACGATGCGCCCGTGCTCGTCGAGGCGCGTGTCGGTGCCCCGCCCGTCGTCCGCGACGGCCACGGAACCGTCGGGGTGGAGGACGACGCGGCAGTGTCCGCCGTTGCCGTGTTCGGCCTCGTCGGCCGCGTAGGCGACGACTTCGAGGATCAGGTGCGGGATGCCGTGGGGGGCGAAGACGGCCGGGTTCCGGCGGATCAGCTCCAGATGATCGAGATCGACGGCGGCTGCCCAGTCGTGCGTGGTGTTGTGCCAGGAAGCCCTCGGGGTGATCATCCAGGAAGTATGCGGGACGGCTCCGGAACCGTCGACCGGTGCGCGGGCCGGGCCGACGAGACCGTCGCGGCCGTGACCCCCGGCGCCCGCACGTCGTTGAACCCCGTGTCGCAAGCCCGGGACGCGAGCCGTCGTGCCCGGCCACGACCGTCCGCGCGAGGGCGTTCACGTCCCGGAGTCCGGGGTGGAGACGGCGACGCGCTCCTCGCGGCCGGGCCCGTCGGCACCGCCGGGCGCGTGTCCCGTGTCCCCCGCCGGGTCCACCCCGGGCCACCGCCCCGCCCGTTCCCCCGGTCCGCACGGGGCCGGGCGGGGCGAGATCATCCGCACCGAGCCCTCCACCCGGTTCGCGCCCGGCCGGGTGCCGTCCGACCGGTACCGACCGGCAGGCCGGCCCGGTACCACCGCACGATCGGAGACAGAGATGACCACCACGCCCGCTCCCGACGAGTCACCGAACCCGTCGATGACCGACGAGGAGTACGGGATCCTGCGCGCCTCGGCCGCCCTGTGGGCCGGGGCCTCCGTACTGATCACCGATCGCCACGGACGGGTCCTGGTCCAGCACGTCGACTACCGCGACACCTGCCTTCTGCCCGGCGGCGCCGTCGACAAGGGCGAATCCCCCTCCCGTGCCGCCGCGCGCGAGGTGCGGGAGGAGCTCGGCGTCACCATGGCCGTCGACCGCGGTCTCGCCGTGGACTGGATCTCCCCCGACCACGCCCCCACGCGCCCCGCCGTCCGGTTCCCCGGCGAGATCCTGCACGTCTACGACGGCGGCGTGTGGAACGACGAGCAGATCGCCGCCATCCGGCTCCCCGAGGGCGAGGTGGAGAGCGTCGAGTTCGCCGAACCCGCCCGCCTGCCCGGCCTGATGGCCCCCGGCGACGTCCGCCGCACGCTGTCCGCCCTGCGCGCCCGCGTCAACGCCGCCGGCCCCGCGCTCCTGGAGAACGGCCTCCCGATCGCCCCCACCGTCCTGGACCGGGCCGGCGTCCTGCGCACCGCCCGCGCCCGGTCCCGTCTCTCCTTCCGCGCCGGCCCGGTCCCGGAGGGCCTTCCCGTGTGCCGGACCCGGGGGTGGCTGTTCGCGCCCGACGTTATGCAAGCAGCGCTCGTGTCCGAGGGCATCGTGTCTCAGGCCCAGTGCTGCACACATCGGCCACGGCTTGGCCCCCCGTAGCCGTGACCGAGACGTCAATGAATGGGCTCACGATCCGTCTTCGCCACGACGGCGTGAACAAGGGACTTGGCCTGCTTCTATCGCGCGTCCACGTCGACGACGCGAGCACCGGCGGAGGCCCACCCTGATGCGCCGCGCCTCTCGGCAATGGCTGGATGCGCACGGCAGTCTTCCCCGTCCATGTCGCGTCTCGCTAAGGGCTGTCCCGTAACTGGGGCTACGGACAGGCGTCAGGCGCTCGGGTTCCTCCACAGGTGTCGCTCGTCCAGGGTCCCGAACCGCACC
>NZ_JBIAUG010000031.1:0-56699 GCF_042892575.1 Streptomyces sp. NPDC001744
GGGGGGTTTGGGGGGCGCGCCACAACGCCCCGCAATTTTATTGCCGTTATTCCCGCCCCCAACCCCCCCCCCCCAACCCCGGGCGGCCCCCCCCCGGGGGGGGGGGGGGGGGGCGCGCCGCCTTTCCGGGTGTCCCGGCGGGGCGTCAGGCGTACTGGGCGACGAGGCTGCGCGGGCGGATGTCGGTCCAGTGGGTCGTGATGTACTCCAGGGCGCCGGCCCGGTCGGCGGGGCCGTGGACGCTGGTCCAGCCCTCGGGGACGTCCGCGAAGTCCGGCCACAGGGAGTGCTGGCCCTCGTCGTTCACGACGACGCGGAAGGTTCCCTCGGCGTTGTCGAACGGGTTGACGGAATCGCTCATGACTGGCTCCTCGTTTCCTTCTTCTGCAGGGCGGAGAGTTTCTCCGAGAGAATTCTTCCGATGTGTGCGAGTGGCTTCGGTTCGACCATTTCGAGATGGCCGCATTCGACGGTGTGGTTGTCGACGATCCCCTGGGTGAAGGGAATCCAGGTGGCGGCGAGGGCACCTTCCGGTTCCCCCGGCCTGCGGGCGGTGAAGAACAGCACGTCGGTGTCGGCGACACCGGGCACGTGCCGGGCCATGAGTCCGGCGTGGGTCTCGGAGGCGCGCAGCACCGCCCGCAGCTCCTCGTCCGAGAAGCCGGCGAGGACGGGGTCCTCGCGGCGGATCCGTGCCATCGCCCCGGCGGGGTCCTCGACGGGTGCCACCGTCCGCTCCTCCGGCGGCAGTACGGAGACGCTGCCGGGTCCGGTCCGGTGGACGTCCATCAGGGCGAGGAGTTCGACGTGTTCGCCGGCCTCGTGGAGGCGTACCGCCATGGTGTGGGCGACGAGGCCGCCGTAGGACCAGCCGAGCAGCCGGTAGGGGCCCCGGGGCCGGACGCGGCGGATCGTCTCCAGGTAGTCGTCGGCCATCTCCTCGACGCTGCGCGGCCGGTGGCCGGGGTCGCCCAGGGCGCGGGCCTGGAGCGCGTACAGCGGCTGGTCGTCGCCGAGGTGGCGGGCGAGGCCCGCGTAGGCCCAGCCGACGCCGGTGCCGGGGTGGACGCAGAACAGCGGGGGGCGGGTGCCCCGGGTGCTGAGCGGCAGCAGGACGCCCAGGGCGGCGGCCGTGCCGTCACCGCCGTTTCCGGTCCCGTCCCCGGCTCCGGCCCCGTCCGGCCCGAGGAGGCCGGCGGGGGTGGGCAGGCGGAAGAGGTCGCGGACGGTGCGCTCGACGCCCAGGACGCCGCGCATGCGGTTGACCAGGCGGACGCCCAGCAGGGAATGGCCGCCCAGGGAGAAGAAGTTGTCGTCGATGCCGACATCGGGCACGTCGAGGATCTCGGCGAACAGGGCGCACAGCACCTCCTCGCGGGCGTTGCGGGGCCGCCGTCCTCCTCCGGCCGGGGCGGACCCGCGGGGGGCGGGCAGCGCGGCGCGGTCGGGTTTGCCGTTGACGGTCAGCGGCAGGGCGTCGAGGACGACGACCGCGGAGGGCACGAGGTGTTCGGGGAGCGTCGCCCGGGCCGCGGCGAGGAGTTCGGCCCCGGTGACGGAGCGCCCGGCGCGGGGGACGGCGTAGCCGACGAGGGTCTTCTCGCCGGGCCGGTCCTCGCGGACCACGGCGAGAGCCTGGCCGACGGCGGGGTGCTCGGCCAGCGCCCGCTCGACCTCGCCGGGTTCGATCCGCACGCCGCGCAGTTTGATCTGGCCGTCCGCGCGGCCGAGGAAGCGGAGTTCGCCGCCGGGGGTCCACAGGACGCGGTCGCCGGTGCGGTACATGCGGCTGCCGTCGTTCTCGAAGGGGTCGGGGACGAAGCGTTCGGCGGTCGTGCCGGGGCGGCCGACGTAACCGCGTGCCACGTGCGCGCCGGCGATGTACAGCTCGCCGGGGACGCCGGGCGGCACGGGTCGCAGGGCGTCGTCGAGGACGTGGCCGCGGGTGTTGTCCATGGGCCGCCCGAGGTGGACGCCGGAATCCCGCGGGGTGCGCCGCCCGGTGGTGAACCACTGGTTGTGGGAGGCGAAGGTGGTCTCGGTGGGCCCGTAGGAGTGGACGAGGACGGTGTCGGGGCAGTGGGTGAGGACCCGCTGGACGGCGGCCGGGGAGACGACGTCCCCGCCGGTCCACACCTCGCGCAGCGAGCGGAGGGTGTCCAGTCCCTCGTCGGCCATGACGTGGAACAGGCCGGCGGTGAAGTAGGCGTCGGTGACGCCGTGCCGGTGGACGGCGCGGGCGGTCTCGGCGAGGTCGGTGCCGTCGCCGGGGGTGATCACGAGGCTGCCGCCGCCGAGCAGCGGCACCCAGGTCTCGAAGACGGAGGCGTCGAAGCCGGTCGCGGAGTGCACCAGCATCCGCCGGGTCCCGCCCCTGGCGAGGTCGCGGTCGGCGGCGAGTTCGAGGACGTTGCGGTGGGTGACGCCGACGCCCTTGGGCCGGCCGGTCGAACCGGAGGTGAACATCACGTACATCAGGTCGTCCCCGGTGGCGCGGGCGTCCTCGTGGTCGTCCTCCCCCGGTGCCGTGCCGGGCGCGTCGACGGCGAGGACGGCGGCGGGGAAGCCCTCCGGGAGCGCGGCGCCGTGCGCCGTGTCGGTCGCCACGAGGCGGGCCCCGGCGTCCTCGGTCATCAGCCGGATCCTGGCCTCGGGGAGGCGGGGGTCCAGCGGCAGGTGGGCGGCGCCGCACTTGAGGACGGCGAGCGCCGTCACCACCAGGGGAACGCCCCGGTCGAGGAGGACGCCCACGGTGTCGCCGCGGCGCGCTCCGGCCGCCCGGAGGCGGGCGGCGAGCGCGTCGGCGCGGGCGTCGAGCTCGCCGTACGTGACGGTCTCGTCGTCGGTGATCAGCGCGGGGGCCCCGGGGGTGCGGGCGGCCCGGCGGGCGATCCGCTCGTGGACGGTGTCCGGGCCCGCGGGCGGCACGGTGGCGGTGTCGTTGTGCGCGACGGTGAGCAGGAACCGGTCGGCGTCGGTGAGGAGGCCGATGTCCCCGATCCGTACGCCGGGGTCGGTCGCGGCGGCGCGCAGGGTCCGGTCGAGGTGGGCGGCGAGCAGGGCGGCGGTGGGGGCGTCGAACAGGTCCGTGGCGTACTCCAGGCCGCCGGTCAGGCCGCCGGGGCCGCCGTCCGCGTCCCGCCGCTCGGTCAGGGCGAAGGTCAGGTCGAACTTGGTGGAGACGGTGTCGAGGAGGGCGGGTCCGCCGTCCCGGAAGAGGCTTCGCGCGGTGGTCGTGCCGGGCGCGTCGCGGGTGTAGTCGTGGTGGAGCTGGACGACGGTCTGGGCCAGCGGGTGGTGGGCGGTGGTGCGGACGGGGTTGAGGTGTTCGACCACGCGGTCGAAGGGGAGTTCCTGGTGGGCGTAGGCGGCGAGGTCGGCCCGCCGGACCCGTTCGAGGAGTTCGGCGAAGGTGGGGTCGCCGGAGGTGTCGGTGCGCAGCACCAGGGTGTTGACGAAGAAGCCGACCAGATCGCCGAGGGCTTCGTCGTCGCGTCCCGCGGTCATGGTGGCGAGCGGCAGGTCGGTGCCGGCGCCGTGCCGGGTGAGGACGGCGGCCAGGGCGGCCTGGAGGACCATGAGGAGGGTGGTGCCGCTGTTCCGGGCGAGGGTTTCCAGGGCCCGGTGGGTGGCGGGGTCGAGGGTGACGGGGGCGTGTCCGCCGCGGTGGGCGGCCTCGGCGGGGCGGGGCCGGGCGCAGGGCAGGTCGAGCACGGGCGGCGCGCCGGCCAGGGTCTTCTCCCAGAACTCCAGGTGGGCGCGGGCGGCCGGTCCGTCGGTCAGGTCCCGTTGCCAGAGGGTGTAGTCGGCGTACTGGAGGGGCAGCGGTTCCCAGTCGGGGGCGCGGCCCGCGGCGCGGGCGAGGCAGGCGGTGGCGAGGTCGGCGAGCAGCGGTCCGGTGGACCAGCCGTCGGCGGCGATGTGGTGGACGAGGACGACGAGGACCTGTCCGCCGTCACCGGGCCGTTCCCGTTCGTCGTCGGGCAGGAGGAGCGTGGCCCGCAGCGGGGTGTCCTCGGCGAGGTCGAAGACGTGCGCGGCGGCCTCGGCGACGGCCTCGGGGAGCCGCGCGGCGGGGACGGTCCGTACGTCGAGCGGGGGGCGGACCCCGGTCAGGACCTCCTGGTGGGGTTCGCCGTCGACGGCCCGGTAGCGGGTGCGGAGCACTTCGTGGCGGTCGGAGACGTCGGTGAGCGCGCGGGCGAGGACGTCCGGGTCGAGGGGGACGGACGGCCGCAGGACGAGGGGGATGTTGTAGGAGGCTCCGGGTCCTTCGAGGGTGTCGACGAACCACAGCCGGCGCTGGGCGTACGAGAGGGGGAGGCGGGCGGGCCGGTCCGGGCGCGGGACGGGCCGGGGCCGGGCGGTCCCGGTGGCACCGGCGGAACCGGCGCCGTCGGCCTCCTGGGCGGCGATGCGGCGGGCGAGCGCGTCGGGGGTGGGGGCGAGGAGGAGGTCGCGGACCTGGACGTCGGCGCCGAGGCGGGCACGGACGCGGTTGGCGAGGCGCACGCCGCTCATGGAGTGGCCGCCGATGGTGAAGAACCCCTCGTGCGGGCCCACGTGGTCCAGGCCGAGGACTTCGGCGAAGAGGGCGCGGAGGGTGTCGACGTGGGCCGGGGGCGGTTCCTCGGCGGTGTGCGCGGCGGACCGGGCCTCCTCCCGCGCGGCCTCGGCGGCGCGGGCCCTCCGTCCGTCGAGGGCGAGCCGGTCGGCGGGGGCGACGAGCGCGGTGTCCGGGACGGGGTCGCCGGGGCGGTCGGCGGCGGCGCGCAGGGCGCGTTCGAGGGCGGTGAGGAGGAGCCGGGCGGTGGACTCGTCGAGGACGTCCGTGGCGTACTCCAGGGCGAGCCGGATTCCGGCGGGGGCGCCGTCGGCGTCGCGGAGCTCCTCGCAGGCGGCGGTGAGGTCGAACTTGGTGGTGGCCGGGCCGTCCGCGGCGAACCGGCCCTCGGACGTGCCGAACCGGAAGGTCCCGTCGCCGGTCCCGCCGGTCCGCAGGGTGAGCATCACCTGGAACAGGGGGTGGAGGCCGGGGGTGCGGGGCGGGTTGAGGTGTTCGACGAGGAGGTCGAAGGGGAGCCCCTGGTGGTCGAAGGCGGCGAGGTCGGTGTCGCGGACCCGCCGCAGGAGGTCGGTGAAGGCGGGGTCTCCGGAGGTGTCGGTGGGCAGGACGAGCGTGTTGACGAAGAAGCCGACCAGGTCGTCGAGGGCTTCGTCGTCGCGTCCGGCGACGGGGGTGCCGAGGGCCACGCGGTCGCCGGAGCCGGACGCCCGCAGGGCGAGGGCGAGGGCGCCCTGGAGGACCATGAGGAGGCTGGCGCCGTGTTCCTCGGCGAGGCGGACGAGCCGCGCGTGGACGGCGGGTTCGAGGGCGGTGGCCACCTGGGCGCCGCCGTGGTCGCGGACGGCGGGCCGGGGCCGGTCGAGCGGCAGGCCGGTGGCGTCGGGGAGGCCGTCGAGGGCGGCCCGCCAGTGGGCCAGGCCCCGGGCCACGAGGGAGTCGGGGTCGTCGTCCGCGCCGAGGACGTCGTTCTGCCAGAGGGTGTAGTCGGCGTACTGGACGGGCAGCGGCTCCCAGTCGGGCGCGGCGCCCCCGGCGCGGGCGGCGTGGGCGCGGGCCAGGTCGGTCATGAGGGGGGTGAGGGACCAGCCGTCGCCGGCGACGTGGTGGAGCAGGACGGCGAGGGTGGCGCCGGGTCCCTCGTCGGGGAGGAAGAGGGCGACGCGCAGGGGGAGTTCGCGGGAGAGGTCGAAGGTCTCGGCGGTGAAGGCGGCGACCCGGGCGGGGAGGTCGGCGGCGGGGCACTCGACGGTGCGGAGCCGGACGGCGGTGGGGGCGAGGACGTGCTGGTACGGCTCGTCCTCGGGCGCGGGGAACACGGTGCGCAGCACCTCGTGCCGTTCGGCGAGGTCGGTGACGGCGGCGGCCAGGGCGGTGCGGTCGGGCGCCGCGTCCAGGTGGAGGACGACCGGCATGTTGTAGGCGGCGGACGGGCCGTCGAACTGGTTGACCAGCCAGAGCCGTCGCTGCGCGTGGGAGAGCGGCACCCGGTCCCCGGCCGGCGGGAGCTCCTCGTGGACGACGGGCAGGCGCGGGTCGGTGGTGCGCAGCCTCTTGCGGTCGATCTTGCCGGAGCTGGTGCGGGGCAGGGCGACGACGACGCTGACGGCGGGCACGGCCGCGGGCGGCATCCGGTCCCGCACCCAGGCGCGCAGCTCCTCCGCGCCGGTGCCTCCCCCGGTGACGACGAAGGCGACCAGTCGCTTGACCCCGTCGTCGTCCTGCTGGGCGACGACGGCGGCCTCCCGGACGGCGGGGTGGCCGGCGAGGACGGAGTCGACGGCGGCGGGGTCGATGCGCTGGCCGCCGATCTTCACCTCGTCGTCGAGGCGTCCGTGGTAGAGGATCTGCCGGTCCTCGCCGAGGGTGACGAGGTCGCCGGTGCGGTAGGCGCGCTCGCCGTCCAGGGTGGTGAAGCGGCGGGCGTTCAGCTCGGGGCGGTGCAGGTAGCCGCGGGTCAGGCCGCCGCCCAGGAGCCAGAGTTCGCCGTCGACGACGGCGGCGCGGACGCCGGGCAGGGGGCGGCCGATGGGGACCGGTCCGGTCTCGTGCCGGGTGAGGTCGGCGACGGTGGCCACGACGGTGGTCTCGGTCGGGCCGTAGCCGTTGAGCAGCCGGATCCGGTCGCCGACGAGTCCGCGCCACTGGGCGATCCGCTCGGGCAGGACGGCCTCGCCGTAGACGATCACGGTGCGCAGGTGGTCCGGGAGACGGACGGAGCCGGTGGTCAGGACGTGGACGAGTTCGTGCCAGTAGGCGGCGGGCAGGTCGAGGAGGGTGATGCCGTACCGCTCGCAGCCGGCGAGGAGTTCGCCGACGTCGAGCATGTCGTCGGTGCGCAGGACGAGGGTGCCGCCCGCGCCGAGGGTGGCGAAGACCTCCTGGACGCTGGCGTCGAAGTGCAGCGGGCTGAACTGGAGGACCCGGGAGGTGGGGCCGATGCCGTAGGCGGGGGTCGCGCCGGCGACGAAGTGGGCGAGGGAGTCGTGGGCGACGACGACGCCGTTCGGGGTGCCGGTGGACCCGGAGGTGTAGATGACGTAGGCGGCGCCCGCTTCCGTGCCGGGTCCGCCGAGGACGAGTTCGCCGTGCCGGGCGACCTCGGCCGGGGCGGGTGCCAGGTCGCCGCAGGCGTCCTTGAGGATGGCCTCGTTGCGGGCGTCGGGGGCCTGGACGTCGAGCGGCAGGTAGGCGGCGCCGGTGGTGAGGACGGCGAGGAGGCCGACGACGGCGTCGACGCCCCGGGGCCGGTGGAGCGCGACGAGGCGGCCGGGCCCCGCTCCCCGGGCGGCGAGCTCCCGGGCCCTCGCGTCCACGGCCGCGGCGAGCTGCGCGTACGTCAGCAGGGTGTCGGCGTGGACCAGGGCGGGGGCACCGGGGCGGGTGCGCGCCTGATGGGCGATCAGGTCGAGTACGGGCGGGGCGGGGACGGGAGAGGGTCCGCCGTCGAGCAGGTCGTCCGTTCCGCTGGGGGGCATGCTGGGTTCCTCCGGTAAGGGGCCGAGAGACCGGGGCGAACGGTTCCTCTCGCCTCCGTGCCCTTCACGCTAGGCGCGGCGCCCCCGCTTCCGGGGCAGTCGGCCCGGCAGCTCCGGGCGGCAGAAGGGCCGTCCGGAGCTGCCGGTGCGGGGCCGTCAGCGGGCCCGTCGCGCGCCCGCCCTGGTGCGGCGGCGCAGTGCCGGGGCCGCGGGCGGGCGGGTCGCCGGTCCGCCGGGGGCGGGCGGAGCGGCCGGCGCGGCCCTGCCGGGGACGGCCCCGGCTCCGGTTCCACCGGGTGCGTCGGCTCCGGCGGCCGGTCCGGCTCCGGCGGCGTCGGCCAGGCGCCGGGCGAGGGAGGCCGCGGTGGGGTTGCGGAACACGTCCCGCAGGGTGAGGTCCCGGCCGAACTCGGCACGAATCCGGTTGAGCAGCCTGACCGCGAGGAGGGAGTGGCCGCCGGACTTGAAGAAGTTGTCGTTCCGGCCCAGGGGCCGGCCGCCGAGGACGGCCCGGAAGAGGGCGAGCAGTTCCTCCTCCCCGCCGTCCGGGGCCGCCGTCTCCCGGGTCTCCTCCTCGGGGAGGAGGGCGGGGTGTTCGCCGGGGGCGGGCAGCCGGTCCACGACGACGACGCGGGCGGGGACCAGGTACTCGGGCAGCCGTTCGGCGGCCCGGTCGCGCAGCTCCTCCCCGCCGGGGCCCCCGGGCGCGCGGGTGACGTACGCGTACAGCCGGTCGTCCCGGACGGCGACGGACGCGCCGGTCACGCCGGGCCGGCCGGTGAGGACGTCCTCGACGCGGCCGGGCTCCACCGGGTAACCGCCCGCGGTGAGGGTGGCGACGGGCCGCAGGGTGCCGTCGGCTGCGGGGAAGGCCCGTCGGCCGGTGGGCCGCGCACCGCCGCCGGGGGCCGGCCCGTACACCTCGCCGGGCACCCGTACGGGTACGGGGCGTCCCCGCTCGTCCCGTACGGTCTCCGGGCCCGCGGGGGCCTCCGGGCCGTACCGCAGTCCGGACAGCGGGAGTCCGGGGTCGGCGGCGAACGCGTCGAGGGTCTCGGCGAGGCGCCGGGCCAGGAGGCGGGCGGTGTCCTCGTCGTAGAGGGCGGTGGCGTATTCGAGGACGCCGCGCAGGCCGGCCGGGGCGCCGTCGGCGCCGGTGAGTTCGGTGAGCGCGAAGGTGAGGTCCGACTTGGCGCCGGTGGTCCGGAACGCGACCGGTTCGCCGTCCAGGACGTTCGGGGCGCCGGGGGCCGCCCCGGTGTTCGCGGCGTGGACCTGGAGCATCACCTGGACGAGCGGGGCGTGGGCGGCGGAGCGGTGCGGGCTGAGGTGTTCGACGAGCCGGTCGAAGGGCAGGTCCTGGTTGCCGTAGGCGGTGAGTCCCGCCTCGCGGACGCGCCGCGTCAGGTCGGTGAGGGCGGGGTCGCCGGAGGTGTCGGTGCGCAGGACCAGCGTGTTGACGAAGAAGCCGACGAGGGGGTGCAGGGCGTCGTCCGCGCGGCCGGCGACGGTGGTGCCGATCGCGATGTCGGTGCCCGCGCCGTGCCGGGTGAGGAGGGCGGCGAGGGCGGCCTGCACGACCATGAAGAGGGTGGCGCCGTCGCTCCGGGCGCGGCGCAGCAGGGCGCGGTGGGTGGCGGCGCCCACGTCGAAGGCGGTGAGGGCGCCGGCTCCGTCGCTCTCCGCCGGGCGCGGCCGGTCGGTGGGCAGGGCGAGCAGCGGCGGCAGTCCGTCGAGGGCGGTCCGCCAGTGGGCCAGCTGCGCTTCCGCGAGGCTGCGTCCGCCCCGCCGGCCGTCCCCGGCGTGTTCGGCCCGTTCACCCCGTTCGCTCTGCTCGTCGTGCTCGCCGTGTTCGCCGTCGAGGAGGTCGTGCTGCCAGAGGGTGTAGTCGGTGTACTGGACGGGGAGCGGCTTCCAGTCCGGGGCGCGTCCCTCGGCACGGGCGCGGTAGGCGGTGTCGAGGTCGGCCAGGAGGCACGGGGTGGACCAGCCGTCGCCCGCGATGTGGTGCAGCAGCAGCACCACCACCTGGCCGCCGTCGCCGTCGGTCACGAGGCGGGCCCGGAAGGGGATCTCCGCGGCCAGGTCGAAGACGTGCCCGGCGGCCTCGTCCACGGCCGCCCGCAGCGCGTCCGGGCCGTCGGCCCGGACCTGTTCGAGGACGGGCGCGACGCCGTCGAGGACCTGCTGGTGGGGCTCGCCGCCGGTGGACCGGTAGACGGTGCGCAGCACCTCGTGCCGGGCGGTGACGTCCGCGAGGGCCTCGGCGAACACGGCCGGGTCGAGGGGGCGGTGGAGCCGGATCGCGAGGGGGATGTTGTAGGTGGCGCTCGGTCCTTCGAGCCGGTTCAGGAACCACAGCCGGCGCTGGGCGAAGGAGAGCGGTATCCGCTCGGGCCGCGCCTCCTCCGGTACGGGCCGCAGGGCCGGGCGGGCGGGTCCGGTGCCCCGTTCGCCGAGGCGCCGCAGGAGCCGGCGCGGGGTCGGGGCGAGGAAGACGTCACGGAGCGCGGCCTGGAGGCCGAGGGCGCCGCGCACGCGGTTGGTGAGCCTGCCCGCGAGGAGGGAGTGCCCGCCGAGCTTGAAGAAGTTCTCCTCCGGTGACACCTCCTCCCGCCCCAGGACCTCCGCGAACAGACCGCGGAGGATCTCCTCGCGGGGGTCGGCGGCGGCACGCGCCCGTCCGTCCTCGCGCGGCTCCTTCCCGCCGTCCGCCCGGCACCGTTCGGCCGCCGCCAGGGCCTCGTGGCGCCGGTCCAGGTCCCGCCGTTCCCCGTCGGTGAGCAGACGGGCGGCGTCGAGGCGCGTGTCGGCGGGCCCTTCGGCGAGCGCCGTCAGCGCCCGCCGGAACAGGCCGAGGAGGAGGAGCGCGGTCTCCTCGTCGTACAGGTCGGTCGCGTACTGCAGTCCGAGCCGCAGACCGTCCGGTTCGCCGTCCGGGCCGAACCGCTCCAGGCAGTCGAAGGAGAGGTCGAACTTGGCGGCGGCGAGGTCGGCGCCGTCGAGGACGGCCGGTATGCCGCCCAGGCGGTACGGGGCGTCCCGCGCGGTCCGCGCGCTGACCAGGACCTGGAAGAAGGGGTGCCGGCCGAGGGACCGCTCGGGGTTCAGGTCCTCCACCAGGAGGTCGAACGGCAGGTCCTCGTGCGCGAACGCCGCCAGGTCCGTCTCCCGCACCCGGTCCACCAGTTCGGCCGGTGTGGGACGGTCCGGCAGGTCGGTCCGCAGGGCCAGCGTGTTCACGAAGAAGCCCACCAGGTCGTGCAGCGCCTCCTCGGGCCGCCCCGCCACCGGCGTCCCCACCACCACGTCCGGTCCCGCGCCCGCCGCCCGCAGCGCGAGGGCGAGCGCGGCCCGCACCACCATGAAGAACGTCGCCCGCCGGGCACGGGCGAGTCCGGTCAGCGCCCGGTGGGTTCCGGCGTCCAGGTCCAGGGAGACCGCCTCACCCCGCCGCCGTCCGGGGTCGGACGGCCTCGGACGGTCGGCGGGCAGCCGTGTCTCCGCCGGAATGCCGTCGAGCGCCTCGCGCCAGAAGGCGAGCTGTTCGTGCGCGGTGCTGTCGGGGTCCCCGGGGTCCCCGAGCATGTCGCGCTGCCAGAGGGCGTAGTCGGCGTACTGGACGGGCAGCGGCTCCCAGTCCGGGGCACGTCCCCCGGCGCGGGCGCGGTAGGCGAGGTCCAGGTCCGTGAGCAGGCAGCCCACCGACCAGCCGTCCGTGGCGATGTGGTGGACCAGCAGTACCAGGACCGCCGTCCCGTCCTCCACCTCGAACAGCCTCGTCCGGAGCGGCGGTTCGGTGGTCACGTCGATCGGTGTCCGGGCGAAGGCCGTCGCCCGCGCCCGCACGTCCCCGGCGGCCGTGCCCCGTTCGACCTCGAACCGGAGTTCGGGCGCGTCGACGATCCGCTGGTACGGTTCGCCGTCCCGCACCGGGTACACCGTCCGCAGCACCTCGTGCCGCTCCGTCACGTCCCGTACCGCCGCCTCCAGCGCCCCCGGGTCGGGCATCGCTTCCAGGCGGAGCACCACGGGCGCGTTGTACGCCGACGACGGGCCTTCCAGCCGGCTCAGGAACCACAGCCGGCGCTGGGCGTAGGACAGGGGGATCACGGTTGCTGCTCCTCGGGGTGGGGTGCGGGCGGGGGCCGGGGACGGGGACCGCGGGGCGCGGGTGACGGTCAGGCGTCCTTCGCGGCCGTCAGCTCCTCGATGTGGGCGGCGAGGTCGCGCAGTCGCGGGTGGGCGTAGACGGCCTTGACGGGCAGGGCCACGGAGAGTTCGGCCCGCACCCGGGAGACCAGCTTGATGGCGAGCAGGGAGTGGCCGCCGAGCTTGAAGAAGTTGTCGTCGGGGCCGATCGACGCGGCGCCCAGGACCTGCGTCCACACGCGGGCGATCAGCTCCTCCGCCGGGCCGCTCGGCCCGTCGGCGGCGCCGGTCCCGGCCGACCTGGGCGCGGGGCCGGCCGGGGCCGCGACGCGGGTGGGGAGCGCGGACCGGTCGAGCTTGCCGCTGGGCGTCGTGGCGAACCGGTCCACCGCGACGTACGCGGACGGGACCATGTACGGCGGCAGCACGGCGGCGAGGGCGGTGCGGAGCGCGGTGGCGTCGCCGCCCCGGTGGTAGGCGATCAGGCCGGGGGTGCCGCCCGCGTCCTCGCCGAGGACCACGGCGGCCTCGGCGACGCCGTCCACCCGGGTGAGGGCGGCCTCGATCTCGGGGAGTTCGACGCGGTGCCCGCGCAGTTTGACCTGGCCGTCGGCGCGGCCGAGGTAGACGAGCCGGCCGCCGGGGAGGAGACGGCAGCGGTCGCCGGTGCGGTACATGCGTCCGCCGGGGGCTCCGGACGGGTCGGCGACGAAGCGTTCCGCCGTCAGGCCCGGGCGGTGCCGGTAGCCCCGGGCCACGCGCGGACCGGCCAGGTACAGCTCGCCGGTCTCCCCCTCCCCCACCGGGGCGAGGTTCCCGTCGAGGAGCCGCGCCCGGAGTCCGGGCAGGACGGTGCCGATGTGCGGCTCGTCCGGGCGGTCGATCCGGGCGAGGGTGGCGTCGACGGTGCACTCGGTGGGCCCGTACAGGTTGAGGGCGCGCAGGAGGCCGGAGGCGTGGGCGGCGGCCAGGCGGTCCCAGAGTGCCGGGCCGATCGCCTCGCCGCCGACCAGGAGGGTCAGCGGGCGCGGACCGCCACCGGGGGTGAGCAGGTCGAGCAGCGGGTCCGCGTGCGACGGGGTGATGTCCAGGTCGGTGAGGACCTGTTCGTCGACGAAGGCCGCGAGGAGCGCCGGGTCGCGGCGGGTCTCCTCGTCGATCACGACGAGGGTGTCGCCCCGGCAGAGCCGTACCCACTGCTGTACGGACGCGTCGAACGACGGGGAGGCGTTCCAGCCGACCCGGCGGCCCTCGCCGGTGGCGGCTCCCGCCTCTTCCAGCTCCCGCAGCAGCAGGGACGCGGCACCGCGGCCGATCTCCACGCCCTTGGGGCGTCCGGTGGAGCCGGAGGTGTAGATGACGTAGGCGAGGGTGCCGGCCGTGACCGGGACGGGCTCGTACGGGACGGGGACGCCGTCGCGGGCGTCCGTCAGTTCGGCGACGGTCACGGCGCGGGTGCCGGGGGCCGGGGACCCGGCCGTGCCGTCCGTCACCACCAGGTCGGCGCGGGAGTCCTCCACGAGGTAGCGGCGGCGCTCGGCGGGCAGGGCGGGGTCGACCGGCAGGTAGGCGGCGCCGGCGGTGAGGGTGCCGATGATCGCGGCGACGAGGCCGGCGCCGCGCGGCAGGCAGAGCGCCACGACGCTCTCCGGGCCGGCGCCGAGGGCGGCGAGCCGGGCCGCGACGGTGGCGGCCTCGGCCCGCAGCTCGTCGAAGGTGAGGGTGCGGTCGCCCGCGACGACGGCGGTACGGCCGCCGGGGGCGGCGGCGAGCCGGGCGAGCAGGTCGGCCGCGCCGGTGCCGGCGGCGGCGCGGGCGTCCGCGGCGTGCTCCTGCGGGAGGGTGGCGGGGCGCTCGGGGAGGACGGCGGTCACGGCGGGGTTCACCTTCCGTACGGGGCGGTGGAGGGGGCGGAGGTCGGGGAGCAGGCGGACAGCGGCACCGGCTCGCCCATGGCGACGAGGATCTTGCGGTCCCCGGTGTACGACTCCCGGCCGTGGGCGCAGAGGATGTTGTCGACCAGCATCAGGTCGCCGGCCCGCCAGCTCTCCCGCACGGTGACCGCCCGGTAGGCGTCGTTGACGGCGTCCACCTCGGCGTCGGTGAGGGCGGTGCCGTCGCCCAGGAGGGTCTGGAAGGGCAGGCCGTCCTCGCCGAACGTGTCGGTGAGGACCTCGCGGACGTCCTCGTCCAGGCTGCGGGCGTTCCAGAACGCGAAGTGGTTGAACCAGACGCGCTCGCCGGTCACCGGGTGGGTGATGATCGCGGAGCGGCGCTGGCGGGTGCGCAGGGTGTCCTCGTCCAGCCATTCGTAGCCGATGGCGTGGGCGTCGCAGTACTCCTCGGCGCCCGCCGGCTCGTCCGAGGAGAACGCCTTGCGCCAGGGCATGCCCGCCAGGTCGGAGTAGTTGCGCACCAGCAGCCAGCCGGCTTCGGCGAACCGGTCCACGAGGTCGCGCGGGAGCAGGGCGAGGGCCTGCCGCATGTCGCCGATCGTGGTCGCCCCGCCGGTCTCGGAGGCGGTGACGCAGCCGAAGAGCAGCACGCCGGGGAAGTCGAGGGTGTAGCTGTTCTCGTTGTGCAGGCGGATCGGCTGGGCGGCGGGCAGGTCGGTGGAGGAGAAGACGCCCTCGCCGAAGTCGGTGCGCGGGGTGGCCTTCTCCTTGTACCCGGCGCGCTCGGCGATCAGCGCGTCCCGTGCCTCGGCGAAGGTCGCCGCGTCCGTCACGGGCAGTCCGCGCAGCATGAGGGCGCCGGAGCGGTGCAGTTCGGCCTGGATGTCGGGGCGCCGCGCGGACAGCCACGCGGTGGCCTCCGCCATGGTGCCGAAGGCGGGCGTGTGGAGGACGGCCGGTTTGCCGGGCTCCCGTACGACGGTGACGCCGGCGGCGGCCGGGCTCGGGACGAAGGTGGTCATGGCGGGTTCCTCGCCTTCCGTGGGAGGGGTTCGTGGGTGGCGGCGGGCCGGACGGACGCCGCGTGCGGTCGTGCCGTACGGGCGGGTCAGGCGGCCGTGACCGCGGAGGCGCCCAGGGCCGCGAGGACCGGGTTCAGCCGGGCGAAGAAGCCGGGCAGGTCCTGCTGGAAGTAGAAGTGGTCGCCGGGCAGGACCTCGGGCTCGACGGGGTGCCCGGCCACGAGGGACCAGCCGGCGAGCATGTCGACCGGGACGATCGGGTCGGCGTCGCCGCCGAACACCGCGACCGGGCAGTCGAGCCGTACGTCCGGGGCGGTGCACCGGTAGACGTCGTCGACGGCGAAGTCGGCGCGGATGGACGGCAGGACGATCTCGCGGAGCTCCGGGTCGTCGAGGATGCCGTCGTCGGTGCCGCCGCGCTCCTTGATGGCGGCGACGAGCTGGTCGTCGTCCAGCCGTTCGGGGCGCACCGGGCACTGGTTGGGCAGGACGGGCGCCCGGCAGGCGGAGGCGACGAGGCCCTGCGGGGTCCGGCCGCCGGCCTGGAGGGCCCGGACCACCTCGAAGGCGACCAGGCTGCCCATGCTGTGCCCGAGGACCACCAGGGGGCCGGTGTCCCGGGGGAGGGCGTCGACCACGGGGAGCGCCAGGTCGTCGACGGACTCGGGCAGGTCCTCGCTGTAGCGGGCGCCCCGGCCCGGGTACTGGCCGATCAGCAGCCGGACGTCGGCCGGCAGGTGCTCGCGCCACGCGCTGTACGCGTGGGCGTTGCCTCCGGCGTGCGGCAGCACGAGGAGCGAGAGGCGGTGCGGGGCGTCTCCGGGGAGGTCCCAGACGATGTCCTCGGGGGCGGTGTCCGGGGAGGGGTTCATGAGCTGATCCGTTCTGTCTCGGTGCGGCGGCGGAGGGCGGGTCGGGCCTTCCTCGCCGGGGCGGTGGTGGTCCCGCGCGCTTCTTCGAGGGCTTCGATGTGCGCGGCGAGGCGGGCGGGGGTGGGGTGCTGGAAGACGTCGCGGACGGTGAGCCGCACGTCGAGGGCGCCGGCGATGTGGTTGGTGAGGCGGGCGCCCAGGAGGGAGTGGCCGCCGTGGTGGAAGAAGTCGTCGTCGACGGTGAGGCCGGTGGTCGTGTCGAGGACGCGGGCGAAGAGGGTGAGCAGGGTCTCTTCGAGGGGGGTGCGCGGGGCACGGCCGGCGGTGGTGACGGCGGCCGGTGCGGGCAGGGCCCGCTTGTCGATCTTGCCGTTGGGGGTGAGCGGCAGCCGCTCCAGGAAGGTGAGGTAGGTGGGGACGAGGTGTTCGGGGAGCCGGTCGGCGACGTGCCGCCGGATCTCGTCGGGCCGGACGTCGGGGCGGATTCCGTCGTCGGTGACGACGTAGGCGGCGAGGCGCTGTTCGTGGACGGTGACGGCGGCCTGGGTGACGTGGGGGTGGGTCAGGAGCGCGGCCTCGGTCTCTCCGGGTTCGATCCGGAAGCCCCGGATCTTGATCTGGTCGTCCACCCTCCCCTCGTAGACGAGACGGCCCTCACGGTCGAAACGGGCCAGGTCACCCGTCCGGTAGAGACGGCTGCCCGCCGGCCCGAACGGATTCGCCACGAACCGGGCGGCCGTCAGGTCCGGGCGGCCGAGATAGCCGTGGGCCAGGCCCTCCCCCGCGAGATAGAGCTCACCGGTCACGCCCGGCGGGCACAGGTTCAGATGGGCGTCGAGGACGTAACCACCCTTGTTCACCAGGGGTGATCCGATCGGGACGACGGCCTGGGGCCGGTCGGCCGCTTCGATGGGGTGGGTGGTGGTGAAGCCCATCGACTCCGCCGGCCCGTACCCGTTGACGACCTCGATGCCCGGCCTGAGCCGCTGGAGCTTGTGCACGTGCGCCGGGGAAGCGGCCTCACCCCCGGTGAAGGCGACCGCGACCGTGTCGAACGCCTCCGGGTGCTCGTCCACCAGGAAGTTGAACAAACTCGCCGACAACTGCAGCATCGTCACCCCGTGACGACGGGACAGTTCACTGATCAGCACCGGCTCGGGCCGCTGCCCCGGCTGCAACACCGAGGCCCCGCCGTGCAACAGCGCGCCCCAGAACTCCAGGCTGAACGCGTCCCACGACACCGGCGAGCACTGCAGGAACACCTGCTCCGGACCGAACCGGCCGTACGACTGCCCGCTCACCGTCGACACCAGATTCCGGTGCGACGACAAAATCCCCTTCGGCCGCCCCGTCGAACCCGACGTGAACATCAAGCAGGCGGAGTCGTCGGGGCCGACCGGCAGGCTGAGGTTGCCCGTTTCCGGGGAGGGGAGGTCGGCCGGGGTTTCCGTATGGGTCGTCCAGGGGCCGTCGACGCGCCCGGCGAGGACCGGGCAGGTCAGGAGGTGACGGATGCCGGCGTCGGTGGCGGCCGTCCTCAGCCGCTCGTCGGGGAAGTCCGGGTCCAGGAGCGTGTAACCCGCCCCGGTCTTGACCACCGCGATCACGGCGGCGGCGAAGTCCACGCCCCGCTCCAGCAGGATGCCCGCCAGGTCACCGCGCCCCAGGCCGCGTTCCCGAAGCAGTCGGGCCCACCGGTTGGCCAGCGCGTTGAGTTCCGCGTAGGAGACTTCCCGCTCGCCGTCGACCAGGGCGGTCCGGTCGGGGAATCGCGCCGCCTGCTCCTCGAACCGCTCGACCAGCGAGGCGTCCCCCACGTCGGCCACCGTCCCGGCCCACGGACCGGTCAGCAGCGCGCGCTCCGCACCCGACACCACCTCAAGATCCGAGAGACGTACGCCCGGATCGGCCAGTACCTGGACCAGCACGCGGCTCAGGACCGACGTCATGCGCCGCACCGTCTCCTCGTCGAACAGGTCGGCCGCGAAGAGGACCGCGCCGTGCAGGCGCCGGCTGTCGTCGGAGCGGAGCAGGAACTCCAGGTCGAACTTGACCGACCCGCTCGCGACACCCGTGACCTCGGAGGTACGGACACCGGCCAGGTCGAGGCGCGGGGCGGTGCCCGCCTCCAGTCCGAGGCAGATCTGGAAGAGGGGATGGCGGGAGAGCGTGCGGGTGGGATTGAGGGCTTCCAGAACCAGGTCGAAGGGGGTCTCCTGGTGTGCGAAGGCATCCAGATCGACGGCACGCACCCGGCCCAGCAGTTCGCGGAACGTCGGATCACCCGAGCTGTCGGTGCGCAGGACCAGCGTGTTCACGAAGAACCCGACCAGCCCCTCCAGCGCCCGGTCCCCACGCCCCGCCACCGGCGAACCGATCGCCAGATCCGACCCCGCGCCCAACCGGGTCAACGCCGCCACCAACGCCGCGTGCACCACCATGAACGGCGTGCACCCCTCCCCCCGCGCCACAGCGGCCACCCGCTCGAACACCTCCGCACCGAAGTCGATGTCGACCTGTCCGCCGAGATGGGATGCCTTCGCCGGCCGGGGCCGGTCCGTGCTCAGGCCGTGCTCCTCGGGAAGACCTTCCAGCGCACCCCGCCAGAAACCGAGTTCCCGGCCCAGCACACTGCCCGGATCGTCCGCCGACCCCAGCACGCGTCGCTGCCACGCGGCGTAGTCGGCGTACTGGACGGCGAGGGGTTCCAGTACGCGCCCCTCCGCTCCCCCGACCCGGGCCTCGTAGGCCCGTTCGAGATCGGCGAAGAACACCCCACTCGACACACCGTCCGTCGCGATGTGGTGCACCACCAACAGCAGCACCGCCGACCCGTCGCCCAGGTCGAACACCACCGCCCGCACCGGCACGTCCACCGCCAGGTCGAACACCCGACCCGCCTCCGCCACCAACTCCGCGTCGAGCAGACCGGCCCGGGTACGGCGCGACTCCACGTGCACGCGTGCCTTCTCCGGCGGGAGGATGCGCTGGCGCGGCTCGCCGTCCACCGTTTCGAAGACCGTTCGCAGCGGTGCATGACGCTCCATCACGTCGGCCAGTGCCGCTTCCAGCGCCCCGAGGTCCAGCCCTCCGCCCTCCAGGCGCACCACCATGGGCACGTTGTAGGCGGCACTGTCCCCGTCGAGCTGCGAGAGCAGCCACAAGCGACGCTGCGCGTACGAGGCCGGGGGCGGACCGTCCGCCCCGGAACCCTCCCCCGCGACCAGCGGCGGAGCGGCCCGGCCTCCCTCGTCCGCGATCAGCTCCGCGAGGCCCGCCACCGTCGGACGCCCGAACACGTCCCGGATCGTCAGCCGCACGCCCAGCGCGTCCGCGACGCGGTTCGTCAGCCGCGCCGCGAGCAGCGAATGACCGCCGTGGTGGAAGAAGTCGTCGTCGACGGTGAGAACGGTGGTCGTGTCGAGGACATGGGCGAAGAGGGTGAGCAGGGTCTCTTCGAGGGGGGTGCGCGGGGCGCGGCCGCCGGTGGTGACGGCGGCCGGCGCGGGCAGGGCCCGCTTGTCGATCTTGCCGTTGGGGGTGAGCGGCAGCCGCTCCAGGACGATGACGTGGGTGGGCACGAGGTGTTCGGGGAGCCGGTCCGCCACGTGCTTGCGGAGTGCCTCGACCGGAACGTCCTCGGCTTCCGCGTCCTCGACCACGTACGCGACCAGCCGGTCCTGGTGGACGGTGACGGCGGCCTGGGTGACGTGGGGGTGGGTCAGAAGCGCGGCCTCGGTCTCTCCGGGTTCGATCCGGAAGCCCCGGATCTTGATCTGGTCGTCCACCCTCCCCTCGTAGACGAGACGGCCCTCACGGTCGAAACGGGCCAGGTCACCCGTCCGGTAGAGACGGCTGCCCGCCGGCCCGAACGGATTCGCCACGAACCGCACCGCCGTCAGATCCGGGCGGCCCAGATAGCCGTGGGCCAGGCCCTCCCCCGCGAGATAGAGCTCACCGGTCACGCCCGGCGGGCACAGGTTCAGATGGGCGTCGAGGACGTAACCACCCTTGTTCACCAGGGGTGATCCGATCGGGACGACGGCCTGGGGCCGGTCGGCCGCTTCGATGGGGTGGGTGGTGGTGAAGCCCATCGACTCCGCCGGCCCGTACCCGTTGACGACCTCGATGCCCGGCCTGAGCCGCTGGAGCTTGTGCACGTGCGCCGGGGAAGCGGCCTCACCCCCGGTGAAGGCGACCGCGACCGTGTCGAACGCCTCCGGGTGCTCGTCCACCAGGAAGTTGAACAGACTCGCCGACAACTGCAGCATCGTCACCCCGTGACGACGGGACAGTTCACTGATCAGCACCGGCTCGGGCCGCTGCCCCGGCTGCAACACCGAGGCCCCGCCGTGCAACAGCGCGCCCCAGAACTCCAGGCTGAACGCGTCCCACGACACCGGCGAGCACTGCAGGAACACCTGCTCCGGACCGAACCGGCCGTACGACTGCCCGCTCACCGTCGACACCAGATTCCGGTGCGACGACAAGATCCCCTTCGGCCGCCCCGTCGAACCCGACGTGAACATCAAGCAGGCCACATCGGCCCCGGTCAGCTCCGTGCCCAGGTTCTCCCCCGGCAAGCCGTCCAGTTCCCCGGGCGAGGGGGAGACGGTCCGCCACGGCCCTTCCAGGCGCCCCACGAAGCGGGGACCGGTGATCAGGACGTCGATGCCGGCGTCGGTGGCGGCCGTCCTCAGTCGCTCGTCGGGGAAGTCCGGGTCCAGGAGCGTGTACCCCACCCCGGTCTTGACCACCGCGATCACCGCGGCGGCGAAATCCGCACCCCGCTCCAGCAGGACACCCGCCAGGTCGCCGCGTCCCAGGCCGTGTGCGGTCAGATGACGGGCCCGGCGGTTGGCGGCGGCGTTGAGCTCGGCGTACGTAACCGTCCGCTCGCCGTCGACCAGGGCGGTCCGGTCGGGGAACCGGGCCACCTGCTCCTCGAACCGCTCGACCAGCGAAGCGTCCCCCATGTCGGTCGCCGTCCCGGCCCACGGACCGGTCAGCAGCGCGCGCTCCGCACCCGACACCACCTCAAGGTCCGAAAGACGCATCTCCGGGTCGTCAAGGGCTTGGACCAGTACGCGCCCGAGGACCGACGTCATGCGCCGTACCGTCGTCTCGTCGAACAGGTCGGCCGCGAAGAGGACGGTGGCCCGGAGGGACTTCTCGTCGTCGGAGCGGAGGAAGAACTCCAGGTCGAACTTGGCGGAACCGTTGGAGACCTTCTCCACGGGTCCGGTCCGTACGTTCCGCAGCGCGAACGCCGGACCGCCGCCGGTTTCGAGTGTGAGGCAGATCTGGAAGAGGGGATGGCGGGAGAGCGTACGGGTGGGATTGAGCGCTTCCAGAACCAGGTCGAACGGCGTCTCCTGGTGTGCGAAGGCATCCAGATCAGCCGTACGCACCCGGCCCAGCAGTTCGCGGAACGTCGGATCACCCGAGCTGTCCGTGCGCAGAACCAGCGTGTTCACGAAGAACCCGACCAGCTCCTCCAGCGCCCGGTCCCCACGCCCCGCCACCGGCGAACCGATCGCCAGATCGGAACCCGCGCCCAACCGGGCCAACGCCGCCACCAACGCCGCGTGCACCACCATGAACGGCGTGCACCCCTCCGCCCGCGCCACAGCGGCCACCCGCTCGAACACATCCCCACCGAGATCGACCTCGACCTCGCCGCCCCGGTGCGAAGCCCGCGCCGGCCGGAGGCGGTCCGTGCTCAGGCCGTGCTCCTCCGGAAGCCCCTCCAGCGCACCGTGCCAGAAGTCCAGCTCCCGGCTCGAGAGGCTCTCCGGGTCGTCCGTCCCGCCCAGTACCCGTCGCTGCCACGCGGCGTAGTCGGCGTACTGGACGGCGAGGGGTTCCAGTACGCGCCCCTCCGCTCCCCCGACCCGGGCCTCGTAGGCCCGTTCGAGATCGGCGAAGAACACCCCACTCGACACACCGTCCGTCGCGATGTGGTGCACCACCAGCGACAGCACCGCCGACCCGTCGCCCAGGTCGAACACCACCGCCCGCACCGGCACGTCCACCGCCAGGTCGAACACCCGACCCGCCTCCGCCACCAACTCCGCGTCCAGGGCCTCCGTCTCCACCCGGCGCCGCCGGACGGTCACCTTCGCGAGGTCCGGCGAGAGGATGCGCTGACGCGGTTCGCCGTCCACCGTCTCGAAGACCGTCCGCAGCGGGGCGTGCCGCTCCACCACGTCACCCAGTGCCGCTTCCAGCGCCGTCAGGTCGAGGCCGTTCCCCTCCAGGCGCACCACCATGGGCACGTTGTAGGCGGCGCTGTCCCCGTCGAGGCCGGCGAGGAGCCACAGCCGGCGCTGCGCGTACGAGGCCGGGGGCGGTCCGTCCGTCCCGGAGCCCTCCCCCGCGACCAGTGCCGGAAGGGCGTTCCGTACGCCGGACTCGTCCGCGATCAGCTCCGCGAGGCCCGCCACCGTCGGACGCCCGAACACGTCCCGGATCGTCAGCCGCACGCCCAGCGCCTTCGCGACGCGGTTCGTCAGCCGCGCCGCGAGCAGCGAATGACCGCCGAGCGCGAAGAAGCTGTCGTCGATGCCGATCGGGGCGGTCGTCTCCAGCGTCGCGCCGAAGAGGGCGGTGAGGATCTCCTCCGTGGGGGTGCGCGGGGCCCGTCGCGTGCCGAGGAGGGCCACCGGTGCGGGCAGGGCCCGCTTGTCGATCTTCCCGTTGGGGGTGACGGGCAGCCGGTCGAGGGGCGTGAGGTAGGTGGGGACGAGGTGTTCGGGGAGCCGGTCGGCGACGTGCCGCCGGATCTCGTCGGGGTGGGCGTCGCCGTCGGTGACGACGTAGGCGGCGAGGCGCTGTTCGTGGACGGTGACGGCGGCCTGGGTGACGCGCGGGTGGGTCAGGAGTGCGGCCTCGGTCTCCCCCGGCTCGATCCGGAAGCCCCGGATCTTGATCTGGTCGTCCACCCGGCCCTCGTAGAGCAGGTGACCGTTCCCGTCGAAACGGGCCAGGTCACCGGTCCGGTAGAGACGACTGCCCGCCGGCCCGAACGGATTCGGCACGAACCGGGCGGCCGTCAGCTCCGGACGGCCCAGGTAACCGTGGGCCAGGCCCTCCCCGGCCACGTACAGCTCTCCCGTGGTGCCGGGCGGGCACAGGTTCAGGTGCGCGTCGAGGACGTAGGCCGGCTTGTTGACGAGGGGCGTTCCGACCGGGATCGCGGTGTGGGGGCGTTCGCCCGGTTCGACGGTGTGGGTGGTGGCGAAGATCATCACTTCGGCGGGCCCGTACCCGTTGAGGACCGTGATGCCGGGCTTGAGCCGCTGGAGCTTGTGCACGTGCGCCGGGGAGGCGGCCTCGCCGACGGTGAAGGCGGTGGTGACGGTCTCGAACGCCTCCGGGTGCTCGTCCGTCAGGTAGTTGAAGAGGGTCGCGGACAGCAGGAGCGTGGTGACGCCGTGCCGGCGGGCCAGCTCGGTGACGAGGGCCGGTTCGGGCTTCTGTCCCGGCTGGAGCACGACGGTGCCGCCGTGGAGGAGGCCGCCCCAGAACTCCAGGCTGAACGCGTCCCACGACACCGGCGAGCACTGGAGGAACACCTGGTCCGGGCCGGTGGGGAGGTAGGGCTGGCCGGTCAGGGTGGACACCAGGTTGCGGTGGGTGGACAGGATGGGCTTGGGGCGGCCGGTGGAGCCCGAGGTGAACATCAGGCAGGCCGGATCGTCGGGGGTGACGGGGAGGCCGGGGTTGCCGGGGCTGTGGGAGAGGAGTTCGCCGGGGGCCTCGGCGTGGGTCGTCCAGGGGCCGTCGAGGCGCCCGGCGAGGGCCGGACGGGTGAGGAGGTGGCGGATGCCGGCGTCGCCGGCCGCCGCGCGGAGGCGCTCGTCGGGGAAGTCGGGGTCGAGCAGGACGTGTGCGGCGCCGGTCTTCAGTACGGCGAGGAGGGCGGTGGCGAAGCGGATGCCGCGTTCCAGCAGGACGCCCGCCAGGTCGCCGCGTCCCAGGCCGCGTGCGCTCAGGTGGCGGGCCCAGCGGTTGGCGGCGGCGTTGAGCTCGGCGTACGTGACCGTCCGTTCGCCGTCGATCAGCGCGGTCCGGTCGGGGAACCGGGCCGCCCGCTCCTCGAACCGCTCGACGAGGGTCGGGCCGGCGGTGTCGGCCGTCGGTCCGGCCCAGGGGCCGGTGAGCAGGGCGTATTCGGCCTCCGACAGCACCTCCAGGTCGGCGATCCGGCGTTCGGCCGGCCGGTCCGGGGCGAGGGCGGTGGCGAGGAACGCGGCGAAGCGGTCCTGGTGGGCGGCGACGGCCTCGACGTCGACGCCCTCGACCGGGGTGTCGAAGTCGATCCGCAGACCGTGGTCGGCGCCGAGGTCGAGGACGGCGACGGCGAGGTCGTCCACCGGGCCGTTGCTGATGTTGTGGTTGAGGGTCGGCCGGCCGCACACGGTGAGTTCCGCGTGGAAGCCCATGATGTTGAGGACGGGGGCGGCGAGGCGGCGGGAGCCGTCGATGACGCCGGCGTCCCGGCACAGGTCCTCGTACCGGGTGAGCTGGTGGCGCAGCCCGTGCTTGATCTCGGCGGCGGCCGAGCGGACCAGGGTGCCGAGCGTGTCTCCGGGCCGGATCCGGAGCCGGAGCGGCACCACGTTCGACGTCATGCCGGGCGTGCTGCGCGCCTGACGGGTCGTCCGGCCGGTCACGGGCAGGGCGACGACCAGCTCCTCGCGGCCCGTGACGCGGTGCAGGTAGACCGAGAAGAGCGCCACGAGCAGGACGGACCAGGAGACCCGCGCGTCGCGGGCGACCGTCCGCAGCCGGTCGGCGTCCGCCGCGGGCACCCGTACGCTGCGGCGCGCGAAGGGCAGGCCGCCGTGTGCGGCGGGGGCCCGGCCGGTACCCCGGACGAGGCCGGCGGGTGCGTCCGGGGCGCCGGCGAGGTGTTCCCGCCAGGCGGCCAGGTCGGCGGCGGCCCGTTCGGAGTTCCGGTACGCGTCGTCCTCGGCCAGCAGGTCGGCGAGGCTCCCGAACGGTGAGGCCCCCCAGGGTTCGCCCGCGACCGCCCGCTCGTACAGCTCGACCAGGCGGGCGAGCGCCATCGACACGCCCACGCCGTCGACGACCAGGTGGTGGAACCCGTAGAAGTAGAAGTACCGCTCCTCGCCCAGCTTGATCAGCGCGCAGCGGACCGGTGGGCGGGTCAGGTCGAAGGGGGTGGTGATCATGCCGTCGATCAGCCGCCGGGCCTCCGCCTCCGGGTCGTCCGCCGCGCTCACGTCGGTGAACGGGAGGGTGCGGTCGCCGGCGGCGTCGGCCGCTTCGACGAGCTGCCACACCTGCTCGCCGTCGTCCTCGAAGCCGCGGACGCGGAGGAAGTCGGCCTCCTCGACGAGCCGGCGCCAGGCCGCCGCCATCAGCTCCGGGTCGACCGGACCGTTGATCTCGCGGCACTCGGCGACGTTGTACCTGATGCCGGTGGGATCGAGGGCGTGTGCCGTCCAGATGTCACGCTGGGCCACCGAGAGCGGCAGCCGGACGGCGGCCGGAGCGGGTGCGACGGGCGTGTCGAACGGCATGGAAGGCTCCTGGGAGGAAGGCGCGGCGGGCTTCGGGCGGGGCAGTGGCCATACAACCCGCGGGGGCGGGCCCGGGGCGGCAGTTGGTCCGGCGGTACGCGAGCGGTTCGGCGGTGCGGCGGCAGTCAGGCGGCAGCGGTTCCGGCAGGAGTGGCGGCAGGGGCGGCGGCACCGGCCGCCGTCGCGGGGACGGGGGCCAGGCCCGTCGTCACGGGTACGGGGGTGAGATCCGTCGCGGGTACGGCGGCGAGGTCCGTCGGGGTGGCCGGGGCGGCGAGGGCCCGTACGACGCACAGCACGCGGAACGCGGACCGGCCGCTGTCCGTGCTGGACCGGATCACGCCGCCGACCAGCAGGTCCCGGACCGTACGGCCGCACTGCGCCAGGGGCAGGCCGGTCAGCCGGACGACGTCCTCCAGGAGGAATTCGTCCCGCCCGGCGGCGCACAGCCCGGCGATCAGGCTCCGGTGCCCGGCGGACAGCCCGGCCAGGGTCCGGCCGACGCCCTCCCGGAGGCGGGACCCGGACCGGCCGTCGGCCAGGTGGTCGAGCAGCGGGGCGGGGTCGGAGTCGACGATGCCGCGCAGGGTCGGCAGGTCGCAGAGGGTGAGCCAGGAGGCGGCCGCGGCGAGGGCGAGCGGGTGCCCGTCGAGGCGGTGGCAGATCCACGCGATGTCCGTCAGGGCCCGGTCGTCGGGGACGATGTCGGGGCGGACGTGACGGAGCCGGCTGAGGAAGAACCGGATGGCGGGGGCATCGGGCCGGGCGCCGCCGGACGGGGCGGGCGCCTCCAGGGGGGCGAGGAGGAAGAGGCGTTCGCCGGGAACGTTCCAGGGCGTGTCGGAGGTGACGAGGAGGCGCAGTCCGGGCAGCTCGCGCAGCAGTCGGCCCAGCCGGTGGAAGTCGAGCGTCCCGGTGTCGGCGCCGTCGAGGACGAGGAGCGCCTCCCGGTCGCCCAACAGGCCCGTGAGGGCGGGCGGAACGCTCTCGGCCGGTCCGTCGCCCCGCAGGAAGCCGGCGCACTCGGCGGCCGGGACGCCGAGCGGGTCGTCGTCGGCCGGCAGGCAGTCGGCGACCGCTCCCGGGGCCGTGTGCCACAGCACGGGGAAACCGGCGGCGTGGAGGCCGGCCGCGGCCTCCAGGGCGAGTCTCGTCTTGCCGACGCCGCTCAGGCCCACGACGGTGATCAGCCGTTCGGTCCCGGAGCGCAGTTCCTCCGTGACGACGGCGGCCTCGGCCCGCCGCCCGATCAGCGGGTGCAGGGGGACGGGCGGTGCCGACCGCTCCGGGGACAGGTGCCGGGGGCCGCCGCTCCGGTGGCCGCGCCGTCCCGCGTCCTCCAGGGCGGCGCGGGCCCGGGGACCCAGGCGCAGGGCGTCCGCGATGAGCCGGATCGTGTCCGCTCTCGGCCGCTGGGCCTTTCCCTTCTCCAGGTCGCGGATGGCCCGCACGCTGATGGTGGACAGGTCGGCCAGCTCGCGCTGGGTGAGGCCGATGCGGAGCCGGTGGTCGCGGATGAGCGTGCCGAGCGCGGCGGTGCCCGCCGCGCCGCCCTCCGGGGAAGGACTGGAAAGACTGGTCGTCGCCATGTGAAGCCCCCACTGGTCGAGTCGGGGCGAGAACCCCGGCCGGCGGCCCGGGTCGGGCCGCCGGCCGGTGCGAGGGTCTCGCCGTCTTCTGCTCTCCATCGTGAGGACGGGGCTATCCAGGGGGCATCCCGTGGCTAACCCCCTGGTGGGAGCGGTGCTCGGCCCCCGGCGACAGGGGATGGCGCACTCGTGAAAGCGGGGGCCGCGCCGCGATAGCGGAGTGATAGGACAGCGGACGGTCCGGTGAATCCGGTCGTTCCTAACGTGGTGGTCACAAGGAAACGCCGCCCCGCCGAGAAGGAGAGTCCGATGTCGAAGACCACCGCCGCCCGCACCGCGTTCCGCACCGCCGCCGCCTCGGCGCTGATCGTGCTCGTGACCGGTTTCGGCGCCGGGACGAGCTGGGCGGACGAGTCCACGGGTACGACGACGACGGCTTCGTACGAGAGCGGGACCGGGACCGGGGGCGGCGACGGGACCGGCGGCACCACGGGCACGGGCACGGGCACCAGCACCGGTGGCACCACGACCACGCCCGGCCCCACCGACAACAACCCGTGGGACTGACCCGGTACGGGCGGACCGCCTCCGCGGTTCCGGCGCTCCCGGGCGTGAGTAGTTGGCGTACAGGAAATCCCGGTGAGAACGATCATGGTCGGCCAGGAGCGTGGGTCAGTGAACAACTCCTGGAATGACGCGCCTCCTGGTGAAGTGCGGCTGCCGGGCGCTGCTCTTGAAAAGGCGTGGCTGCCGGGCAGTCGCGATGCGAAAATCAGACCGCGCCTTGATCCACATCGCGTCCCGGAGGTCCGCATGGACGTATCCCCGCTGCTGCCGTTGACCACGGCCCGGTTGTCGCTGCGTCTGTTCACTCCCGGCGACGCCGACGACCTGTACGCCTATCAGGGCCTGCCGAGCGTGGCGCGCTACTTGTACCGGTCGGCGCACACGCGTGAGCGCAGCGAGCAGGTTGCCGCCGAGCGCGCGGCGCAGACGGTCTGGCGCGCCGACGGGGACAAGCTGGCGCTCGCTGTCTGCCGACGCGATGAGCCCGGCGTCCTTGGCGAGGTGAGCCTCGCCCTGGCCGATGCCCGCGCGGCCCAGGCCGAGATCGGCTGGACTCTCGACCCGGGTCACCAGGGGCACGGCTACGCGACCGAGGCGGCTGCGGCGCTGGCCGGGTTTGCCTTCGACACGCTGGGCGTACACCGGCTCTACGCACGGCTGGATGTGGAGAACACCGGGTCTGTGCGAGTCTGTGAGCGCCTCGGGATGCGCCGGGAGGCGCACCTGGTCGAGAACGACCTCGACGGGGATCGCTGGGGCAGCGAGTACATCTACGCGGCGCTGTCCGCGGATCTTGGCGGTCGATCAACGCCCGGGCCGTCGTCGATGAAGAGCATCAGGTCGTCATCATCATCGCCGCCGACGTGACGACCAATCCTTCGGACGCGCTGAACTGCACCACGACGCTCGACCAGTCCGCACAGAACACCGGCGTCCACCCCAAGCAGGCCTTGGTCGATGTCGGCTACTGCTCCGAGACCAATCCCGAGGCCGCACGAGAGCGCCAACCGGCCTGCGACACGGACACGTTCATGGCCACCGGTCGACTCGCCCACGACGAGCAGGTCGCGCCCGCACCACGCGGACGCATCCCCAAGAACGCCACGCTGAAGGAACGCACGGCCCGCAAGCTCCGGACGAAAACCGGCAAGGCCGCCTACGCCCCCCCCGGAAAGCGATCGTCGAACCCGTCTTCGGCCAGATCATGAGCTGCCACAACGGCCGCCGGCTTCTCCTGCGCGGCGAGGACGGAGCCCGAGGAGAATGGCTGCCGCCGGCCGCCTGCCACAACTTCCGCAAAGCCTTCCGGCACGCGGGAACCGCGGGACTCGCCGCGGCGATCGCCCGACCGGCGCGGCCACCGGCCCTGTCCGGGCCGATTTCCGGACCGCCGGGACCGGCCACCGATCGCCCAAGGACACTGGCCGGCGACCACGAGCGATCCGGCCGGTCACGACCACCCGGTCAGTTGCCCGTTACAGAGACACGTTCCTAGGCGCCCCCGCCCGGGGCGATCAGCCCCGTCTCGTAGGCGAAGACGACAGCCTGGACGCGGTCGCGCAGGTCCAGCTTCGACAGGATACGGCCGACGTGGCTTTTGACCGTGGTCGGGCTGAGGAACAGCCGGGAGGCGAGTTCGGCATTGCTGAGGCCCGTCGCGAGCAGGCGGAGCACCTCGAGCTCGCGCGGGGTCAGGCCGGACAGATCGCGGTGTGGGGCGATGGTCTGCGGTTCGTGGTGACGGGCGAAGCGCTCGATCAGCCGACGAGTGATCGTGGGTGCGAGGAGAGCGTCGCCGGTCTGCACCAGGCGTAGGGCGGAGACCAGATGTTCGGGAGTGACGTCCTTGAGCAGGAAGCCGCTGGCGCCGGCCGTGAGCGCGGCGTAGACGTAGTGGTCGAGGTCGTATGTGGTCAGGATGATCACCCGTGCTCCGGCCGGGCCGGCGTCGCCGATGATGCGCCTGGTGGCCTCGATGCCGTCCATCTCCGGCATCCGGATGTCCATGAGGACGACGTCGGGCCGCGTACGGCGAACCGCTGCGACAGCCTCGGCCCCGTCGGCGGCCTCGGCCGTCACTTCGATGCCGTCCGCCGCCAGGATCATCTTGAAACCGGTGCGTACGAGAGCTTGATCATCGGCGATGACGACGCGCAGAGCCGACCGGTCCGCGGTCATACCGCGCTCCGCGGCATGCGGGCCGTCACGCGGTAGCCGCCGTTCGGCGTCGGTCCGGCCGTCAGCTCACCTTGGTAAACGGCCAACCGCTCGCGCAGCCCCATGTGGCCACGGCCGTTACTCTGCGCGGGCGGGGATTCCTCGGCACCGCCCGTGTCCGTGATCTCGATCTCCAGACAGGCGTCGGTGTAACCGATGGTGACGGTCGCCCGCGCGCCGCGCGCATGCTTGATCGTGTTGGTCAGCGCCTCCTGTACGACGCGATACGCCGCGAGGCTCACCCCCGGTGGCAGCGGATCCGGCGGCAACGACACCCCGACGCTGACCGGCGTACCGGCGGCACGTACGCGTGCGACGAGCGCGTCGAGCTGCGCGAGCCCGGGCTGGGGCTCCAGGCCGTCGGGCCTCTCGTAGTCCGGGGCGGCCAGCAGGCCCATCACGTGGCGGAGTTCGGTCATGGCGGCCCGACCGCCCGCCTCGACGGCCAGCAGTGCCTCCTTGGACTGCTCGGGCGCCATGTCCATCACTTTGCGGGCCGCCCCGGCCTGGATCACCATCACGCTCACATTGTGGGTCACGACGTCGTGCAGTTCGGCGGCGATGCGGGCACGCTCCTCTTCGACGGCGCGGCGCGTGGCCTCCTCTTGAGCGGCCTGCAGTTCTGCCATCCGGTCCCGGCTGGAGGCCAGCCGCAGTTGCAGAAAGCGGACGAGGCTGGCCAGCATCCCTGCCACCAGGAGCACGAATCCCGGACTGGACCATCCGGGGAGCACGGGCTCCGCGTTGCGGAAAGCGAAGCCGGACAGCGCAGCGGCGATCACCAGGACGACGATCGCCGCTGTCCGGTAACGGCTGTGCACAACGGCGCTGTAGGCGCCGATGACACAGGCCAGGACGGTGATCCACGAGGCGGAGCCGCCGATGGCCAGTGCCGCTCCCAGCACCACCACGAACAAGGTCAGCGGATACCGGCGCCGGGCTGCCAGCGGCAGCGTCGACAGGACGACCAGGGCCCAGGGCACGGAAGAGGGTTCCTCCTTCACGGGCACCTGACCGGGGTCGGGCGGCGAGGGCGGGGCCGGGACCCCGGTCCCGACGTCCACCGTGGGCGGATCGATGTTCACCGGCCCGTCGCCGGGATGGCGCACCGCCACGAACAGGGCGATGACGGTCAGTACGACCGCCAGCACCACATCGGCGCGCACCGCTCGCCGGGACAGCGGGGCGGCCTTCACCTCCGGGCGTAGCGGGTCGACGAGTTGCTGATGCCAGTTGCGCCGGTCTTCCGTCTCCACCCGTGCATTGTGCTGCGCTCTCCGCCCGGCCGCGTCCGCCTGTCCGGCCAGGACATCGCCCGAGAGGCCTCCTTCTCAGGTATGACTCGCGGCCGAATCCTCCGCGGGAAGGACCCGATGTCGGTTCCGCGGCCGACGCGCCCCATACGCGGCACTTCTAGGTTCGCAGGCAACGGCAACGGTGCCTCTCGCGATCGTAAGGACGGACAACTCGTATGCATCAAGTGATCGAACTGGAGGGTGTGGCGAAGCGCTACGACAGTGCCGGCGCGCCGGCGCTCGGACCGCTCACGCTCAGCGTCGCCAAGGGTGAGGCCCTTGCCGTTACGGGCCCTTCCGGCAGCGGCAAGTCCACGTTGCTGCATCTCGTCGCTGGTCTGGACAAGCCGACCGAAGGCGCCGTGACCGTGGCCGGGCGACGGATCGACCAGTTGAGCGAGCATGCCCTCGCCACGTTCCGCCGCGAGCACATCGGCATGGCCTTTCAGTTCTTCAATCTTCTCGACGACCTCACCGTTACGGACAACATTCGGCTCCCGGCCCAGCTGATCGGGACCAGTCGGCGCAGGGCCGCGGCCCGCGCGGATGAGCTCATGGAGATGCTGGGGATCCAGAAGCACGCCCGCGCCTACCCGGGCCGGTTGTCCGGAGGTGAACGTCAACGGGTGGCGGTCGCTCGGGCGTTGGTCAACCGGCCCGCGCTGCTGCTCGCCGACGAGCCCACCGGTGCGCTCGACACCGCCTCGGGCCACGACGTCCGCAATCTGCTGATGGATCTGCACCGCGCCGGACAGACCATCGTGCTGGTGACGCACGACCTGACGCTGGCGGAGGCGTGTGCGAGCCGCACCGTTCACCTGGTCGACGGCCACGTCGCCCTCGACTCTTACGCGCAGGTCGTCCGATGAGCCTGTTCGGTACCGGCGCGCTGGGCCGGGTCGTACGTTCCGGGGTGAGCCGGCGGCGGGTGCAGACCGTGGTGATCGCCGTGGCCACGATGATGGCCGTGGCGTCGGCCGTGGTAGCCGGGTCGCTGATGGTCGCTGCGGCCGCGCCCTTCGACCACGCTTTCGAGAAGCAACGGGGTCCGCACATCACTGCGCAGTTCGATCCGGCCAAGGCGGGTGCGGGAGAGCTGGCGAAGACCGGGAAGTTGCCCGGCGTCGCCGCGAGCGCGGGGCCGTACCCGTCCACCTCGGTCCGCCCGGTGGATCAGGCGGGCTTCCAACTGCCCACGCTGACCCTGGTCGGACGGTCCGGTCCGGACGGCGCCGTGGACCGCGTGGAACTGAAGTCCGGCCGATGGGCGCGGAAGCCGGGCGAGATCGTGCTCGACGCGTCGTTCGAGGGGCCCGCCATCGGGATCGGCGCCACCCTGAAGGCCTCGGACACCACGAACGCCCCCACTCTTTCGATCGTCGGCTTCGCTGTGTCGGCCGGCAAGACCGCCGACTCCTGGGCGACTCCCGCGCAGGTCGACGCGCTGGCGCCGGAGGGCAACCCGGTCTCGAGCCAGATGCTCTACCGCTTCGACTCCGCGAGCACGAAGGAGCAGATCCTCGCCGACCGCAAGAAGCTCGCCGCCTCCGTGGGGTCCGGGGCGCTGCTGGGTACCCAGTCCTGGCTGGACACCAAGCGCGCCGCTGATCAGGGCGCGGCGGCGACCGTCCCGTTCGTGATGGCTTTCGGCATGCTCGGCATCGTGATGTCGGTGATCATCGTTGGCAGCGTGATCAGTGGTGCGGTCGGCACCAGCCTGCGCAGGATCGGCATTCTCAAGGCCATCGGCTTCACTCCGCGCGAGGTCGTACGCGCCTACGTGGCCCAGGCGCTGATTCCGGCCGGTGCGGGCGTGGCCCTGGGGGTCGTCCTGGGAAACCTCCTGGCAGTGCCGCTGCTCTCGGACACCGAGGCGGTATACGGCACCGTCTCGCTTTCAGTGGCCTGGTGGGTGGACGTCACGGTGCCGGCCGCCGCCCTGGTCGTCGTGGGGCTCGCGGCGTTGGTTCCCGCACTGCGGGCCGGAAGACTGCGGACGGTCGAGGCCATCGCGGTCGGCCGGTCGCCACGCACAGGACGCGGCCAGTGGGCGCATCGGGCGATGGGGACGCTGCCGCTGCCGCGGCCGGTGACCTACGGTCTCGCGACCCCCTTCACGCGTCCGGTACGTACCCTCGGGATGCTGCTCGCGGTGACGTTCGGCACGGTCGCGGCGACGTTCGCCGTGGGGCTGACCTCGTCCCTGAACGCGATCGGCACCTCCCAGGACCCCGAGAACCGTGCCGCGGTCACGATCACGACGACCAGGGCGATCGAAGCAGCTCCTCCCCCGCCGCCTCCCGCGGGGGGCGACGCGGGAGGCTCGCCTCCCCCTGGCGGCGGCGAGTCGGGCCCGCCTCCCGTGGAAAACAGCGCGACAAGCACGTCCGAAAAGCCCAAGGTCGCAGATCCGGCGAGGGTGCGGGCCGCCGTCATGTCGCAGCCGGGTACGGAGTCGTACTACGGCAAGGCCCGGACCGAGGTCACCGTGGCAGGGATCTCCGGCTCGATCCAGGCCGGCCTCTACGAGGGCAATGCGCGCTCCGGCAGCTACGAGATGCTCTCCGGGCACTGGATCACTGGTAAGGGGCAGGTCGTGGTGCCCTCCCGCTTCCTGGAGAGGACCAGCACCAAGGTGGGTGACACGGTGCGGGTGACCTACGAGAAGGAGACCGCGAACCTGCGGATCGTGGGCGAGTCCTTCGACACGTCGGGCAGCCGGCTGGTGATCCACGCGGACATGGCCAACTTCACGTCGGTCAAGCCCAGTACCTTCCTCGTCGAGACCAAGCCCGGCGTCTCCGCCGACGACTACGCCCAGAAGATCGCCGCAGTCGTACAGCCGCTGGGGGGCGACGCCACCACCAACGCCTCCCCGGGACAGGAGGGCGTCATCCTCATCATGTCCGCGATGGCGGCGCTGCTCACCCTCATGCTGATCACCGTGGCCGGTCTCGGCGTACTCAACTCCGTGGTCCTCGACACCCGGGAACGCATTCACGACCTGGGCGTCTGCAAGGCGATCGGCATGACGCCGCGGCAGACCATGTGCCTCGTGCTCGCCTCGGTGGCCATGATCGGCGCGATCGGCGGACTCATCGGCGTCCCTGCGGGGTACGCGCTGCACCACGTCGTCATGCCGGTGATGGGGCGTGCCGTAGGAACCGGCCTGCCACCGCTGGTCCTCGATGTATACGGACCTTTCCAGCTGCTCCTGCTGGGGCTCGGCGGGGTCGTGATCGCGGTGCTGGGCGCGCTGATCCCGGCAGGCTGGGCCGCCAGGGCGCGTACGGCCACGGCGCTGCGCACCGAGTAGCGCCCGGCGGAGCGCGAGCGGCTGGGGCGGATCCGCCGGGTCCGCGAGGTCGGACCGCCCGTACAGGCACAGGTGCCGATGCCCCCGTCCGGACAGGCCCTCCTGAGAGGGACTCGGAAGGCCCGGACGGGGCCAGGCAGCGGGAAGCGAAGCGGGGCATCGGCGGCGAGACCGGGTGTGGGGCAGCAGCTCCGACCCGGTCTCGGGGGCTGAGACGGGTAACCGTCGGCCGGACAACCCGCTCGCCCCGGCGCCCGCCGGGCCATGGTCAACCTCGGCGGCGCTTTCTGTACCGCGACTCCTCGCACCCGGCTCCCCGGTCCCGGCGGTCTCCCGGCGTCAGCCGGCCCCGGCCCCGTCCCCGGCCCCGGCTTCGGCTTCGGCTTCGGCTTCGGACGGACCCCGGCCGCGACGGGCCCCCGACGTCACCCGGTTCCGAGCAATCGTTTCGCCTCCGCCAGCTCCCGCTCCATCCGCCGCTCGCGGAACACCTCGACGGCCGGCGCGAGCAGTTCCCGGGAACGTCCCGGCTCCTCCAGCAGCCGGGCGAGGTCCAGACGCGCCAGCGCCCCGCCGCTCAGGTCCATGATCTCCTCCCGCGCGGCCACGGCACGGTCGTAGAAGTCCCTGGCCCGGTCGGGGCGGCCCATCACCGCGAACGCGTGACCGAGGTCGCGCAGCAGATGACCCTCGCCGATCACGTCGCCGGAGTCCCGGCAGAGTTCGAGCACCTCGGTGAAGGTCAGGACCGCCAGGTCGCTCCGGCCCTGTTCGAGGAGGAGTTGTCCGACGCGCCGCAGGGTCCGCGCCCTGCCGCCGGTGTAGCCCACCTCCTCGTATATCCCCAGCGCCTCGTCCAGCTGCCTCTGCGCCTCCCCGACCGCTCCCTGGCGCATCCGGATGTGGGCGCTCTGGGTCAGGACGATCGCGCGGCCCACCACGTCGCCGGCCCGGTCGAAGTCGGCCAGGGACCTGCGGTACAGCTCCAGGGCCGAGGCGTCGTCGCCGTTGGTGCGGGCGATGAGCGCCATGTCGCGCCGGCACAGGGCCTCGCCCATGGGCTCGTCGAGGGCCTGGAAGACGTCGAGCGCCGAGTTCAGCGCCTGTCGGGCGGCGTCGAACTGGTTCCGGCTCATGTAGAGCGAGCCGAGCGACGCCCGTACGGCGGCGGTGCCGCGCAGGTTGCCCGCCTTGCGGACCGCGCCCAGCGCCTTCAGGTGCGTCCGCTCCCACAGGTCGTAGTGGCCGCGCACCTCGAAGAGCGTGACGAGGGAGGTGGCGAGGTCCCAGCTGAGGTCGTGGAGCCCTTCGTCGGCGGCGTGCTCGACCATCCGGCACAGGGCGGTCTGTTCCGCGTCGAGCCAGTTCAGCGGGTCGGCCACGACCTCCTCGACGTAGGAGGCGGGCGGTTCCCAGCGCGGGGCGTCGCCGTGCAGGACGGTGAAGTCGCCCCCGTACACGGCGCGGTGGGCCTGCTGGGCCAGGTGCATCCAGCCTCCCGCCATCCGGGCCAGTGCCTCCCGCCGCGTCTCCGGCGGATGGTGCGCCGCCAGTTGTTCCCGCGCGTACACCCGGATGATCTCGTGGAAGCGGTACCGGAAGCCGCCGGTCCGTTCGATCCCGTCGACGTCCAGCATCTGCACGTCGACGAGCGGTTCCATGAGATCCGAGGGTAAGGGGCGGTGGTCGTCGAGCAGGGCGCCCGCGAGCCAGCTGGGCAGGGTGGGCGTCTGGGCCATGCTGAGGAGCCGCAGCAGCCGCCGGTCGTCCGGACCGAGCCCTTCGTACGTGAGGGACAGGCTGGCCCGCATCGTCATCTCGCCGTGCGTCAGCTCGTCCAGCCGGTGCCGCTCGTTGGCCAGGCGCTGCACCATGGACGCGAGGGTCCAGTGCGGGCGTGCCGCGAGCCGGGCGGCCACGATCCGCAGGGCCAGCGGGAGCCGGCCGACCGTGCGGACCAGGGCCTCCGCCGCGGGCGCCTCCCCGGCGACCCGTTCCCGGCCGATGATCCGGGAGAGCAGTTCGAGGGCCCGGTCCTCGTCGAAGACGTCGAGTTCCACCCGGTGGGCGCCGGGGAGCGCGGTGAGGCGGGCCCGGCCCGTGACGAGGACGGCGCAGTCGCGGCTGCCGGGCAGCAGGGGCAGCACCTGGCCCTCGCCGGCCGCGTCGTCGAGGACCACGAGGACCCGGCGGGAGGCCAGCCGGGTGCGGTACATCTCGGCGCGCTCGTCCAGGGACTCCGGGATGAGCTGGCCGGGGATGCCGAGGGCCCGGAGGAAACGGCCGAGCACCTCGGCGGGGGCGGTCGGGGTGCCGGTGGTGCCGCGCAGGTCGCAGTAGAGCTGTCCGTCGGGGAATCCGGTCTCGGCCAGCGTGTGCGCGACGTGTACGGCGAGGGTCGACTTGCCGGTGCCGGGTTTGCCGGTGATGGCGGCGAGCCCCACCGTGGTGCGGCCCGTTCCCCCGGTCAGTGCCCGCTCCAGGCCGGCGACCCGGGCGTCGTCCGACACGAAGTCGGCTGCGTCGGCCGGGAGTTGGTGCGGAACGGTGTCCTGCCGTACGGACTCGGAGGCGGCACCCGGATCGGAGGCGGGGACCGGATCGGGCGCGGGGTGCGGCCCGGAGCCGGGCGCGGGCCCCGCGGCCGCCGCCGGGGGGCCCGCGCCGCCGCGGTCCTCCGAAGCCCGCGCTCTCCCGTCCGCCACGGTCTCGCGCGGTGCCGTACCGCGTCCCTCCTCGCGGACCGCGCCGGGCCCGTCGCCGGCCGGTCCGGTCGTGTCGCGGGCCGCGCCGGCGGGCGGCCGGGCGGGGCCGGCGCCCGCCGGTGGGGGGAGGGCGCCGGCCAGGATCGCCGACTCCAGCTCACGGAGTTCCCGGCCGGGCTCCAGGCCCAGTTCCTCGGCGAGGATCCGCCGGCCGGTCCGGAACGCCTCCAGGGCCTCGGCCTGCCGCCCCGACCAGTACAGGGCCTGGATGAGCTGACCGCGCAGCTTCTCCCGCAGCGGGTGTTCGTGGGTGAGCATCTGCAGCTCCCCCACCAGCCGGTCGTAGCGGCCCAGTTCGAGTTCGAGCTGGATGCGGAACTCGACGGCGGTCAGCCGTTCCTCGTTCAGGCGGCGCGCCCGGTTCGCCAGCGGGCCACTGTCCAGGCCGGACAGGCACTCGCCCTGCCAGAGCCTCACCGCGCTCCGCAGCAGGCGCACGGCCTGTTCGGGGGCGCCCTGTTCCTGCAGCCGCCGGGCGCGCAGCACGAGGCCGGTGAAGAGGGCCGCGTCCACGTTCTCCGCCTCGGTGTGCAGCACGTAGCCGGGGGGCCGGGTGGTGATCGTGGCCTCCCCGTCGGAGGCGGCCAGCAGTTTCCGCAGGCGCGACACGCAGATCTGCACCTGGGTGCGGGCGGTCTCCGGCGGGTTGTCCTCCCAGATGAGGTCCACCAGGTGGTGGGTGGCGACCACCCGGTTGGCGTCGAGGAGGAGGGCCGCGAGGATCACCTCCTGACGGCCCGGGGGCACCCGCAGGGGTCCGCCGGGGGCGTACACCTGGAGCGGCCCGAGGACCCTGAAGGGAAGGCGCGACGTGTCCGGGGGTTCCGGGTCTCCCTCTCCCACGACGTCAGCCACCGATTCCCCCACGAAAACAAATGAGTTGACCCTGGAGACCCAAGTGAGGACAGTCTCCACACCCGCCCCCGGTCTGTCCATGCCGTGAAGATCCCGGTCGGAGACGTCGGAGATAGAGGGGTGATAACCCGGAGTTGGCGGCTCCCCCGAGAATCCTGTACCGAGAGCGAAAGGGGCTCAGCCGTTGAACCGCCACGATGACACGACCGCCGTCGGCCCGCCGGGACCGGTCGACCTGGTCACCGCAGCAGGCGTCGACCACGTGCGTCTCGTCTACGACTACCTCGACGCCGGCGATCTGGACTCGTGTGCCTCCCTGCTGCACGACGGCGTGGTGTTCGAACTTCCGGGCATGCCGCCCGTCCGCGGCCGCACCGCGGTCCTGCGGGCCCGGCTCGGGCACACCGCGCCGAGCGGCCGCCACGAGATCGACCGCGTCGTCGCCCAGGACCGGAGCGTGGTGGCCACGGGCCGGTGCGTCGGCCCGGGCGCCGGCGGGCGGGAGCTGCGCTTCGTCGACCTCTTCAGCATCACCGACGACGGCATGGTCCGCGCCTGCACCCGGTACTACCACGTGACGCCCTGAACGGCCCCGAGGGGGACGGAGGGAGAGCGGGCCGGGGCCGAAGCCCCGGTCCGCCACGTCCGGGCGTCCCGGGCGTGCGCGGCGGCCACCGAGCCTCCGCGGGGCGGAACGGGGCTTCGGACGTGGTTACTTCGGGATGACGTGCCCGAGCCCGCGAGAGGCGAGAACGTCGTGGAACGGCTTCCAGACGGCCGGGTCGGCCAGGTTCGTGAACAGTCCGGTGCAGGTGTTCGTCTCACCGGTCACGAGGCCGTACGCGACCGCCTTGCCGTGTCCTTTCGTCTCGAACAGGGGTCCCCCGCTGTCCCCGGGCGCCACCCGCGTCCCGGCGGTCCCCGCGCAGATGAACTCCTTGTCCCAGATTCCCCCCTCGGTGTCGAACCTCTGGACGGGCAGCACGGCTTCCCGCAGACGGGTCGGCTTGGTCTCGTCGGCGAGGTCGGTCCGCCCCCAGCCGGCGACGCGCACCAGACGGCCCGGGCGCGGCTTCTCCCCCGCGGCGGGCAGGGCCGCCGGGGTCTGGGACACCGGGCTGTCGAGCACGATGAGCCCCAGGTCCGTGTTGGTCGTGGTGTCGAACCCGGGGTGGCTGTGGACGGAGAAGCGGTCGGCGGTCACCACCGTCCCTCCGGGAGCACGCGAGTCGGTCCGGCCGACGACCACCCGGATCGTCTCCCTGCCCTGTTCCGCGAACTTGGAGCAGTGCGCCGCGGTGGCCACGACGCGGCTGTCGATGAGCACCGCCCCGCAGTAGTGCGACCAGGTTCCGTCCTCGGCCCGCCTCTCGATCTGCACGACGAAGGGCCGCTGCCCGTCCGCGACCGGAGTCCCGCCGACCACGGCCGAGGCGGAGGGAGCCAGGGCGAGCACGCTGCCGAGCGTGCCGGCGCCCGCGAGCGAGACGGCCGTCAGTCGGTTTGTCGACCTGCGCACGAGTGACCTCATTCCTGTCCACCCGGGGCACGCCCCGGGGACTTGTCCGGTGGACGACACGGGGGCGTCCTTTCCACCGCATCGTGGCCCCGCCGTCCGTCCGCCGGGCCTCGGCCGTGTCCCGGCCTCCCCTCGACCGCGTCGCACCGCGAGGGCGGCGGCAGGAGGCCCTTCCCGCGCCGGAGGGCCGGCCCGGACCACTCCGGGCCGGACGTCGCTCCCTCCCCCGCCCGGTGGAGGGAGCGGCGTCCGCCCGGGGATGTACGGCCCCGGCGACGGTCGCGACCGCAGGAGGACGCGGGCCCCGGGGCCGGGACCGTAGCGTCCCCGGCATGAACACGTTGACCCGGGCGGCCACCGCCCTCCTCCTCGCCTGCGCGGTCGCCTTACCCGCCACGGCCAGCGCCACCGCCGCTCCCGCTCCGCCGCCCGCCGCCGCGGACACCCCGGACCGGCCGGCCGACCGCATGCGGCTGCCGGCCCCCACCGGGCCGTACGGGGTGGGGAGTTCCGTCCTCCACCTCGTGGACCGCTCCCGCACCGACCCCTGGGTGCCCGGGGCCGACGGCCGGGAACTCATGGTCACCCTGCACTACCCCGCGGCCCGCCCCGCGACCGCCCGGCACACCCCGGGGCGCCCCGCCCCGTACGCCACCCCGGAAGAGGTCCGGCTGCTCCTGAAGGGCGTGTCGGTGCAGGACCCGGAGGCGGTACGGCGGGTGGCGCTGGCCCGTACGCACAGCGCGGTCGACGCGCGTCCCGCTCCGGGACGGCACCCGCTGGTGGTGCTCTCGCCCGGCTTCGGCATGCCGCGGTTCACCCTCACCGGCCTCGCCGTGGACCTCGCCTCCCGGGGCTACGTCGTCGCCTCGCTCGACCACGCCTACGAGTCGTCCGGCACGTCGGTGCCCGGCGGGCGCACCCTGACCTGCGTCGCCTGCACCGTCATGGAGGAGAACGACTGGTCCCTGGGGCACCTGGTGACCGGGGCCCGGGCCGCCGACACCCGGTTCGTCCTGGACCGGCTGACCGGCCCCCGGCCCGTCTGGCGGTACGCGTCCTCCATCGACCGGACGCGGATCGGCATGGCCGGTCACTCGATCGGGGGCGCGAGCGCCGCCACCGCCATGGCCGCCGACGGGCGCATCGACGCCGGGGCGAACATGGACGGCTCGTTCTGGGACGCGCCGCCCGCCGACGGGCTCGGCGGACGCCCCTTCCTGTTCCTGGGGACCGACGAGTTCCACCGGCCGGGCGGCGGGGACACCTCCTGGGACACCACCTGGGCGGCCCTGGGCGGTGAGAAGCGCTGGCTGACCGTCGAGGGCTCCGGCCACCTCGCCTTCTCCGACGCGCCCGTGCTCCTGAGCCACCTCGGCCTTCCCGGCGACGCCCTCCCGGCGCCCCGGGCGGTGGCGGTCACCCGCGCGTACCTCGCCGCCTTCTTCGACGAACACCTGCGGGACAGGGACCAGCCGCTCCTCGACGGCCCGGACCCGGCCCACCCGGAGGTGCGGTTCCACCGTCCCTGAACCGGGGACGGACGACCGGACGCGGGACGGGCCCACCACCGGGTCCGTCCCGTACCGGGCCCGATCCGGCCCGTACCGCCGGTCCCGGCCCGTCCCCCATCTGACTCCGGTTCACACCTCCGGGTGAGGCGGGCGGCTTCGCGCCGGACGGCGTCGCATGATCCCTAAGGTGAGCGTGCGAGCGGCCGACAGCCGCCCGGTCGGCACGTCTCATACACGGGAGCCCGCGTGGCGCAGCAGCACACGACCCTCCGCCAACGCCTCCGGTACCGGTTCGACAACCTGGTGGCGGGAGGGACCGCCGCGCTGATCGGATGGCTGACCCTGGCCTGTCTGTCCGTCGTCGTCCCGGCGAGCGCGGTTCTGGTCTGGGCCGACCGGAAAGCCCCGGCCTCGCTGACCGGCCGGCTCCAGGCGGTGTGGGTCAGCGTCGGGCAGACGCTCAAGATCGGCGGCGCGGTCGGTTCCCCCCTCTACGTCCTGACCTCCGTGTCGCTCGCCCTGGTGGCCCTGCTGTTCGTGTCGACACTGGTCAGCCTGATCACCACGGGCATCGACCAGCGCGTCAGGTCGCTCCGTCTGGGCCATTCCACGGTCCTGGAGGCCGGGCACACCGTCATCCTGGGCTGGTCCGACCAGATCTTCCCGGTCATCGGGGAGCTGGTCTGCGCCAACGCCAACCAGCGGCGGGCGGCCATCGCCGTTCTCGCCCCCCGGGACAAGGTGGGGATGGAGGAGGGGATCGCCACCCGCGTCACGGACCCCGGCACGACCCGGATCATCTGCCGCACCGGCCACCCCACCGACCCTCCGGTCCTGTCCAGGGTCAGCCCGCAGACCGCCAAGTCCGTGCTCGTCCTGCCGCCCGAGGACGAGGACGGTGACGCCCACGTGGTGAAGACCCTGCTCGCCCTCGGCGCGGTCGCTCCCGGCGACGGGAAGGCGGTGGTGGTCGCCGCCGTCCGCGACGCCCGCAACCACCTCACCGCCCGGCTGGCCGCCGGGCCGCGCGGACACGTGCTGTGCATCGACCACGTCGTCGCCCGGCTCCTCGTCCAGACCGCGCTCCAGCCGGGCCTCTCGCTCGTGTACCAGGAACTGCTGGACTTCGAGGGCGACGAGTTCTACACCACCGCGGCGGGGGACCTGGCCGGACGCCCCTTCGGCGAGGCCCTGCTGGCGTTCACCACGTCGTCCGTGGTGGGTCTGCTGCGCGCGGACGGCGTGGTCGCCCTCAATCCCGATCCCGGCTCCACGATCGGCGCGGACGACCGGATCGTCGTCATCACCCGGGACGACGACACGGCCGTACCGGAGGACGCGTCCTCCTGCGTCGACGAGGACGCGATCGTCGTCGCCCGCCCCCGGGCGTCCGTCGCCGGGCGTCTGCTCCTGCTCGGCTGGAACCGGCGGGCGCCGCTCGTCGTGGAGCAACTCGGCCAGTACGTGAGTCCAGGGACCGTCCTGGACGTCGTGGCGCGGGGCGACGACGCCGCCGTGGGCGACGCCGTCCGCGACGTCCCGGCGCGGGAACACCTCGACGTCACCTTCCGCTGCGGGGACATCACCGATCCGCGGGTACTGGCCGCGCTGGACGTGGTGTCGTACGACGGTGTGATCGTCATGGGCGACACGGGCCTGCCGACGCGGCGAGGCACGGAGACGGAACCGGGGGCGGAATCGGGGTCGGACGACCGCACGCTGGTCACCCTGCTGCACCTGCGGGCGATCGGGGACGCCGCGTCCCGGGAGCTCGACCTCACCACGGAGATGTCCGACGACGGCAACAGGCTGCTCGCGCCCGTCCGGGCGGGCGCCGACTTCATCGTGAGCGGCAGGCTGATCAGCCTCCTCATGACGCAGATCTCGGAGAGCGGCTATCTCGCCTCGGTCTTCGAGGAGTTGTTCACCGCCGAGGGGAGCGAGTTCCACCTGAAGCCGGCCGGGGACTACGTCCGGCTCGACCGGGAGGTCTCCTTCGCCACCGCCGTGGAGTCGGCGCGCCGGCGCGGTGAGTGCGCCGTCGGGTACCGGCGGCGCGCGTCGGCCGCCACGGCCCCCGACTACGGCGTGCGGGTCAACCCCGACAAGAGGTGCCGGGTCCGGTTCGCCGCGGGCGACTGGCTGATCGTGCTGGCCGAGAGTTGACCCCGGGGACCGGCGCGTGCCGTGGGCCGGGCACGGTGTGCCCGCCCCACGGTCGCCCCTCACGCCGAGTGGACCTCCAGGGCGGCCCGCACGGCGGATTCGACGGCGCCTTCGATCCACGCGGGCTTGATCGAGGTGTGGCACCCGGCGAAGTGCAGGTTCCCCTCGGCCTCGCGGACGTGCGGGAAGAGTTCGGTGTGCTGGCCGGGCAGCAGCACGGACGCCTCGCCGTAGGCGTACGGGTCGCGCATCCAGGACTGGGTGCGTCCGACGCCGGTGTAGAAGACCTCGATCCGCTGCCCGAACACGTCCTGCACCCCGGCGAGGGCGCGGGGGTAGCGCTCCTCGTCGTCGAACGAGTCCCACTTCAGGGCGTCGTCGGACCAGCTGTAGGAGGCGAGGAGCACTCCGCCCGGGCTGCCTTCGACGGGGTGGGAGGGCTGGAACATGAAGCGGTTGGGGTTGTCGGTGACCGAGCCGCCGCCGATGACCCCGGCGGCCTCGGGCTGGTCGCGGGAGACCAGGCGCGTGGCGGCGTAGTGGACGCGCTGGGAGGCGGAGATGTGCCCCTCGGGCACGGAGGGGTGCGCGCCGAGCAGGCTGCCGTCCGTGGGGGTCTGCCCGAGCTGGTACTTCCGGTACAGGCCGGGCCGCACCGCTTCCAGCTCCCGTTTCCAGTCGGCCTCGTCGAACTCCCACCAGCGGCGGCTGAACTCCAGCAGCACCTTGGTGGCGGCGTCGTAGTGGAGTTCGGTGATCGCGCGCCGCTTGCCGTAGGAGAGCGCGGGGGTGACCGGGATGTGCCGCAGTCCGGAGAAGGGGACGGTGATGATCGCGGCGTCCCCGGTGAAGGTCTCGCGCTCCACCGGCCCGGGGCCCCGGCCCTCGGAGACGGTGTCGATGGTGATCCTGCCGTCGCCGTGCGCGATCCGCGTGGCGCGGCGGTCCAGCCGTACGAGGTCCTTGACCCGGTCGTAGAGGGCGTCGGCCAGGGTGGCGGTGCCGCCGGGCAGCTCGAAGAAGGCGGTGTCGGGGCTGATGAGCGAGGCCCCGATGAAGCTGTGCACGAAGGCCAGGTGGAGACGGGAGGTGAGGTTCTCGACGGTGCCGATCAGGTCGATGGTCCGCTCGTCGAGCCCCGCCACCTCCGTCAGGTACCGGAACATGGACATGTGGCCGTACCGCTGGAAGACGCGGGCCCAGCCCTCGACCAGTTCCCTGTCCTTCCTGCCCTCGATCTCCTTGCGGACGGGGGCGAAGGCGTCGCGCACGATCTGCGCCGCGGGAACGGATTCGTAGGCCGCCGGGACGCCGAAGGAGCGGTTGACGGCCTGCGGGCCGCGCGCGTAGTCGGCCCGGCGGACGCGGACGCCGTTGACGAGGATCCACGTGCGGTAGGCGGGACGGCCGGCCCCGTCGACATCGACGAGGTGGAAGGGACGGCGTTCGAGGCCCAGGCTGTCGATCAGGCCGGTGACGAGCGGGTGGCTGCCGGGGATGCGCATGGCGCCGGCCTCGGCGTACTGCTTCGGGTCGGCGAAGGGCGCCGGGGCCTTCTCGTGCCCCCCGGTGCGGAAGGTCTTGATCCGGCCGCCCACCCGGTTGCCGTTGGCCTCGATGACGGTGACCCGGTGACCGGCCCGGCGCAGCAGATGGGCGGCGACGAGCCCGGCGGGTCCGGCGCCGACGATCAGCACCTTGCGGCCGCGGCGGCCCCCTCCCCCGTTCGGCCGGGGCAGGCCTGTCCTCAGCAGGATGTCCGCGTAGCGCGGCACGAGGGGCAGGTCGTCGTCGTCCCGCACCAGGAGGGCCCGGGCGACGGTGAGACAGGCGTCCCAGTCGGAAGGGGCGGCGGGACGGGGGGCCGCCGGGGAGGCCCCGGCGCCGGGAGCGGTGACGGCGAGCGCGCCGGCTCCCGCGGCGGCGCCGGCGATGACGGTACGGCGGGAGGGCCGCCGGACGGGCCCGGATTCGGGATCGCCGGCGGGATCGGGACTGGGAAGCGAGTGGGTGATCACGGATCAACTCTTCCGGTTCCACCGGTCCTCGGTGCCCAAAAGCCACCGGGGGAGGCAACTGGCACCCGGACGTGTGGCGCGCGCGGCTCGTGACTGACGAACTGGCCTTCGCACGGGCGGGCGCGGGGAACGGTTGTGGGCCCCGGCGCGGAGGGGGTGGCGGGGTCCGGAGGCGGGTGAGGCCCGGGGCCGGTGAAGTCAGGGACCGTCCCGGCGCGTCCCTGAGCCCCGCTTCCACCTCCACCTCCGCTTCCGCTTCCGCTTCCGCTTCCGCTTCCGCTTCCGCTTCCGCCCCCGAACGCGATATGGGCGCCTCAGGCACGCCACATGTACGCGAGAAGCACGCTTCGCGGGATATGGTGCGCGCGGGAGGACCTTTCATGTCCGAGTTGTTCGACGCGGTCGACGCGCTGCTCGCGTCCCGCGCCGCGCTGACGCCGCCCGAGGAGCGCAAACGCCTGCGGCAGGCCCACGCGCTGACGGTCGACGAGGTCGCGGCCGCGCTGAAGGTGCGCCGGGCCACGGTCACCAGCTGGGAGGCGGGCCGAACCGAGCCGCGCCCGCCCGAACGCGACGCGTACGCGCGGCTCCTGGACGGACTCGCCAAGCTCTATCCCGCCCCCGCCGGTGACACCGGCCCGGACGAGACCGTGGCCGTTCCGGCGCTCCCCGGCACCGTGACCGCCCCGGAGACGTCCACCGGCACGGCCGCCCCCGCGTCGGACGCACGGACCGTTCCCGCGGAGCCGGCCCCGCGGACGGCGGACGGGACCGGACACGGCGCCGTCCCGACCGCCCCCGCCCCCCTCTCCTCCGGCGGCCCGGCCGCCGGGCAGGCGTCGGCGCGCCCGGCCGGGAACGCGGCGCCGGCACGGCGGGACGAGGCGCCGGAGGCGGCCCCGGCGGTCGCCGCCGCGCCGGGCGGGGCCGACCCCCGGTTCGTCAACGGGCCGCTGGCGGTCGTCGACGCCGACGGGACCGGGCGGGTACGGGCGCACTGCGTCGGCGGCGCGGTCCTGGGCGTGCCCGCCAAGTCCCTGCCCGCGCTGGTGGAGTGGACCCTGGAGGAGGCCCGGCTCGGGCAGCCGAAGCTGTCCGGCCCCGGCCGGCCGATCCCCTCCTCGTCCTCACCGCCGCCGCGTGCGAACGCTACGGCCTGCCGGCCGCGCTCACCGACGCGGAGCGGAACGCCGGACGGCTCCCGGAGGGCCACAAGGCCGTCAAGCAGCTCGCGCGCGCCGACTGGAAGCTGACCAAGCGCGGTTTCGGGCCGTGGGCCCGGATCTACCGGCCCGTCCAGGGAACGGAACGACGGTGCGTGCAGCTGTGCCTCCCGTCGTGGAACGCGCTCGACACCCGGCACTGGGGCCACGCCGCCACACTGCCGCCGGCGGAACTCGCCCGGGTCATGGGCGCGTACGCGTCGCGGGTGATGACGCCGCGCGGCTCGACGGCCGTGACCGGTCTGGAGCTGATGACCGCGCTGCACCCGCCGACCCGCGCCGTGCGCGACCCGGAGACCGGTGCGCTGCGGCAGGCCGACGGGAAGAACCCCGGCTCCCTGGGCAAGGACCCGGTGGACCCGGCGCCGTGCGAGGCCCCCCGACGGTCACCCCGTCCTCGCCGATCTGCCGCCCTTCCACGTCCGCGGCCCGGCCGAGAAGCTCTTCGAGGAGGCGTACGACTGGGCGCGGCCGATGACGGACGAGGAGTGCACGCGCCGGTTCCTGGTCGGCGTCGACGTCAACATGGCCTTCGCGGCCGGCGCCAACGGCCTGGTCGTCGGCCTTGGCGCGCCGACGCGCGTCGAGGCGCCGGTGTTCGACCCGAAGCTGCCCGGTTCCTGGCTCGTGGACCTCTCCCACGTCGACCTGTCGGAGGTGAAGGTCGGCAAGGACAGGTGGGCCGAGCTGGACGGTGACCTGCTGCCGAGCCCGTTCACACCGAGCGGCGAGCGTCCCGGGGGGCCCGCCTGGTACGCCACCCCCGCCGTCGCCTACGCGGTCGAGCTCGGCTACGAGGTGCGTCCGGTCGAGGCGTACGTCCGCCATGACAACGGGCGTTATCTCGACGGCTGGTACACCCGCCTCCGCGACGCCTATCTCGCCACGATGGCCGACCTCGGCGTCCACACCGACACCGGCCCGGAGCGGTTCCTCGCCGAGATGGAGGGCTACAGGGACCGCGACCCGGACCTCGCGCTCGTCGTCTCCGCCGTCAAGGCGACGGTGAAGGGCGGCATCGGCAAACTCCGTGAACGGCCCCGGGGCGAGGGCTGGCGGCCGGGCGAGCCGTGGCGCGCCCTGTCCCGGCCCACCTGGCGGCCGGACATCCGTGCGGCCGTCATCTCCCGCACCCGGATCAACCTGCACCGCAAGATGGTCAGGCACGCCGCGTTCACCGGCCAGTACCCCGTCGCGGTCCTGTCGGACTGCGTCGTCTACGCCGCCGACGGCGAGAGCCCGCTGGACTTCCTGCCCCACCGGGACGGCAAGGCCCTGCCGGGCGGGTTCAAGCTCGGCGTGAACCCGGGCCCGGTCAAGCACGAGGGGACCCAGACGGTCCTGTGGGGCGAAGGGGTGCGGGAGCGGTTCCGGGCGCCCGAGCTGAACCTGGCCCGGTACATCAAGGACGGCACCGTCACCGACGCCGACGACGGAGAGTAGGGAAAAGGGCGATGGGTCTGATCGGCGACAGCCTGGACGAGGCGGTGCACCAGGCGTTCACCCGCCCCGTCCCGAAGTCGGCCGGCGCGCAGATGCGCTACCTGGTCAAGCGGCTCGGCGGCACCAAGGACGTCGCCCGGCTGCTGCGGGTCTCCCGGCGCACCGTCGAGCGGTATGTGAAGGACCAGATCAAGAAGCCCCGTCCGGACCTCGCCGCACGTCTGGAACGCGAGGTGAAGGCACGGTGGCAGCCGCAGATCAGGGCCGGGGCCCGCAGGAGGGCGGCCACCACCGACGGCATCGTCATCGACACCCGTGCCCGCATGGGCTACACCGCCCCGATCGGCTCCACCGACCAGGACCGCGTCCGCCATCTGACCGTCGCCCCGCCCCCCGTCCACGCCGCCCGTCTCTTCGAGGCCCAGGACGCCGGCGCGAGTGACGACCGGCTCCGGCAGATCGCGGCCGAGGCGCTCAGGGAGGTCTACTTCCAGGACGGGGGCAGGCGGGCCGGGAGCCTGGAGGGGGTCCGCTTCACCGACATCCAGCACCTGGAGTTCGGCCTGTAGCCCCGTGGACCCGGGGCCGGCGCGCGGGCCGGGTGCGGTCGGGCAGCCGAGACCATCGCTGATCCCCGGCCCCTCGGAACCGGACGTGCGAGCTTTCCCCGCACCCGGTTCGAACCGCGCTTCCCCCTCGGGCTCCAGGGCGTTCTTCACGCGGTCCTGGAGGACCCGGTCACGGATGACAGGGATGCCGAGTGGCCGCTGTTTCCCGTTGCCCTTCGGGATGAACACTCGCTTGACCGCCTGGCCTTCCAGGGCTTCGACGACCGAATGGTCCCGGCCGCCAAGGTGCCTCCCGCCTCCGGCGTGAGGGCTCGTTCCCCGTCGGTGCCAGCGGTCGTGCGACCACTGCTCTGTTGCGTCACCCGCTTCACGCTGATCAGGGTGTTGCCGCGACTCCGCAGCATGGGCTTCCGCGAGTTGCGGACCTTCTTCAGGTCCCCGTCCTGCGTCGCCCTGAAGATCCTCCGCCTCAGCCGCCGTACGTTCTCCTCGTACTCGGCCCAGCGGGTGAAGGCCCCCTCCCGTTTCCCTCCGGTCTTTCGGCCCGCCGGCCCTCGCTTCTCGGATCTTCCTCCTCCCGCCGGGGACTTCGGCCTCCCTTGCGGTTGGCGTACCGGGCCAGTGGCTCGGACCCCGTCGGGGTTTCCACGTTCCGCACCAGTACGACGCGGCTGGGGCGGGCGCCCCCTCTCCCCGGGACCGGCGGTGTCCTCCCTCCGGGCTCGGTCACCCGAAGGTCGCTGAGGATGAGGGGCCTGTGGGACGCTCCGCGGCGGTCGCGGACCAAGCAGTTGCCGTCGTGGCCGGTGGTCTTCGGCAGTCGTGCGGCTGCGCGTGAACGCGCAGCCGGCTCCGCCCTGTCGGATGGTTGTCGGTGATATGTCGGAGACCGGTGGCAGCGTGGGCGCCGGGTCGCTCCGCCGGGAGCCGCCGTCGCACCTCACGGGAGTTTCCGCCATGTCTCAGATCCCTTCCGCCGCCGACCGCGTGTATCTGGTCACCGGCGGCAACGCGGGTATCGGGTATTTCACCGCCGAGCAGTTGGCCGGTACCGGCGCCACGGTGGTGCTGGGCAGCCGGAGCGCCGAGCGGGCCGAGGCCGCCGTGGGAGCGATCCGCGCGCGGGTGCCCGGTGCGCGGGTGCGTTCGGTGGGCCTGGACCTCGCCGACCTCGGCTCGCTGCGGGGAACCGCGGATTCCCTGGGGGCGGAGCGCCTCGACGCGGTGGTTCACAATGCCGGCGTCCTCCTCGACGGGCTGGAGCGAAGGGAGACGCGGGACGGCAATGAGATGCATTTCGGAACGAACCACCTCGGGCACTTCGCGCTCACCCACTGGCTGCTGCCGCTGCTGGAGGCCGCGCCGGGCGCCCGCGTCGTGACCGTCGGCAGTTTCGCCGCCAAGTCCGAGCGGCTCGACCTGGACGATCTGCAGTCCCGGGCCGGCTATCGGGCCAAGCGCACCTACGGCCGGTCGAAGCTGGCCCAGATGCACTTCGGCCTGGAACTCGACCGCCGCCTGCGGGCCGTGGGCAGCACGGTGTCGAGCGTGGTGGTCCATCCCGGCGGTGCGCTGGACTCGCTCACCCCGTCGCGGCCGCCGGTCCATGTACGGAAGGCCGGGGCGGCGCTGCGGGGGACGGCCGCCGCACTTGTCCTCCAGGGCAAGCACGCGGGTGCCCGGCCCGCGGTCCGGGCGGTGCTCGACCCCCGGATCGCCGGGGGCGAGCTGTGGGGCCCGCGCGTCTTCGGGCTGCGGGGCCGGCCGCACCGCGAGCGGCTGTGGGCCCAGCTGGAGGACGCCGAAACGGCACGTCGGCTGTGGGAGGCGAGCACGGAGCTGACCGGCGTCGCGCCTGTCCCCGCCGTCTGAGGGCCTGACGGTGCTGGAGCGGGTTCAGTGCGTTCCCCCGCACTTGACGGCCGAGGGGGAGGACAGAGGACGAGCAAGCACGGCGGTGAGGACGGCGCCCGGGCCGCCGAGGAGAACTCGGTAGGACGTCGCGCCGGGGGGCCGCTTGCCCAGGAGGCGGCGGAGACCCCGGACCGGTTCAGGAGCACGACGCGGGGCCTCGTCCCGTTGCACACCCTTACCGGCCCGCTGTTTCGCCCCACAGAGAAGGGACGGGAACGGCTCACCGGCAGGGGCGTCCCTCGGCGGAAGAGGATCCCTGGTCAGGCGTCCCCTCGCGCTCGCTTCCCCGGGCGAGGCTTCGGGCCTGCCCTTCGTGAATGTCGCGGGCCCACTCCCAGCCGGGCTTGGGCGATACGACTCTTGGATCGCGGGAAATCCGGGCGTCACGCAGGTCCTCCACGTACGCCCGATCCCGTTCGATCCTTGCGCGTACCTCCTCGCCCCTGGCGACGGATCCGTGTCCGGGGATGAGGACGCCGACGCCGTCCGCCACGCCCTCCAGGACTCCCAGCCCGACGAGGTAGTCCTCCATCGGGTTGTCGGTGTCGTCGAACATGGGAACGAAGACATCGGAGAGCATGTCGCCGGCGATGAGAACTCGGCGGTCTTCGATCAACAGCGCCGCATGGCCCGGGGCGTGCGCCGGATGCTCGACGATCCGCACCTCGGGGCCGTCCCAGGGAAGCTGCGCGGTTCCAGCAGGCAGACCGGTGATGAGGCCGTACAGGGCGAGCGGTGTGTCCTCGGCGATTTCCGGCGGCAGCCCCTCGGTGACGCCGGCCCTCCAGTCCGCGTTCGACAACACGTCCCGCATGAAGGCCGCGCAGCGGGCCGTGCCGTAACGAGGCGCTTCGCCGAGTTCGGCGTGCCAGAGCACGTGATCCCAGTCGGGATGCGTCGAGAAGCCTGCCACCACGGGTTGGCCCAGCTCACGGAGGTCGTTCGCCAGGCAGGTCATTTCGGCGCCGGTGATCCCGGCGTCCACGAGCAGCACGCCGTCCCCGCCCTGCACGACAACGGTGTTGTTCTCGAGCAACTCACTTTGGTGGACCAGTACGCCCTCGGCGACCTGCTTCAGCATGGACCCCCGCTCGAAGACCGCGACCGCGTCTTGTCCGGCACCGGGTCGTCGGTCGCGCTCGAGATCGAACTCCCCGCCCGGTGTGCAGCGTCACCCTGCCAGAGGGCCTGAGGCACGTCAACACAACCGGACCGGGGTGTGCGGGGCCCCGGGCCGTGGGCCTCGCCGGCTCACCCCTCCGGGGGGCGCGAGGGGCCCGCGGCGGTCTCCGCGAGGGTCAGGAGGTGCCGGAGGGAGGCCCGCGCGTCGTCCAGCGGGTCGTGGGCGCCGTCCCGTCCGGGCGGGGCGGTGAGGACGGCGTCCTGCTCCAGCACGTACCAGCCGGAGTAGCGGTGCGCTTCGAGCCCGCGGACGATCGCGGCGACGTCGATGTCGCCGGCGCCCAGGGGCGCGTACATGCCCGCCGCGACGCCCTGGGTGTAGGTGAGTTCCCCGGAACGCACCCGGTCGGCGAGGTGCCGTCGTACGTCCTTCAGGTGGACGTGCGCGATCCGGTCGGGCACGCGGGCGGCCAGGTCGACCGGGTCGCCGCCGCCGATGAGGCAGTGCCCGGTGTCCAGGCACAGGGCGATGCCGCAGCCGTCGAGGACGCGCCGGGTCTCCTCCGCCGTCTCGACCAGGGTGCCGACGTGCGGGTGGAGGGTGGCGGTGAGGCCGGCGCCGGCGGCCGCCGCGTCGATCCGGTCGAGGTTGGCCAGCAGGGTGTTCCAGCCTTCGGCGTCCGGGGCGGGGCGGTCGTCATAGCCGTCACCGCCGCCGGCGGCCGCGACGACGACCGTGGTCGCGCCCGCCACGAGCAGGTCCGCCAGGGCGGCCCGCACGCGGGGCAGCGGATCGTGACCGGGGTCGTGCAGCACGGCGGGAACGAACTGGCCCACGGCCCGCAGCCCGTACGCGGACAGGAGCCCGGCCTTGGCCGCGGGGGCGTCGGGCAGGAAGCCGTCGGGACCGAACTCGGTGGCGGCCAGGCCGATGTCGCGCATCTGGCGCAGCACCACGTCCGGCGCCAGTTGGTGACCCCAGCCGGGGACCTCGCACACGCCCCAGGAGATCGGTGCGCCGGCGACGCGTCCGACGAGGGGCGCGTCGGAGCCGGGCGGCGTGATGCGCATACCACGTCCTTCTTCCGGTGGCGGGGTACGGGTCCGGTGCCCGGCTCGTCCGCGGACGAGCCTGCCCCGTCGGACGACGCCTGTCAACGACATGTCAGGACATCGTGCCTTACGGTGCCCGCCGGGCCGTGACGCGATCCGAGCGGCCGGCTTCCGTCCCGTCGCCGGGTGTCCGCCCCCGGGCGGGACCGCCCACGGCGGAGCGCGGCTCAGCGCGCGGCGATCGTCATCTCGAAGGAGTAGCGCGAAGCCCGGTAGACGTGGGTGCCGTACTCGACCGGTGTCCCGGCCCCGTCGTGGGCGACACGGGTCATGGTGAGCAGGGTGGCGCCGCGGGACTCCTCCAGGAGCGCGGCCTCGGCGGAAGTGGCCCGGCGGGCGCCGATGGTCTGCTCGGCCGTGACCAGGTCGGTGCCGGACCGGCGCAGCAGCCGGTACAGGCCCGTGTCGGCCAGTTCCTCGGCGGTCGGGTCGATCCGGCCGGCCGGCAGGTGGTTGCGCAGGAGCGCCAGGGGCTGTCCGTCGGCGAACCGCAGCCGTTCGATCACCAGCACGGCGTCCCCCTCGTCGATCCGCAGGGCGGCGGCGACCTCCGTCCCGGCGGGCCGGCTCTCCAGCGAGAGCACCCTGGTGCCCGGACGGCGGCCGTCGCGCCGCAGGTCGTCGAACAGGCTCGACAGCTCTGTCTGCCGGCGGACGCGGTGGGTGACGACCTGGGTGCCCACCCCGCGCTTGCGGGTCAGCAGCCCCTTGTCGACGAGGTGTCGCATGGCCTGACGCATGGTGGGCCGGGAGAGCCCGAACTGCTCGGCCAGGGCGATCTCGTTGCTCAGCCTGGTCCCGGGAGGCAACACACCGTTCTCGATGAGCTGTTGCAACTGCTGGGCGAACTGGAAGTACAACGGGACCGGGCTGCTCCGGTCGATCTTGATCAACTTCGCGACCTGCTCCACGTCACCCTCCCGCGCGCGGCGTGCGCCCACACAGTGTGGCGCGTTCTCCCGAATTCGGTAAGTCCCCACGTTCTTACGTCCTTATGTAATAACAATGGGGAGCGCCCTCTTGTCGGCGGTCGTCCCCGGACGCCCTTCTCCGCACGAAAGGCTCACCCAGCATGCGCATAGGACTCATCGGTACGGGCCGGATCGGCGCTTTCCACGCCGCGACCCTCGTCGGTCTTCCCGCGGTCGGCTCCCTCGTCGTCCACGACACCGACGAACGCTCCGCCCGGGCGGTCGCCGACCGGACCGGCGCCGAGGTGGCCGGCGACCTCGACGGCCTGTTCGGCGCCGGACTCGACGGGGTCGTCATCGCCTCCTCCACCGCCACCCACGCGGATCTGATCCTGGCGGCCGGGCGTGCCGGGCTGCCCACCTTCTGCGAGAAACCGGTCGCCGGCGGTCTCGCGGAGACCGACGCGGTGCTCGCCGCCCTCGCCGGTTCGGACGTGCCGCTGCACGTGGGCTTCCAGCGCCGCTTCGACGCCGGGCACCGGGAGCTGCGCGAGGCGGTCGCGAGCGGACGCCTCGGCTGGACCCACACCCTGCGCGCCTGCACCGCCGATCCCACCCCGCCGCCGCCCTCCTACGTCTCCGGTTCCGGCGGCATCTTCCGCGACTGCTCGGTGCACGACTACGACGCCGTCCGCTGGGTCACCGGACGCGAGGTCGTCGAGGTGTACGCCACCGGGGCCAACCGCGGTGAGGACTTCTTCGCCGCCGCCGACGACGTCGACACCGGGGTCAGCGTCCTCACCCTGGACGACGGGACGCTGGCCGTCTGCACCGCCACCCGTTACAACGGCGCCGGGTACGACGTGCGCCTCGAGGTCTGCGGCTCGAAGGGCTCGCTGGTCGCCGGCCTGACCGAGCGCACCCCGCTGGTCCCGGCCGGGGGTCCCGCCCGGGACACCGGCACCCCGTACCCCGGTTTCATGGAACGCTTCCGGGACGCCTACCGGGCGGAACTCGCCGCGTTCACGGAAGTGGTCGCCGGTCTGCGCACGAGCCCCTGCACCGGCCGGGACGCGCGCGCGGCCCTCGCCGTCGCGGAGGCGGCCACGCGCTCACGGGCGACGGGGCGTCCGGTACGGGTGGTCCCGGCCGGGACCGCCGGACGGCCCGGAGGCTCGCCCGGCGAGGACTCCCGGACGGTTCGCGGACCCGGGAAGTGAGCGGAGTCGAGGAGCGAGCGGACCCGGGAGCGGACGGAACGGGAACGGCCGCTCCGGTGCCGGGGCCGTGCGCGCCGCGCGGGGACGGAGGTCACCACCGGTCCTCCGCGCGGGGGCGCAGGTCCTCCTCGCCATCCGTGACGCGGGGTGCCCCGTGGCCGCCGACCGGGTTGGTGACGGCCACGGTGGCCATGTCGTCGTGGCGGCCGCCGCCCAGCCACTGCGCGGCCAGCATCTGGACGCGCTCCACCACCGCCTCGGCCGGCAGGCGCGCGCACTCCTCCAGCGCCTTCCGCAGCCTCTCCTCGCCGTAGAGCCGGTCGCCCAGCGGTCCGCCGCGGGCCTCGGTGATCCCGTCCGTGTACAGCAGGCACGTCTCCCCCGGCGCCAGCGTCACCTCCGCGCTTCGCGCCCGGATCTCGGGCAGGACGCCGACGAGGGTGCCGTCGGTGTCCGCCTCCTCCACCCTCCCGTCCGCGCGGATGATCAGCGGGGGCGGGTGCCCGGCGCTGGTCAGCCGCAGCCGCACCCCCTCCGGGTGGCGCCGGACGGAGGCCAGGACCAGGGTCGCGAAGCGGGTGTGGTGGGAGTTGACGATCGTGTCGTTGAGGAGGCCCAGGACGCGCTGGTGGTCTCCGGACAGGGGCAGCAGCGCGTGCAGCACGCTGCGGATCCTTCCGGTCAGGACGGCGGCCTCCAGGCCCTTCCCCGCCACGTCCCCCAGGACGACGAAGGTCTCCTGCGAGGCGTCCGCGCCGGGGTGGACGTCGTAGAAGTCGCCACCGACGCGTTCGTGCTCCTGCGAGGTCCGGTAGATGCCGGCGTACTCCACCCCGTGCACCCGCCCCAGCCGCGGCGGCAGCAGTTCCCGCAGCAGGGTGGCCGTGATCGACGTCTGCTCCGCGTACAGCCTGGCCGCCGACAGGGCGGCCCCGGCCCGCGCGGCGAACAGCCGGACGAAGACCTCCTCGGCGTCCGTGAACGCCCGGTGCCCCCGGGAGCGCAGGATCAGGGCTCCGTGCCCGGACAGGGGCGTGACGACCACCGAACCGGCGGGGCCCGTGAAACCGGGCGGCACCGCTCCCTCGGGGATGTCCGCGGGATCGATCCACCGCGTCGGCACCGGCGGGAACCCCCGCAGCGCCTCCGTCAGTCCCGGAACCGTCCGGGTGTCGAGCGTCACCACCCGCCGGGTGACGGCGCCGCCCGCCCGCGCGTGGGTCAGGGCGTGGCGGCCTCCCCGGGCGGGGACGACGACGACCGCCTCGTCGGCGAAGTGGTCCGCGGCCGTACGGGCCGTCGTCTCCGCGCACCGTTCGACGTTCAGCGACGAGAACAGCGCGTCGGAGATGTCCGCCGGCAACGCGGTGGGCTCGCGTTCGCCGCGCGGCGCCCGCCCGGTCGTGCGCGGGCCGGCGTTCTCCACCAGCCACCACACCACGCGCCCGTCCTCCCCGGACGAGGGATGCGCGTCGAACGCGCGGCCGGCCACCGTGCCCGAGACTGCGTCCGGCAGCTCTCCGGCCGGCCACGGGCGCCGGTGGGCCCCGGCGAGCCGGTCCGGCATGCCGTCGGGTGCCGGGTCCCCGCCGTCTCCGGAGGCCCGGAGGAGCAGACGGCGCGCGGCCTCGTTGGTCTCGACGATGTTCCCGGCCGCGTCGGCGACGAGGACGGGACAGGGGGCGTCTCTCCACGCCGGACCGGTGCGGACGCCACCGTCGCGCGGACTGTCAGGGGTTCCCGGGGAAGGGATCACAAGCCGGGGGACGCATCGTGCGCACCCCACCACCTCTCTGCCGTTCGAAAAAGATTGCCTCCTGCAACCATCGCGCATCCCCCGGCCCCGTGCAATGCCGAAACGGCCCGCGACGACTTCCTCACACGGCCGCGCACCGGACCGCGCCGGTCCCCCGGCCGCCCCGGCCCGGGTTCGGGTCCGGGTTCAGGCGGTGGGGGCGTCGGGGTGGAGGGTGAAGACCTGGTCGAGCCCGGTCATGCGCAGCACGCGCAGGGTGTTGGCGGGTACGCGGGCCAGGGCGAGGACGGCGTCGGCCGTCATCGCGTGCTGGCGGGCCGCCAGGAGCGTGGTGATGCCGGTGGAATCGCAGTGCTCCAGCCCGGTCAGGTCGATGACCAGGCGCTGCCCCGGCCGCAGGACGAGGTGTTCGACCGCCCGGCGCAGGACGGCGGAGTGGGCGTGGGGGGGGGGGGGGGGGGGCCCCCCCCCCCCGCCGCCGGCGGGGGGGGGGGGGGGGGGGGGGGGGGGGGGGGGGCGGGGGGGCGGGGGGGGGGGGGGGGGGGGGGGGGGGGGGGGGGGGGGGGGGGGGGG
>NZ_JBIAUG010000032.1:0-10488 GCF_042892575.1 Streptomyces sp. NPDC001744
GGGGTGGCTGGTTCCCCCCCGCCGCCGGGGGCCGGGCTGGCGGCGGGGGGGGCCGGCGGCGCCCCCCCCCCCCCCCGCTCCCCGGCGGGGGGGGGGGGGGCGGCCCCCGGGGGCCCCCCCCCCTCCCCCGTCCCGTTCCTCAGGCGCCGTCCTCGCGGGGCACCGGTTCCACCGACGTGCCCGTCAGGTCCTCGATGGCGTCCTCCGGCGTCGCCCGTCCCCGCGGGCGCGCCTCGTCGAGCAGCGGCGGCACCTCCGGGGGCCGGCCCGGGGCGGGGTCCGCGCCCGCGTCCGCACCCGCGCCCGCCCTTGCGTTCGTACCCTTGCCCGTGTCCGTCCCCGCCGGGGCCTCCGGCGTCGCCCGTTCCAGGAACCGCAGCAGTTCGACCGGGAACGGCAGGACCAGCGTCGAGTTCTTCTCCGCCGCCACGGCCACCACCGTCTGCAGCAGCCGCAGCTGGAGCGCGGCCGGCTGGGCCGACATCTCCGCCGCCGCCTCCGCCAGCTTCTTCGACGCCTGGAGCTCCGCGTCCGCGTTGATCACCCGGGCCCGCCGCTCCCGGTCCGCCTCCGCCTGCCGGGCCATCGAGCGCTTCATGGTCTCCGGGAGCGACACGTCCTTGATCTCCACCCGGTCGATGGCCACGCCCCAGCCCATCGCCGGGCTGTCGAGCATCAGCTCGAGCCCCTGGTTGAGCTGCTCCCGGTTGGACAGCAGGTCGTCCAGGTCGCTCTTGCCGATGATCGACCGCAGCGAGGTCTGCGCCATCTGCGAGACCGCGAACCGGTAGTCCTCCACCCGTACGAGGGCGTCCGCCGGGTCGACGACCTTGAAGTACACGACCGCGTCCACCCGCACCGTCACGTTGTCCCGGGTGATGCCCTCCTGCGCGGGCACCGGCATCGTGACGATCTGCATGTTCACCTTGTGCAGCCGGTCGGCGAACGGAACGATCAGGGTGAAGCCGGGTGGCCGCACCCGGCCGCGCAGCCTGCCGAAGCGGAAGACCACCCCGCGCTCGTACTGCTTGACCACCCGTGCCGCCGCGCCCGCGTACACCGCCGCCGCCGCACCCGCGCCGCCCACTGCCAGCAGCAGCTCTTCGATCATCACGGCTCCCTGGGGTCGAGCCGCCCGGACCGGGCGAGTCCGAACGCCGAAGACCGGCGAACGGTACAAAAAGGGTATTACCCCGCTGTTCGTCCGCGAACAGTCTCCGGCCCGCGCAACCTCGCCCGTCCGGAAGCGGCCCCTCCGGAAGCCGCCCACCCGGGGACCGCCCGTCCGGGAGCCGCACCCGCCCGGGAGCCGCGCCGGCCCGCCGGCTACAGCCAGCTCGCGAACTCCAGGAGCAGCTCCGCGTCCTGCCGCCGCCCCGCCGTCAGCGCCCGCGTCCCCGACTCCACCGCCCGGAACAGGGTCCAGCCGCGCAGCCGCTCCCGGTCCACGTCCAGCGAGTCCGCCAGCTTGTTCACCCGCCGCCGGGCCACCGAGGCGCCCGCCGAGGCCGCGACCAGGTCCTCCACCCGGTCCCGTACGAGCCTGGCCAGGTCGTAGGCGCGCTCGCCGACCAGCGGTTCGGGTCCCACGGCCAGCCAGGGCGCCCGGTCGCCGGCCAGGACCTTGCCCTGCCGGAAGTTGCCGTGCAGCAGCAGCGTCTCGCTCTCCCCGGCCACCAGCTCCTCGCGCGCCGCGAGCGCCGCCTCCGTGAGACCGGCGGTCGCCGCGTCCGCGCGGTGGCGCTCCATCGCCGGGACCTGCCGGGCCGTCCGCCCGGCCACCGACTCGAAGCCGTGACCGGCCGGGGGCTCGACCCACAGCTTCCGCACGGTGCCCGCCGCCTCCAGGAGCGCCTTCGCCTCCGGTAGCGAGCGCAGCGACACCTCGGGGTGCAGCCGTTCGAGGACCAGCCCCCCGTCACCGGCCTCCCCGAGCAGCCGCACCGCGCCCCAGCCGTCCCAGTGGGCGAGCGCGTCCCGCTCCCGGTCGGGCCGGGCGAACGGAGGCGCCACCTTGAGCGCGGCGGGGGAGCCGTCGGACCGCCGGACGAGCACCACCAGACTGCTCCGCCCGCCGGGGGCCACCACCCGGCCGGCCTCCAGGGAGCCCCGGTCGAGCGCGGCCCGCGCGTGCTCCGGCAGCCGCTCCAGCCACTCGGCCGCCGCGGACTCCCCGTACGTCTCGCCGAGCACCCGGACGAGTCGCTGCGGCGGTTCGAAACCCATGCGTACGTTGTTCCTTCGGTCGGGGCGGGCTCAGGCCCGCTCGGCGAGCCCAGGAAAGGTTACGTCGCCGCCGCGCCAGCGCACGGCGCGTACCGCCGCCTCCCTCAGCGCGGCGGCCGCCTCCCGCCGGGCCGGGCCCTCGGTGGCCCTGACCAGGTCGGAGTAGACGGCGGCCACCCGGTCCTCCAGGACGGCGGCGAGCCGCACCGCGTCCGCCCGGTCCGCCACCCGGAACGGCAGTCCGTACGCCGCCTCCGCCGCCACCGGTGCCCCGCCGAGGTCCCGCACGGTCCGGCGCAGCGCGTCCCGGCGCGCCCGGTGGGCCTCGTACGCGGCCGCGGCCTCCGCCCGGCGCCCGGCGCCGACCCGGCCGCCGACGACCCCGTACCCGTACACCGCCGCGTGCTCGGCGGCCAGTGCCGCCTGGGCGGCGTCGAGGGCGCTCATGTCCGGGCTCCTCCGGTCAGCAGATGGACGTGGACGGCGCCCGAGGCCGCCACCGAGGCGAGCAGCCGGGCGTACTCGGGAGGGGCGGCGAGCAGCGCGGCCGTGTGCCCGTCGGAGGCGGCGCGCTCGGCCGCCGCGAGCTGCCCGAGGGCCGCCCCGGCGTCGGCGGCCACGGGTACGGGGGCGGGGGCCGCCGGGGCGGAGGCGGAGGCGGAAGGGGCCCGGGAGGCCGTCACGGGCTCCGCCGGGCCCGTACCGCCCTCGCCGAGGGCCTTCACGTGGGCCGCCACCGAGCGCCGCAGCGGGGTCAGCCGGGGCGTCAGGGCCGGATGGGCGGCGAGCACCGCGTCGTACCGTTCCAGCAGTCCGCGCGCGGCGGCCACCGAGCGCGCCCGCAGCGCCGCCTCGGCGCGCGCCGCCCGCGCCGCCTCCCGTTCGGCGGCGTCCGGCCGCCGGGGGCCGCCGTCCCCGCCCGGGGAGGTGCAGCCCACCAGCGCCGTGGCCCCCGCCGCCGCCCCCGCCACGAGGAGCGCGCGTCTGCCCGTCGTCGTCACGCCTTCTCCCTCGGCCGCCGTGTCCGTATGCGAAGATCCGTCCGTACGCGAAGACCGCCGGGATCGTCGCAGGCGAGCGTACCCGCGGGCCCCGGGCCGGTGGACGGCAACACCCTCCGGGACCGGATACCCTTTGGTCTGACACGCGACGAACCACAACAGCACACGCGGCCGAGGAGTCACCCGGATGAGCACCCACCAGAGCGACAGGCTGCGCGGACTCATTGAGCCGCTCGTCCGCGAGAAGGACCTGGACCTGGAGGAGATCGAGGTCTCCCGGGCGGGCCGCCGCGGACTGCTGCGGATCGTCGTCGACTCGGACGAGGGCGTGGAGCTGGACCTCTGTGCCGAACTGAGCCGCGCGATCTCCGAGAAGCTGGACGAGACCGACGCGATGGGCGAGGGCGAGTACGTCCTCGAAGTCAGCTCCCCCGGCGCCGACCGCCCCCTCACCGAGCACCGCCACTACGTACGGGCCACCGGCCGTCTGGCCCGGTTCCAGCTCGCCGACGCGGGCGAGCTGGTCGCCCGGATCGTCGCCGTGGACGAGGACGGCCTCGACCTGGAGGTGCCGGGCGTGAAGGGGCGCAGGCCCACCGCCCGCCGGATCGGGTTCGGCGAGATCTCCAGGGCGCGTGTCGAGATCGAGTTCAACCGCAAGGACAAGAAGGAAGAGGAGGCGTAGCCGTGGACATCGACGTGAAGCTGCTCAAGGGCTTGGCGCATGAGAAGGAGATCTCCTTCGACCTGCTGGTCGAGGCGATCGAGTCGGCCCTCCTCATCGCGTACCACCGCACCCCCGACGCCCGCCGCCACGCGCGCGTGGAGCTGGACCGCACCACCGGTCACGTCACCGTGTGGGCGAAGGAGGACCCCTCCGACCTGGAGGAGGGCCAGGAGCCCAAGGACTTCGACGACACCCCGTCCGACTTCGGCCGGATCGCGGCGAGCACCGCCCGCCAGGTCATCCAGCAGCGGCTGCGGGACGCCGAGAACGACGTGACCTTCGGCGAGTACGCGCGCCGCGAGGGCGATGTCGTCGCCGGCGTGGTGCAGCAGGGCAAGGACCCGAAGAACGTCCTGGTCAGGCTGGACGACAAGCTGGAGGCCATCCTTCCGGTCCAGGAGCAGGTGCCGGGCGAGGAGTACACCCACGGCCTGCGTCTGCGGACGTACGTCGTCCGGGTGGCCAAGGGCGTCCGCGGTCCCTCCGTCACCCTGTCGCGCACCCACCCCAACCTGGTGAAGAAGCTCTTCGCCCTGGAGGTGCCGGAGATCGCGGACGGTTCGGTCGAGATCTCGGCCATCGCCCGCGAGGCCGGCCACCGCACCAAGATCGCCGTCCGCGCCACCCGTTCGGGCCTGAACCCCAAGGGCGCCTGCATCGGCCCGATGGGCAGCCGCGTCCGCAACGTGATGGCGGAGCTGCTCGGCGAGAAGATCGACATCGTCGACTGGTCGGACGACCCGGCCGAGATGGTGGCGAACGCGCTCTCCCCGGCCCGGGTCTCCAAGGTCGAGATCGTCGACCTGGGCGCCCGTTCGGCCCGGGTGACGGTGCCGGACTACCAGCTCTCGCTCGCGATCGGCAAGGAGGGCCAGAACGCCCGCCTGGCCGCGCGCCTCACCGGCTGGCGGATCGACATCCGTCCGGACACCGAGCAGACCGGGCAGACCGCGCCGGCCGGCCGGGACTGAGACCGTTTTTGGCCAACGACTGTTCGATTCTTGCCCCGATCGGGCGAGGTCGGTACGGGGAGGTAGACTTAATCGTGTCTGGCCGGACGCCCGCCCGCGCGTGCCCTGAGCGAACCTGTGTGGGATGCCGGGAGCGAGCGGCCAAGAGCGATCTGCTGCGGATCGTGATGAATAAGGACGAGTGCGTTCCGGATCATCGCGGTACGCTGCCCGGCCGGGGTGCGTACCTCCACCCCGCCGTGGTCTGTCTCGACCTGGCGGTCCGCCGCCGGGCGTTCCCCAGGGCCTTCCGGGCCCAGGGACCGCTCGACACCGCGGAACTCCGCCACCACGTCGAGCGATCGGCACAGCAGTGAAGAAGCACGGCACGGAACACCGTGCGGTCAGGTACCTCGCGAGTTGGAAGTAGGTCGAGATTGCGATGAGCACTCGATGAGTACGCGATGAGTACGCCCATGAAGTAGCGACGGTCCGGCGGTAACCGGACCTCACAAAGGAGCAAAGTGGCTAAGGTCCGGGTATACGAACTCGCCAAGGAGTTCGGTGTGGAGAGCAAGGTCGTCATGGCCAAGCTCCAAGAACTCGGTGAATTCGTCCGTTCGGCGTCCTCGACGATCGAGGCGCCGGTCGTGCGCAAGTTGACTGACGCTTTGCAGGGTCCCGGCGGCAACGCCGGCAGGACCGCTGCGAAGCCCGGCGCGCCCCGCAAGGCGGCGCCCGCCGCGCCGAAGCCGGCGCAGGCATCCCCCGCGCCGTCCCCGGCGCAGGCCGCACGTCCCGCCGCCCCGAAGCCTGGCGCGCCCACCCCGGCGCCCAAGCCCGCGGCAGCGGAGAAGCCCTCGACGCCGGCCGCCTCCGGCCCGCGTCCCACTCCGGGTCCGAAGCCCCCGGCCGCGCCGAAGCCGGCGCCGGCCTCCCCGGCTCCGACCGCCCCGGAGTTCACCGCGCCTCCGTCGGCCCCGGCCGCCGGCAAGGAGCGTCCCGCCGGCGCGACCCCGGGCCCCCGCCCGGCCGCCCGTCCGGGCCAGCAGGCGCCCCGCCCGCAGGGACAGGGCGCCCCGCGCCCCGGTGGCCAGCAGGCCCCCCGTCCGGGCGGTGCCCGTCCGGCCGGTCCCCGTCCGGGCAACAACCCCTTCACCTCGGGCGGCTCCACCGGCATGGCGCGCCCGCAGTCGCCGCGTCCCGGTGGCGGTGCCCCCCGTCCGGGCGGCCCCGGTGCCGTTCCGGGCGCCCCGCGTCCGCAGGGCGGCCCCGGCGGCGCACAGCGTTCCGGCGGCCCCGGCGCCCCGGGCGGCGCCCGTCCCACCCCCGGCGGCATGCCCCGTCCGCAGGCTCCCCGTCCCGGCGGCGCCCCCGGCGGCAACCGTCCCAACCCGGGCATGATGCCGCAGCGTCCCGCCGCGGGCCCGCGTCCCGGCCCCGGCGGCCGTGGTCCCGGTGGCCCCGGCGGCCGTCCGGGCGGCCCCGGCGGTGGCGGCGGCGGTCGTCCCGGCTTCACCGGCCGTCCGGCCGGTCCCGGCGGCGGTGGCGGCGGCTTCGCCGGCCGTCCCGGTGGTCCCGGTGGCGGCGGTGGCCGTCCGGGTGGTCCCGGCGGCGGTGGCGGCGGCTTCGGCGGTCGTCCCGGCGGCTTCGGCGGCCGTCCCGGCGGTCCCGGTGGCCGTGGTGGCACGCAGGGCGCCTTCGGCCGTCCCGGCGGTCCCGCGCGCCGCGGTCGCAAGTCGAAGCGTCAGAGGCGCCAGGAGTACGAGGCCATGCAGGCCCCGTCCGTGGGCGGCGTGATGCTGCCCCGCGGCCACGGCGAGACCATTCGCCTGTCGCGCGGTGCCTCCCTCACCGACTTCGCCGAGAAGATCGGCGCCAACCCGGCGTCGCTCGTCGCGGTGATGATGAACCTCGGCGAGATGGTCACGGCCACGCAGTCCGTCTCCGACGACACGCTGCAGATGCTCGGCGACGAGATGAACTACACCGTTCAGATCGTCAGCCCGGAGGAGGAGGACCGCGAGCTCCTCGAGTCCTTCGACATCGAGTTCGGCGAGGACGAGGGCGGCGAAGAGGCCCTGGTCTCCCGTCCGCCGGTCGTCACCGTCATGGGTCACGTCGACCACGGAAAGACCCGACTGCTCGACGCGATCCGCAAGACGAACGTCGTCGCGGGCGAGGCCGGTGGCATCACCCAGCACATCGGCGCCTACCAGGTGGGCACCGAGGTCAACGGCGAAGAGCGTCGCATCACCTTCATCGACACCCCGGGTCACGAGGCGTTCACCGCCATGCGTGCCCGTGGTGCGAAGTCGACCGACATCGCGATCCTCGTGGTCGCGGCCAACGACGGCGTCATGCCGCAGACGATCGAGGCGCTCAACCACGCCAAGGCCGCCGGCGTCCCGATCGTCGTCGCGGTCAACAAGATCGACGTCGAGGGCGCGGACCCGACCAAGGTCCGCGGTCAGCTGACCGAGTTCGGTCTGGTGGCCGAGGAGTACGGCGGCGACACGATGTTCGTCGACATCTCCGCCAAGCAGGGTCTGCACATCGACTCCCTGCTGGAGGCCGTCGTCCTCACCGCCGACGCCTCGCTCGACCTGCGGGCCAACCCGAACCAGGACGCGCAGGGCATCGCGATCGAGTCCCACCTCGACCGCGGCCGCGGTGCGGTCTCGACCGTCCTCGTCCAGCGCGGAACGCTGCGCATCGGCGACACCGTGGTGGTCGGCGACGCGTACGGCCGCGTCCGGGCGATGCTCGACGACAAGGGCAACAACGTCGAGGAGGCGACCCCGTCGACTCCCGTCCTGGTGCTCGGTCTCACCAACGTCCCGGGTGCCGGCGACAACCTCCTGGTGGTCGACGAGGACCGCACGGCGCGTCAGATCGCCGAGAAGCGGGCCGCCCGCGAGCGCAACGCGGCCTTCGCCAAGCGCGTCCGCCGGGTGTCCCTCGAGGACCTCGACAAGGTGCTCAAGGCCGGTCTCGTCCAGGAACTCAACCTCATCATCAAGGGCGACGCCTCCGGTGCGGTCGAGGCCCTGGAGTCCTCGCTGCTCCAGCTCGACGTCGGCGAAGAGGTCGACATCCGCGTCCTGCACCGCGGTGTGGGTGCGGTCACCGAGTCGGACATCGACCTGGCCATGGGCTCCGACGCTATCGTCATCGGCTACAACGTCCGCGCGGCCGGCCGTGCCGCGCAGATGGCGGAGCGCGAGGGCGTCGACGTCCGGTACTACTCGGTCATCTACCAGGCGATCGAGGAGATCGAGGCGGCGCTCAAGGGCCTCCTCAAGCCGGAGTACGAAGAGGTCGAGCTCGGTACGGCGGAGATCCGCGAGGTCTTCCGCTCGTCCAAGCTGGGCAACATCGCGGGTGTCCTCATCCGCTCCGGCGAGGTCAAGCGCAACACCAAGGCGCGCCTCATCCGCGACGGCAAGGTCATCGCGGAGGACCTCACCATCCACGGTCTGCGCCGCTTCAAGGACGACGTCACCGAGATCCGCGAAGGCTTCGAGGGCGGTATCAACCTCGGAAACTACAACGACATCAAGGTCGACGACGTCATCGCGACGTACGAGATGCGCGAGAAGCCGCGCGCCTGATCGCGTCGGATCGCAGCAGTGAGCAGGGGCCGGTCGGCGGAACTTATTCCGTCGATCGGCCCCGGCCGTTGCGTGTACGGTTCCTGGTGCACCCGCCCCGCGGTGGGCGGGACCACTGACCCCGAACCGGCGGGACATCCGGACACACATGTACGTGGGGACACTGTCCTTCGATCTGCTCCTCGGCGACGTACGTTCGTTGAAGGAGAAACGCTCCGTCGTCAGGCCGATCGTCGCCGAGCTCCAGCGCAAGTTCGCGGTGAGCGCGGCGGAGGTGGGCGGCCAGGACCTCCACCGGCGGGCCGAGATCGGCGTCGCGATGGTGACGGGGGACCCGGGACACCTCAGCGACGTGCTGGACCGGTGCGAGCGGCTCGTCGCCGCCCGCCCGGAGGTGGAGCTGCTGTCGGTGCGCCGCAGGCTCCACACTGATGAAGACTGATTTGAGCAAGGCGAAGAAGGAGAAGGACCAGTGGCCGACAACGCGCGGGCGAAGAAGCTGGCAGACCTCATCCGGGAGGTGGTCGCCGAGAAGCTGCAGCGCGGCATCAAGGACCCCCGCCTGGGTACGCACGTGACCATCACGGACACCCGTGTCACCGGCGACCTGCGGGAGGCCACGGTCTTCTACACGGTCTACGGCGACGACGAGGACCGCGCGAGCGCCGCGGCCGGCCTGGAGAGCGCCAAGGGCATCCTCCGCTCGGCCGTGGGCCGGGCGGCGGGCACCAAGTTCACCCCGACGCTGGCCTTCGTGGCCGACGCGCTCCCGGAGAACGCCCGCACCATCGAGGACCTCCTCGACAAGGCGCGCGCCTCCGACGCCCAGGTGCGGGAGGCGTCCTCGGGCGCCGCCTTCGCGGGCGAAGCCGACCCCTACAAGAAGCCGGGCGAGGACGAAGCCGCCGAATGAGCACCGCACCCCCCACGCCCGACGGCCTTGTCATCGTCGACAAGCCGTCGGGCTTCACTTCGCACGACGTCGTGGCCAAGATGCGCGGGATCGCGAGGACCCGCCGCGTCGGCCACGCCGGAACGCTCGACCCCATGGCGACGGGCGTCCTCGTCCTCGGCGTGGAGCGGGCGACCAAACTGCTCGGGCACCTCGCGCTGACCGAGAAGGAGTACCTGGGCACCATCCGCCTGGGCCAGACCACGGTCACCGACGACGCCGAGGGCGAGATCACGGCGTCGGCCGACGCGTCGAAGGTCACCCGCGAGGGGATCGACGCCGGTGTGGCGGAGCTGACCGGCGACATCATGCAGGTGCCGTCGAAGGTCTCCGCCATCAAGATCGACGGCAAGCGGTCCTACGCGCGCGTGCGCGGCGGCGAGGAGTTCGAGATCCCGGCCCGCCCGGTCACCGTCTCCTCCTTCCGGGTGTACGACGTCCGCGAGGCCGTCGCCGAGGACGGCACCCCGGTCGTGGACCTGGTCGTCTCGGTGGTCTGCTCCTCCGGTACGTACATCCGGGCGCTCGCCCGGGACCTCGGAGCCGGGCTCGGCGTGGGCGGCCATCTGACCGCGCTGCGCCGGACCCGCGTCGGCCCGTACAAGCTGGACGCGGCCAGGACCCTGGACCAGCTCCAGGAGGAGCTGACGGTCATGCCGGTCGCGGACGCGGCCTCGGCGGCGTTCCCCCGCTGGGACGTGGACGAGAAGCGGGCCCGGCTGCTGCTCAACGGCGTCCGCCTGGAGATGCCGGAGTACCCGAAGGGCCCCGTCGCGGTCTACGGACCGGAGGGGAAGCTGCTCGCCCTGGTCGAGGACCAGCGGGGCAAGGCCAAGAGCCTCGCCGTCTTCGGCTGAACGGCGGTCCGGGCGCCGGGGCACGGAAGTGCTCAGGACGCTCCCGGCGGTGGGGGGGGGGGGGGGGGGGGGGGGCCCCCCCCCCCCCCGCCCCGGCCGGGCCCCCCCCCCCGGGGGGGGGCGCGGGGGGGCCCGGGGGGTCGGAAACCCCGCGGGGGGGC
>NZ_JBIAUG010000032.1:10498-53739 GCF_042892575.1 Streptomyces sp. NPDC001744
CCTGGGGGCATCGCCCATCTCCCGCGCGTTATTGGGTTTACGGGCGCGCGGGGGGGGGGGCCCCCCCCGGTCCCCGGCCCCGCGGGGGGGGGGGGGGGCCCCGGGGGGGGCCCCGCCCCACCGCCTTTCCCCGGTGTCCCCCTCCTGAAGGGGAGCCGTCCGGCGAAGTCACGGGGATTCACTCCACCGGGCGGGCGCTCGGGGCGAAAGGGGAGTGAAAGGGGGCGCGTTACGCGCCGTGCGCCGTCCGGTGATCACCGGCGGCCTTACCGTCGTCAGCATGGGACGCGGGGACCTGGCGACGCTGGTGCGGATCTGCGATCCGGCGGGCCGGTCGCGCGGCACCGGCTTCCTCGCCGACCACCACGGAACGGTCGTCACCAGCCACGAAGCCGTCGACGGACTCGGACGCGTCCTGCTGCGCGCCCCGGGCGACCGGAGCTGGCTCGCCGAGGCCGAGGCCGTCACCCCCCTCCCGGAGAGCGGGCTCGCGCTCGTCCGCAGCGACGGACTCGGCGTCCGCCCCCTGCCGCTCGCCACCCGCGCCGAGATCGAACCCGGCACCTACGTCCGGATCGCGGCCCACGGCTGGCGCGAGGCCCGCGTCCTCGGCCCCGCCGCCGTCACGTACACCGCCGCCGACCGCTTCCACGACCTCGACGACGCCCTCGAACTCGCCATCGGCACCGAGGGCGCCGAGGCGCTCCGCCGGGGCGGACAGGCCGCCGGCGGCCCCGTCCTCGACACCACCACCGGCACCGTCCTCGCCGTCCTCGGCACCGCCCTCCGCGGCGCCCGGGCGACCGCCGGGTACGCGGTCCCGCTCCGGCCCGCCGGCCCCCTCGCCGACCTGCTGCGCCGCAACGCCGCCACCGTCCCCGCCTACGGGCCCGACCTCAACCTCGCCGGCATCCTGGAACTGACCGCCACCTCCACCGGACCCGCGCGCCTCCCCGACCCGTGGCCCGAACCCGTCGAACGCGCCGGGTGCGCCCGCGAACTCGACCGCTTCGCCACCGGGAACGCCCCCGTCCTCGCCCTGGTCGGCGCCCCCGGCACCGGCCGCACCACCGCCCTCGCCGCGCTCTGCGACCGCCGCGCCCGGGGCGCGGAACCGGCCCCCACCGTCCGGCTGCGCGGCGCCGACCTGCGCGCCGGGGACCGCTCCCTCGCCGACGCCGTCGGCCGCGCCCTGCACCAGGCCGGCCGGATCGTCGCCGCCTCCGGGGCGCTCGGCGACACCACCGCCGTGACCCCCGAACGGGCCGCCGCCCTCGCCCGGGAGGCGGGCCGGCCGCTCCTCGTCGTCCTCGACGGTCCCGAGGAGATGCCCCCGCTCCTCGCCCACCGGCTCCCCGCCTGGACCACCGCCACCGAACGCTGGCTCCGCGCCCACGAGGTCCGGCTCGTCACCGCCTGCCGCCCCGAACACTGGGAGCGGGCCGGCGCGCTCTACGGCCCCCACGCCCCGCACCGGCCCGCCGCGGCGACCGGGGGAGGGCCGCCCGCCGTCGTCCTCGGCCCGTACACCGAGGAGGAGGCCCGGGCCGTGCGCGAGGGGTACGGGCTCCGCGCGACGGACCTCGCCGAGGCGGACGCCCGGCACCCGCTCGCCCTGCGGCTGCTCGCCGAGGTCCGGGCCGCGCTGCCCGGAGAGGTGCCGGGGCGGCCCTGCCGCGAGGAGATCTTCACCGCCCACCTGGACCTGATGTGCCTGCGGATCGCCGTCCGGATCGCCGCCGGGACCCGGCCCCTCGTCCGGGGGACCGCCGTGCGCCGGCTCGCCGCGCGCGTCACCGGCCGGGTCCACGAGGCGGCCCGCCGCTGCCTCGGCCCCGGGCACGGCGTCCTCGACCGGGCCTCCTTCGAGGAGCTGTTCCCCTGGCGGGAGGGGTGGGCCCCGGCCGTCCTCACCGAGGGCCTGCTCGTCCCGGCCGGCTCCGGCTACCGCTTCGCCCACGAGGAACCGGCCGACTGGCTCCAGGCCGCCCACCTCGACCTGGACGCGGCCCTGCACGCCCTGGTCCACGCCCACCGCGGGACGCCGGCGGGACCCGGCCCTTCCGGCCGGACCCACCCGGACGCGGACCCCGCCGCCCCGGGAGCCGCCGGGCAGGGAGGCACCGGGCCGGGAGGCGTCCCCTCGGGAGCCGCCGAACCGGAGGTCGCCGTTCCGGCCGGTCGTCACCGGGCGGGAGCGGGCACCCCGCCCCCCGCGCTCCCGGACGTGCCCGGAGCGGTCCCGCGCGCCCCCGGCCCCCGCACGGCCCCGGACGGCCCCGGCCCCGCCGTACCCGCGCGGCGGGACGCCGCGCCGCCGGAAGGGCCGGACGGGCAGCCGCCCGTGCCCCGGCACCGGATCGGACCCGTCCTCCAGGCGCTCCTGCTGCTGCACCGGGAGCACGGACCGGCCGGGCTCGCGCCCAGGCTCGCCGCGCTCGTGGAGGCGCTGGCCGGGTTCGCGGACGCCGACCGGAACGGGGACGGCGCCTGGTGGGCCGCGCGGCTCCTCGGGGAGAGCGTCCGGCGGATGCCGGACCAGCGGCCCTACCTGCCCGTCCTGCGGCTGCTCGCCGACCGGATCGGCGCCCGCCCGGCCCGGCACCCCGTCTTCGCCGCCTTCGGGCCGGGGTTCTGGCGCGGCCTCGCGCTCGGGGAGGACGAGCGGATCGACCTGCTCCGGCGGCTCGTCCCCGCCGACCCGCCGGACGGCGAACGCTGCCTCGACGCCGTCGCGGAGATGCTCGCCGCCGACCCCCGGGGCGTCCAGCCGCTCCTGTGCCGCTGGTTCGGCGACGGACGGCCGCTGCCCGCCGCCCCGCACGCCACCGTCGCCACCACCGCCCAGGCGCTCCTCCACACCCACCGGCGGCTCGCCGTGGACGACCTGTGCGAGGCGCTGGTCGCCACCGCGCACCCGCTCGCCGAAGGTCTCCTCGGCGCGCTCGCCGAGGACGAGACCTCCGCCCTCTGCCGGGCCGTCGACCGCTGGGCCCACGACGACGGACGCCCGGAGCGGCGCGTCGCCGCCGCCGCGTACGGACACCTGGCCGCCGGCCGCGCCACCGCCCCCGCCGACCGCGAACTCCTCCGCTACGCGGCCCTCGCCCTGCTCGCCCGCCCCGGCGACCGGGCCCTGCACGGCGCCGCCCTCGGCCTCCTGATCCGCGACCCGCACACCCGCGCCGCCCACCTGCCCCGCGCCCGCACCGAACCCGGCGTCCCCCTGGACGCCCTCCTGGCGGCGCTCCCGACCCACCCCGAACCGGTCCTCGACGCCCTCGGGGAGCGGCTGGACGGCCCCGGCGCCACACCGGCCGCCGTCCTGCGGGCCCTCGCCGGGATCGACACGCCCTCCCTCGCCCGCCGCGTCGCGGCCTTCGTCCGCGACCGCGCCCTGCGCCACCCCGAGGACGCCCCGCACGTCGCCGCCTTCGTGGACCGGAGGTTCGAGGACGGACCGGAGGCCAGGGCCGTCCTCCACCCCCTGGTCACCGGCCTGATCCGGAGCCGCCCCGCCGCCCTCCGGCACGCCCTCGCCCCGGTGCTCGCCGCCCCCGGCACCGGCGCCTCCCGCCACCTGCGGGCCGAACTGCTCGACGTCCTCCTGGAGCACGAGCGGTACGAGGCCGACGCCGGCGAGCTGTCCGTCCTGGACGCCCTCCTGGAGGCCGCCGCCGAGGGCGCGGAGCGGCGCAGCGCGCCCCGCACCCGGCAGCTCACCCACCGCGCCGGGCTCCTGTACCTCCGTACCCCCGAGGGCGCCGGGCGGCTCGACCGGACGCTGGCCGCGCTCGTCCACGAGTGGCCCGTCTTCACCGAACTCCTCGGCGGCTGGATCGTCGCCGCCCCCGGCGACTGGGCGCCGCTGCTCGGCATCGAGACCCTGGACGCGCTGCGGAGCCCCGGCACCCCCATGCCGATGCGTGCCGACGGGCGGGGGCATGGCAGTCTTAGACCTGCTTAATCGGCGAACAGGCGGACGAGGAGCGGTCACAGTGCAGCGCTGGCGTGGTTTGGAGGACATCCCCCAGGACTGGGGGCGCAGCGTCGTCACCATCGGCTCCTACGACGGGGTGCACCGAGGGCACCAGCTGATCGTCGGACGCGCCGTCGAGCGCGCCCGCGAGCTGGGCGTCCCCTCCGTCGTGGTCACCTTCGACCCGCACCCCTCCGAGGTCGTGCGGCCCGGCAGCCACCCGCCGCTGCTCGCCCCGCACCACCGCCGCGCCGAGCTGATCGCCGGGCTCGGCGTGGACGCGGTGCTGGTGCTGCCGTTCACCGCCGAGTTCTCCCAGCTCTCCCCGGCCGACTTCATCGTCAAGGTCCTCGTCGACAAGCTGCACGCCAGGCTCGTCGTCGAGGGTCCCAACTTCCGCTTCGGCCACCGGGCGGCGGGCGACGTCGCCTTCCTCGCCGAACTCGGCGCCACCTACGACTACGGGGTCGAGGTCGTCGACCTGTACGTCAGCGGCACCGCGGGCGGCGGCCGGCCCTTCTCCTCCACCCTCACCCGCCGGCTCGTCGCCGAGGGCGACGTGACGGGCGCGGCCGAGATCCTGGGCCGCCCGCACCGCGTCGAGGGCGTCGTGGTCCGGGGCGCCCGGCGCGGCCGCGAACTCGGTTTCCCGACGGCCAACGTCGAGACCCTGCCGCACACCGCGATCCCGGCGGACGGCGTCTACGCCGGCTGGCTGACGGCCGCCGGGGAGCGGATGCCGGCGGCCATCTCGGTCGGCACGAACCCGCAGTTCGACGGCGTCGAACGGACCGTCGAGGCGTACGCGATCGACCGCGAGGGGCTCGACCTGTACGGGCTGCACGCGGCCGTCGACTTCCTGGCGTACGTGCGCGGCATGCTGAAGTTCGACACCCTGGACGGTCTGCTCCGGGCGATGGCGGACGACGTGCGGCGCTGCCGCGAGCTGACGGGGGAGTACGACCGGGAGCACCCGCACCGGGACTGACCCGGCGGCCCGTTCCCGGCCGCACCGCTCACCCCCTCTCCGTGCTCCCCCCGCTTGCCGTGTTTTCCGTGTTTTCCGGGTCTTCCGCCCAGTGGCAGGCGACCGCGCCCGCCCCGCCGCCGGGCAGGACCGGCGGGTCCTCGCCCCGGCAGCGGTCCGCGACCGCCGCCGCCGCGCCCGACGCGAGGACCTGGCAGCGGGCGTGGAAGCGGCAGCCGGAGGGGACGCGGGACGGGTCCGGGGGTTCGCCGGCCAGGACCACCGGGGTGCCGCCGGACTCCGGGAGCACCGACAGGAGCGCCCGTGTGTAGGGGTGCCGGGGCGCCGTCAGCACGGACTCCACCGGGCCCGTCTCCACGATCCGTCCCAGGTACATCACCGCCACCCGGTCCGCGATGTTCCACGCGAGCCCCAGATCGTGCGTCACCACCAGGGCGGACAGGCCGAGTTCGTCCCGCAGGCGCAGCAGCAGCGCCAGGATCTCGCCCCGCACGGACGCGTCCAGGGAGGCCACCGGCTCGTCCGCGACGATCAGTTCGGGCTCCAGGACCAGGGCGCCCGCGATGACCACCCGCTGCCGCTGCCCGCCGGACAGCTCGTGCGGGTAGCGCAGGAAGAAACGTTCCGGCGGACGCAGTCCGGCCCGCGCGAGGGCCCCGGCGACGGCGGCCCGCTCGTCCCCCGCGTACCCGTGGATCCGCAGCCCCTCCGCCACCGCGTCGTACACGGTGTGCCGGGGGTTCAGCGACCCGCTCGGGTCCTGCAGGACGAGCTGCGCCCGCTTCCGGTACGACTTCAGCGCCCCGGAGGAGTACGCGAGCGCCTCCCCGTCGAAGGAGACCGTGCCCGACGTGGGCCGGACCAGCCCGAGCAGCGAGCGGGCCAGGGTCGTCTTGCCGCAGCCCGACTCCCCGACGAGGGCGACGATCTCGCCCGTGCCGACGTCCAGGTCCACGCCGTCCACCGCGCGGGCGGCCGGCGCGCCCCGCCGCCCGGGGAAGACCACGCGCAGGTCCCGCGCCGAGAGCAGCGGTCCGGCCGCCGCCCCCGGACGCGCGGAGGCGTCCGTCCTCATGAAGCGCTCCCCACGTGTACGCAGGCGGCCCGGCGCCCCGCGCCCGCCTCCCGCAGCTCCTGGTCGGTCTCCGCGCACGCGTCCAGCGCCACCGGGCAGCGCGGGCGGAAGACACAGCCGTCCGGCAGCGCGGCCGGGTCCGGCGGATCGCCCGGCAGACCGCGCGGCGCCCGCCGGGACGCGGGGTCCCCGATGCGGGGGAACGCCGAGGACAGCGCCCGCCCGTAGGGGTGCGCGGCCGCCTCGTACACCGCCCGCGCCGGGCCCTCCTCGACGATCCGGCCCGCGTACATCACGGCGAGCCGGTCGCAGGTGTCGGCGAGGACCGCCAGGTCGTGGCTGATCATCAGGAGCCCGAGGGACCGCTCGGTGACCAGTCCCTCGATCAGCCGCAGGATCTGCGCCTGGATCATCACGTCGAGGGCGGTCGTCGGCTCGTCCGCGACGATCAGCCGGGGACCGCAGGCCAGCGCCATCGCGATCATCACGCGCTGCCGCTGCCCACCGGACAGCTCGTGCGGGTGGGCGGCGGCGCGCGCGGCGGGCAGACCGACCTGTTCGAGGAGTGCGCCGACCCGCTCCCGGGCCGCCGCCGGGGTCGCCAGACCGTGCACGAGCATCGGCTCCGCGATCTGGTCCCCGATCCGCCGCACGGGGTTCAGCGAGTGCATCGCGCCCTGGAAGACGATCGACGCGCCCGCCCAGCGCACGGCCCGGAGGCGTCCCCACGACATGGCCAGGACGTCCTCGCCGTCCAGCAGGATCTCGCCCTCCAGGCGCGCCGAGGCCGGGAGGAGCCGCAGCAGGGCGAGGGCGAGCGTGGACTTGCCGCAGCCGGACTCGCCGGCCACGCCCAGCCGCGTCCCCGCCTCCAGGGTCAGGTCGACCCCGCGCACGGCGGGCACGGCCGCCGCGCCCGTCCCGTACGTCACCCTGAGACCCCGTACGTCGAGCAGGCTCATCGCCCCACCCCCAGCTTCGGGTTGAGCACGGACTCGACGGTCCGGCCGCACAGCGTGAAGGCGAGCGCGACCAGGGCGATGGCGATCCCGGGCGGGGCCAGGTACCACCAGTGGCCGGAGGAGACCGCGCCCGCCTCGCGGGCGTCCTGGAGCATCCCGCCCCAGGAGACCACCGTCGGGTCGCCCAGGCCGAGGAAGGCGAGGGTCGCCTCGGTGAGGATGGCGGCCGAGATGCCGAGCGTGGTCTGCGCGAGGACCAGCGGCATCACGTTCGGCAGCACGTGCCGGGTCATGACGTGCCCGTCGCCGCCGCCGAGCGCGACCGCCCGCTCGATGTACGGACGGGACTCCACCGCGATCGTCTGCGCCCGCACCAGACGGGCGGTGGTCGGCCACGAGGTCACCCCGATCGCCAGGACCACCGTCCACAGCGAACGGGACATCACGGTGGCCAGCACGATCGCCAGGACCAGCGTCGGCATCACCAGGAACCAGTCGGTGATCCGCATGACGACGGTCGAGAACCAGCCGCCGTAGTGCCCGGCGACGATCCCCACCAGGGTGCCGATGGCGACCGAGAGGACCGCCGCGAGCAGACCGACGAGCAGCGAGACCCGCGCCCCCCAGATCAGCAGCCCGAGCAGGGGGCGCCCGAACCGGTCGGTGCCGAGCGGGAACCCGGCGCTCGGCGGTTCCAGGGCCGTGCCCGGCGCCTCCGTCACCGACTGCACGCCGGCGCCGACGAGCAGCGGGGCGGCGAGCGCGAGCAGGGCGGTCAGGACGAGCCCGGCGAGCCCGTACAGGCCGGCGCGGTGGGCGCGGTACCGCTTCCAGAAGCGGGCCACCGACGCCCGGCGGCGTTCCCGGGCGAGGGACGACGCCGAGGGGGCCTTCCGCGGGGGCCCGGGGAAGGTCTTCGCGGAGGGCTCCGGAGGCGGCTCGGGAGCGGACGTCGCGGAGGTCGTGGAGGAGGTCATCGGCCCACCCGGGGATCGAGCAGCGGATAGAGCAGGTCGGCGATCAGGTTCATCAGGATCATCGCTCCGGCGAAGACCACGAACAGGCCCTGCACCAGCGGCAGGTCGGGCACGCTGAGCGCCTGGTAGAACAGCCCGCCGAGCCCCGGCCAGGAGAACACCGTCTCCACCAGGATCGAACCGGCCGCCACGTGGCCCAGGTTGATGAAGACCATGGTCACGGTCGGGAGCAGCGCGTTCGGCACGGCGTGCCTGCGGCGCACGAGGTCGTCCCGCAGCCCCTTCGCCCGCGCCGTCGTCAGGTAGTCGCCGCCCATCTCGTCCAGGAGCGAGGACCGCATGACGAGGAGGGTCTGCGCGTAGCCGACCGCCACCAGGGTCACCACCGGCAGGACCAGGTGGTGGGCGACGTCGAGGACGTGCGCGAGACCGGTCGCGCCCGTGCCCGACTCCATGCCGCCGGTCGGGAAGAGGCCGGGGACCGGGCCCGCGCCGACCGAGAAGACGATGATGAGGAGCAGGCCGAGCCAGAAGGACGGCACCGACCACAGCGTCAGGGCGATCCCGGTGTTCAGCTTGTCGCCGAGCCCGCCGTGGCGCCAGGCCGACCGGGTGCCGAGCCAGAGTCCGAGCGCCGAGTAGATCACCACGGCGACCCCGGTGAGCAGCAGCGTCGCCGGGAGCTTCGCCGCGATCAGCTCCCCCACGGGGGCGTGGAACTGGAAGGAGGTGCCGAGGTCGCCCGTCAGGGCCTTCGCGCAGTAGTCGGCGAACTGCTGCCAGAGCGGCAGGTCGAGCCCGAACTGTCGCCTCAGCGTCGCCAGTTGCTCGGCCGAGGTGGGCACGCCGTGGGTCATCGCCCGCACCGGGTCGCCGGGAACGATCCGGAACAGGAAGAAGCTGGTGACGAGCACGGCGAGGAGGGAGACGAGCGCGCCGCCCAGCTTTCCCGCCGCGTGGCGGAGGAGGCCGGGGGAGACGCCGGCGCGGGACGCGCCGTCCGCGGTACGGACCGTGTCCGGCCGTACCGCGTCGGCGGGGGTGCCTGTCGTCGTCACCGGCTACTCGCGGTCGTCGGCGGTCGCGCGGCGGCGGCGGGCGGCCCAGACGCCCGCGCCGAGGAGGACGACGGCGGCGGGTCCGGCGACCAGCCAGATCCCGGCCGGCGAGGAGTCCGCCCCCGGCCCGGAGGACGACGCGGCGGGCACGGCCGACCACCAGCTCCAGTAGCCGTCCTGCCCCCACAGGTTCCCGGCGTCCGCGGGCATGGTCGTGATGGACGCGATGTGGTCCGTGCGGTACGCCTCCAGGGCGTTCGGGTAGGCCATGACGTTCATGTACCCCGTGTCGTACAGGCGGGACTGCATCCGCTTCACCAGATCCGCCCGCTCGGCCGCGTCGTACTCCGCCGCCTGGCGCGCGTAGAGCCCGTCGAACTCCTTGTCGCAGATGAAGTTGTCGGTGGCCCCGGTGTCCTTCGGCGTGGCCGGGAGGGTGCCGCAGGTGTGGATGGAGAGGACGTAGTCCGGGTCGGGGTTGACCGACCAGCCGTCGAAGGCGAGGTCGTAGTCGCCCTTCAGCCAGGGGTCCGAGACGCTGTCCAGGCACTCGACCTTCAGGCCGATGCCGAGCTTGCCCCACCACTCCTGGAGGTACTTGCCGACCGCCTTGTCGTTCGGGTCGGTGGCGTGGCAGAGGATGCGGAAGTCGAGCGGCCGGCCGTCCTTGCCGACGCGCTTGCCGTCGGCGTTCCTCCGGTACCCGGCGGCGTCGAGGAGCCTCTCCGCCCCGGCCGGGTCGTACGCCCGCCTCTGCGCGCCGGAGGGCTTCCAGAAGTACGTGCCGAAGCGGGGCGGGATGTACCCCTCGCCCTCGACGGCGTGGCCCTGGAAGACCTTGTCCACGAGGGCCGCCCGGTCCACCGCGAGGAAGAGCGCCTTGCGGACGGCCGGGTCGAGGAGCGCCTTGTGGCCGTTGCCGAAGGTCCTCCCGTCCCGGGCCCTCGCGCCGGGGTTGGTGGCGAGGGCGTAGAAGCGGCGGCCGGGGGCGTCGTTGACCTTGATGTTCTTCTGGGTCTTCAGGGCGGCCGCCTGGGCGGGCGTCAGGTTCGGTACGAAGGAGACCTCGCCCTTCTGGAGGGCCGCGACGGCGGCGTCCCCGTCCTTGTAGTACTTGAAGACCAGCTCGTCGAACTTGGGCGCGCCCCGCCAGAACCTCTTGTTCGGCTTGAGCCGGACGTACTGGTCGACCTTGAAGTCCGTGATGACGAACGGCCCGTTGCCCACGAGGGGGAACTGCTTGTCGTTGTTGAACTTCGAGAAGTCGGTGACCTTCTCCCAGACGTGCTTGGGCACGATCGGCACGTCGAGCGCGGTCATCGTCGCCTGCGGCTTCTTCAGCCTGATGACGAGGGTCTTCGGATCGGGCGCGGTGACCTTCTCGAAGTTGGCCGTGAAGCTGCCGTTGGCGGTGGCGGCGTTCGGGTCGGTCATCATCTTGTTGAAGGTCCAGGCGGCGTCCTCGGCGGTGGCCTGTCGCCCGTCGGACCAGAACGAGTCCCCGCGGATCGTGTACGTCCACGTCAGCTTGTCGGGCGAGGGGGTCCACGAGGTCGCCAGACCCGGGACCGTGCGGGCGTCCTTCGGGTCGTAGTTCGTCAGGTACTCGTAGGCCAGCCGGTGGATGCTCGTCGAGGTGAGTTTCTGGGCCAGGAACGGGCTCAGCGAGTCGATGCTCTGCGAGACCGCCACCGTGAGGGTGGTGCCCCCGGCCTTTCCGTCCTCGGCTCCGGCCGTGCCGGGGACGGCGGCGAGAGAGCCCGCGGCGAGACCGCAGGCGAGGAGCGGACGGAGGAGCCTGCGGGCGGGACTGGGACGGGGTGGGACCTTCGTGACCATGACCATGGGACGTGACCTCGCGTCGGAGTTACTGTCGTGGATCGTGGGCTGACGGTGAGTGAAGCGAAGGTGTATCAGCGGTGGTCTGCCGTCGTCAACGATGGCTCAAACCCCTTGTGGACTGCGGGAACGCCAAGAGGCCCCGTACCGGGGGACCGGTACGGGACCTCATTGGTCTACTCCTGTGACGCCCTACTGATGAGAGGCCGGCGGCGCCTGCGGAGGCAGCGGCTGCCCGGGCCACCGCTCGGGAGATTCCTGCGCCGGGACCGGCTGCTGCCAGGCCGGGGGCGCGTCCGGCAGGCCGGGCTGGGACGGATGGGGCTGACCGGGAGGGAACGGACCGGGCATCGGTCCGGGGCCCTGGTCCGGTGCCGGCCGGCCGTACGGCGGCTGCCCGGGTATCGGCTGACCGGGCATCGGCTGCCCCGGCGCCGGATGCGCCTGCGGCGCGGGGGGCGTGCCGGGCTGGGGGGCGTACGGCTGGCCGGGGGCGGGCTGTCCGGGGGCGAACGGGCCCGGCGCCGGCGGGACCGGTCCCCGCGGGCCCGGCATCGGCGGCGCCATGTGCGGGGGCGGCGCCCCCCGGCCGTCACCGGTCCACAGGCCCTGCGCCTGCTGCGCCCGGACGAAGTCCTCGGCCACCAGCGCCGACAGGTGGAAGTACGCCTCGCGGGTCTTCGGCCGCATCATGTCGAGGTCCACCTCGGCGCCGGCCGCCAGGTGCTCGTCGAAGGGCACGACCACGACCCCCCGGCAACGGGTCTGGAAGTGCTGCACGATGTCCTCGACCTTGATCATCTTGCCGGTCTCGCGGACCCCCGAGATGACGGTGAGGGAGCGCTGGACCAGATCGGCGTAGCCGTGCGCGGAGAGCCAGTCCAGGGTGGTCGACGCGCTGGAGGCGCCGTCCACGGAGGGCGTGGAGATGATGATGAGCTGGTCGGCCAGGTCGAGGACCCCGCGCATGGCGCTGTAGAGCAGACCCGTGCCCGAGTCGGTGAGGATGATCGGGTACTGCTTGCCCAGGACGTCGATCGCCCGCCGGTAGTCCTCGTCGTTGAAGGTCGTCGAGACGGCCGGGTCCACGTCGTTGGCGAGGATCTCCAGGCCCGAGGGCGCCTGCGAGGTGAACCGGCGGATGTCCATGTACGAGTTGAGGTACGGGATCGCCTGCACCAGGTCGCGGATGGTCGCCCCGGTCTCGCGCCGCACCCGGCGGCCGAGGGTGCCGGCGTCCGGGTTCGCGTCGATCGCCAGGATCTTGTCCTGCCGCTCCGTCGCCAGGGTCGCGCCGAGCGCGGTCGTCGTCGTGGTCTTGCCGACGCCGCCCTTGAGCGAGATGACCGCGATCCGGTAGCAGGAGAGGACCGGCGTCCGGATCAGGTCCAGCTTCCGCTGCCGCTCCGCCTCCTCCTTCTTGCCGCCGAGCTTGAAACGGGAGGCGGCGCCGGGGTTCCGGCTGGACTTGGGCTTCTGCTTGTTGTTCCGCAGCAGCCGGTCGGAGGAGAGCTCGACGGCGGCGGTGTACCCGAGCGGGGCCCCCGGCACCGAACGCTCGCGCTGGTCGTGCGTCACCGGCGAGGGCCAGGCCGCCCCGGTCCGGGGATCGACGGGCGGCTGTGCGTCGTGCGGGGAGTGCGGCTGGGGCTGGGGCTGGGGAGGCTGCGGGGGGACGGCACCGGGCTGGGGGAGCCCGTAGTCGCCCGTTTCCCGGGCCTGCGGCGGCACACCGCCGGGCTGCGGGTAGCCGTAACCGGCCGGCTGCGGGGGCGTCCTGGGGTGCGGGAAGCCGTAGCCGGGGTGCGGGGCGGGAGCCGGGGGCTGCGGGGGCTGGGGAGCCTGGGGGTAGCCGTATCCGGCCGGTTCCTGGGACTGCGGGGGCACGGGGCCGGGCGCGGCCGGCGCGGACGCGGGCGACGGCCGGGCGGCGGGCGGGGGCACCGGCTGGGCGCCGGGAGCCGGCGGGGCGGGCCACTGCTGGGCCGCCGGTGCCGCGGGCTGGAACGACGGCGGCAGGGGAGGGAGTCCGGGCGCGGCCCCGGGCTGCGGCGCGGCGGGCGGGAAGTCGCCGGGAGCGGCGGGACCGCCGGGGGCCGGGAAGGCACCGGGAACGGCGCCGGGGCTCCGGGGCACGTCGGCGGCAGGGGGCGCCGCGGTCTCCGCCCCCGCCTCCGCCGTGGTCTCCGTACCGGCCCGGGCGGTCCGGTCCTCCGGGGGCGTGGTGACGTCGGAGGCGTCGCCCGGCTCGCCGCCGTCCGTCACGGAGTCCGTCACGGACGGCTCGGCGTCCCCGGCCTCTTCCGGTGCCCCGGGGGAGGGCACGCCGGAACCCGCCGGGGCGTGGTCGTCCCCGGCCGGGGCCGGAGCGGCGTCCGGGCCCGCGTCCGGCACCTCGGCGCCGTCCGCCGGGGACCCGGTGGCCCGCTCCGCGACCTCGTGCCGGAGCGCGGCGGGAGAGAAGTGCATGGTGGCACCGCTCTCCACGTCTCCGTTTCCGCCCCCGGTGGGGGAGCCGGCCGGCGCCGGACCGTCGGTCGCGGAGCCGTCGGACGGCGCGTCGGCGGCCGTGAAGCCGTCGGGCAGCGAGCCGTTCGGCGCGGTGGGGTCCTTCGGCGCGGAGTCGCCCGGAGCCGGGGACGGCGTCGCCGGCGGCGCGGGGCTCCAGGGGGGCTCGTAACCGCTGTCCGCCGGGGGGCCCGGCACGGGGACCGGTGCTCCGCTCGGCGGCGGGAGAGCGACGCCACCCGCCCCCGTACCGTCCGGCGCGTTCTGCGTGTACCAGGCGGGCGGGGTGTAGTCGATGGTGAACTCACCCGTCGTCTCGGCGGGATCCGCGTCGGACTGATCGTCGGCGGGCGGATTCCAACCCCCGTGGATCTCGTCACGATCGCCGTTCACTTTGCCTCCTGGTGTGGTCGAGCACCCTTGTGCCGTCGTGGGCGGGGCCCTTCCAGCCTAATCGGCGCGGGCCACCTCCGGGCGGGCCCGGCAGCTCCGTCCCGCCCGTCTCCGGGGCCCGGTCCGGTCCCCAAGTGACCCGACCGCGCCGCAGAGTGAGAACCCCTACCGTTCAAAACGATGCAAAAAGGGACGTACGCGAGCGACTTCGTGCCGCTCAGTCCATGCGGCGCGCGCCGCCCAACAATCCGGTCTCGACGTCCGTCGCCTGCGTCATCACGAACTGGCGGTCGTCCGGGGTGCACCAAAGGGTGACCCCGTCCGCGAGCGTGGACAGCGCCTCGTACGCGTGGCGCGGCAGGTTCATGATGCGGCCGATCCGGACCGCCTCGTCCGGGGACACCCGCTGGACCCCGGCCAGGGAGGACTTCTCCAGGAGGCGGGGCGCGACCGGGCTGAGATAGGGGAGCAGCGTCACCACCGACTGCCAGGGCGTCGACACGACGCGGCCGCGCGGCGGTCGCATGCCGCAGTCGCGCACCACGACCACCGGGCTGCCCGCCGACGCGCCCTGCGGCGGCACCCGGCCCACGTCGTGCAGCGTGATGCAGGGCTGCCCGCCGCCCGCGGCCCGGGCCAGCGCCGTCCACGCCTGCGCGCGACCGGTCTCGACCGCCACCCGGGCGCCCGTCGCGGCGGCCCGCAGCGCCAGGACCTGCGCGGTCCACAGGCCGCCGATGAGGGTGACGTCGTACGGGACGGGGCGGTTGATGCCGAGCACGGCGGGGCGGCCCTCGGCGTCGACCCCCATGACCACGCCGTCGTCGCCCACCGGGAGGGCCAGCGCTTCGAGTTGCTCCACGGACACGGAGTGCCGGTCGCGGCGCGGTCCGACGAGCCCGAAGCCGAACCGGGGCCGTCCGCCCCGTCCGGCGGGCCGGGGGAGGGGCGCGGCGGCGGGGGCGTCCGTCCGTCCGCCGTACGTACCGGTGGCCGGCCGCACGCCATGGGCACCGGAGGCGCCATCGACACCGGGAACGCCGGGCGCGCCGGTGAGTCCGGGAGCCCCCGCGCCCGGCTGTGCACCGGGGCCGGGGAAGCCGTGCGGTTCGTGCGGGGCGGCGGTGGACATCAGCGCGCACCCCCCAGCGGAAGCGTCGCCAGGACGCCGGGCACCTGTTCCCGGTCCAGTCGCACGAGCCCCGTCCTCACCCCGCGCGCCGCGCGCTCCAGTTCGTGCCGCGCGGCCACCAGTTCCTCGTCGCTGCGCCCGGTGATCCGTACGTGTCCGGTCACCGTCACCTCCTGCCGGTCCCCGCCGCTCAGCGTCAGGCTGAACGTCGTCGCGAGCGCGGGCAGCGAGGTCAGCAGGGCCACCAGCTGCGGCATCGACGCGCCCGCGCCGCCGTTCCGGCCGCCCAGCCGGGGCCAGCGCCCCACCCAGTACGTCGTGTGCCGGCGGTCGTCCACCCGCCAGGTGCGGGTGGTCTCCCGGGCCCGCCGCTCCTGCGGCCGGCCCCGGCCCGCCTGCGCGATCGCCATCGGGCTCGCGCAGCTGGACGTGGCGAGCGCCGAGGTGAGCTCCTGCTCGGTCAGCACGCTCGCCCGGAACCCGGCGCCCGCGAGCCGGCTCGCCAGCTGGTCGGCCGCGCGCACCAGGCACTTCTGCGCGCCCGTCATGCCGCCGCCGCGCGCGGCGACCGCCTCGGGACAGAGTTCGGGGTCGAGCTTGAGCGCGATCCAGGTGATCCGCACCGCGGGCGAACCCGTCCGCGCCTGGAGCGGGCCGTAGTTGCGCACCGCCATCGACTGCGCGGGCAGGTGCGGCGCGGGGGCCGGCTGCGTGTGCTGGACGATCTGCGCCGACTCCAGCCGGATGCCGTCCACGCTGAGCGCGTCCCGGACGATCCCGACCGGCAGCGGCCGCGCCGCCCGGTCCGGCCGCAGCGCCGTGCCCTCCGCGTCCACCCGCAGGACCGCGGTCAGGAAGGTGCCGTCCCCGACCATGCCGACCGGACGCCGGTCACGGTCGCCGTACGTGAGGGTCCGCAGCGCCGGGTCGCACTCCATGATCGGCGCGAAGCCCGGCTCGGTGCCCTCGGGCACCGTGAACGACGCGGCCCGGCGCGTCCGGGCGCGCAGCGCGAGGAAGGTGCCGAGCCACTCGGGCAGGGAACGCCGGCGCCGGCGCACCACGGCCAGCAGGACGAGCACGACGGCCACCACGCCCGCCGGTGCCAGCAGGACCGGCTCCACGGCCCAGGCGACGAGCAGCAGGGCCGCCGCCACCTCGATCAGTACGAGCTGTTGCAATCGGAACGAACCGAAATGACCGGGGCGGGCCTGGAGCCTCGGCGAGACCGAGGAGCCGGGTCCCGCGGGCGGGGGAGCGGAGGCGGCGGCCGCTGCGGGCCGCCTCCGCGTCGCGGAAGCCATGATGGAGAATCCCCCTCAATTCGTCCCGATGACCCTGGCCTGCCAGGGCTTTGGCGGCCGGATCACCCTACCCGCCCCACGAACCCCACGGGGCAGCAGGCATAGTAGGGGGCCGGTCCGACGGCCGGGGCCCGGGTGCCACCGCCCCGGCCGCCCCGCGAGGAGACCGCGCCTGACGAGAATGGGGACTCATGGCATCGCGACGGGACGAGCTCAACGCGTACACCTTTGCGAAGAAGCGCACGGTGGCGGCATTCCTCCAGCCCTCTCCCTCCGGCACCGAGGAAGGGGCGCCGAAGCCGCTGCGCGCGGTCCTCCCCGGGCTGGTCGTCGCCGCGTTGGCCGTCGCCGGGTTCGGCGCCTGGGGCATGTTCAAGCCCACCGCCCCCAAGGGCTGGGACGACCCCGGCACCCGCGTGATCGTCGGCAAGCAGTCGACGACCCGGTACGTCGTCCTGGAGACCGGCAGGGGCAAGGACCGGAAGACCCTGCTCCACCCCGTCCTCAACCTCACCTCCGCCCGGCTCCTGCTCGACCCCGACAAGTTCCAGGTCGTCCAGGTCGAGGACGGGAAGCTCGACGAGGGCAAGCCGCCGCGCGGCCCGATCCTCGGCATCCCCTACGCCCCCGACCGGCTGCCCGCGGCGGACGACGCGGGCAGGCCCAAGCGCTGGGCCGTCTGCGAACAGCCCGGCGGCGGCAAGGGCGCCGGCGTCCAGAAGGCGACCTTCCTCTTCGCCGAGCGCGACCTCGGGCGGACCGAGGGCCCTGGCCGGCTCGGGGACGGACAGGTCCTCTACGTCAGGGGCGAGAAGGGGAACGCCCGGTTCCTCGTCGACCACACCGGCACCAAGTACCCCGTGAAGGCCGGCTCCACCGGCCTCCTGACCGCCCTCGTCGGCCTCGGCAAGGAGCCGCAGCCCGTCACCGACGACTGGCTCGCCACCCTGAAGGCCGGCGACCAGATCGACTTCCCGCGCATCGACGGACGCGTCGGGGACCCCGCCGGCATCCCCGGCGACACCCTCACCGGGACCGAGAACCGCATCGGCATGGTCCTCCTCGCCCAGACCGGCTCCGGCCCCCAGCACTACGTCGTGCTCGCCGGGAAGGTCCGGCCCGTCACCCCCTTCACCGCCTGGCTCCTCATCAACTCCCCGCAGACCGCCGTCCTCGACATGGACGGCAGGGCCACCGCCGTCGACGCCTCCTCCGTCGACCCGGACCCCACCCCCTTCCACGACGGCGCGCGCTGGCCCCGGCTGAAGTCCACCCGGGTCAACGCCGTCTCCGGCCCCGGCGCCCGCGACACCGTCTGCAGCGTCCTCACCCACGTCGACGAGAAGGGCGGGACCACCCTCACCACCTGGGCCGGCCGCGACTATCCCGCCGACATCACCGCCGGGGGCACCAGCACGTACGTCACGCCCGGCACCGGCCTCCTCTACACCCAGATCCAGGGCCGGCAGAAGACGCCCGACGGCTCCCTCTTCCTCGTCACCGACACCGGCCTGCGATACGCCGTCCAGGCCAACGGCGACAGCGACTCCGACCGCTCCGAGATCGGCGCGGGGAAGCAACCGCGGAGCGACGGGCGCCCGGAACCCAGCGACGCCCAGAAGCGTCTCGGCTACGAGAAGGTCACCCCGGTCCTGGTGCCGATCGAGTGGTCCGAGTTCCTTTCGAAGGGCCCGCGCCTGGACACCAACAGCGCGCGCCAGCCGCAGGGTTCCTAGGGGATGGCGCCGGTGACGACCACGCACCGCACGGCGGCCCTGCTCACCGCCGGCACCCTCGCCCTCCTCCTCCCGGCCCCCGCGGCGACCGCCGCGACGCCCCGGGAGGCGCCGGTCCTCGACGGCGGCGGCGAGTGCGCCTTCCCCATGAAGGAGCAGATCCGGGGAACCCCCTGGCCGCTCCAGCGGGTCCTCCTCGACGAACTGTGGCAGGACACCAGGGGCAAGGGCGTCCGGGTCGCCGTCATCGACACCGGGGTCGACGACGTCAACCCGCAGCTGCGCACCGCCGTCGACGCCGGGGCGGGCAAGGACTACCTCGAACCCGACAAGAAGAATCCGGGCCCCGGCGACGAGAGGCGCGGCAGGACGGACGGCACGGTCGACGAGGTCGGTCACGGCACCAAGGTCGCGGGCATCATCGCCGCCCGCCCCCGCGAGGGCACCGGCTTCGTCGGCCTCGCCCCCGAGGCGACGATCATCCCGATCCGGCAGAACGACGAGAAGAACAACGGCAAGACCGACACGATGGCCCGGGCCATCGACTGGGCCGTCGCGAAGAACGCCCACGTCATCAACATCTCGCAGGACACCACCCAGGCCCTCTCCCCGAAATCCGCCCTGGCCAGGGCCGTGGCGAACGCGATATCCAAGGGTGTCGTCGTCGTCGCCTCCGCGGGCAACGACGGCGTGGACGGCGCCCTCGGGAACACCTACCCGGCCGCCTTCCCCGGCGTCCTCGCCGTCGCCTCCTCGGACCGCAACAACGAGCGCGCCGCCTTCTCCCAGTCCGGGACCTTCGTGGACGTCGCCGCCCCCGGCGTCGACATCGTCTCCACCGTCCCCGGCGACGGCCAGTGCGTCGACAACGGCACCAGCTTCTCCGCCCCGTACGTCGCGGGCGTCGCCGCCCTGCTCCGCGCCAAGTACCCGAAGTGGACCCCGGCCCAGATCGTCGCCCGCATCGAGCAGACCGCCGTCCGCTCCGTCAACGGGCGTGACAATCACGTCGGTTGGGGCGTGGTGGATCCCGTACGGGCCCTCGCCGACCTCCCCGGCACACCGCCGTCCTCGCCCACGCCCGACCCCGGCCCGCCCAGGCCGCCGGCCCCCGAGCCGGCCCGCCTGGCCCTGTCGGAGACGCCCCAGGAGCGCTCCGAACGGCTCGCCACCTACGCGTTGGGGATCGGAGCCGTCCTGGTGGCCGTGGTCGCCGGAACCGCCACCGTGATCCGTGACGGCCGCCGCCGGAAGGGGGCACGCCCGTGAACGGTTCTCCGGACAGGGCTTTGCAGTTGGAACTGTCGTACCGAGTGGCTAGAGTGACCGTTGTTCTTGCGGGACGGGGGATGTGACGTGGCAGGACCGGACGGGCACGGCAAGAAGGATCTGGAAGTCGGAGAGGTAACCCTCCAGACGTTCCAGACGCGCATGCAGAAACTGCTCGACGAGCTGAAGAGCTCGCCCGCCGAACACACGAAGATCGGCGAACAGAGGATCACACCGGACGCGTACGGCACGGGCTTCGCCGCCGCAACCGAGCTGCACGGGGCGTACGACAAGGTGCGCACACGGCTCGAAGAGCTGACGAGGATCTTCGGCGAGACGATCGAGGCGATGGGCATTCGCGCCCGGATCGCCGACAAGGGGTACTCGGGCGTGGACGAGGAGGAGCGGCAGCGCTTCGCCGCGATCCAGAAGTCCGTCGAGACGGGCACCAGCAAGCACCACGGCACCGGAGGCCGGGGCGCGCCCACGCCCGAGCAGCCGGTCACACCGACGCACGGGACCGCCGACACCGGCGGATTCAGCTGACGCCGACGGGGGAGGAACACACGATGTCGGGAGAGTTCGAGGGGAAGTCCCTGGACGCCCTGTACGCGATGATCGCGTCGGCCAGGCCCGAGGAGCTGTCGAGCAGCGGGACCGCCCTCGCGGCCGCGGTGCCCAAGATCCTTGCCATCGCCACCGATCTGCGGCACTACATCAGCCGCGTGGAGTGGGAGGGCGAGGGCGGCGACGCGTTTCGCAAGTGGGGCGCGGGCATGGTCTCCGAGACCCTGGTCCTCGGCGACTTCACCAAGGTCGTCTCCGAGGAGATGAAGCGCGCCGGCCAGGCCCTCACCGAGGCGAAGGCCGCCGTGCCGAAGCCGGCGGGCATGTGCTTCGCGGACCCGGAGAAGGAGAAGGCCCGCATCGAGGCCGAGAAGGGCCCGAAGCTCCAGGAGGCGATCCAGCAGCTCCAGCGCCTGTCGTCGTACTACGACGCGACGCGGGAGCGGATCGCGACGGAGCGGCAGCCGGAGTTCAAGCCGTTGAACGGCTCCGTCGACCTCGGTGAGAAGGCATACGGCCCCGGAGACGGAACCGGCTCCGGGACGTCTTCGGGCACAGGTACAGGCTCAGCCCCCACCGTCCACTCGCCCTCCCTGCGGCCCGCGGAGCCGGGCACCGGCGGCGCCGACCGGATCACTCCGCCGTCCCCCTCGCCGACGCAGCCGTCCACGCCTCCTCCGCCGGTCGCACCGCCGGACAGGGTGGTGGACACCCGCCTCGACTCGGTGACCATTGCTCCGGAGGCACCGAACCGGCCCACGACGCAGCCCCCTGCCGTGCAGCCCCCGACGACGAGCGGACCGGGGCCCGTGCTCCCTCCCGTCGCTCCGCCCTTCGGTCGGCAGACCGGTCCCCAGGGCGGCCACCCGCTCCCGCGCCCGGCCACCCCGGGGCCGTCCGGTCCCGTCACCCGCGCCCCCGGGCTCACGGGTCCCGGCCCGCTGGGCTCCGCTCCTCGGGCCGAGGGCATCATCGGTGGTCGGCAGGTCCCGGGCCACGCCGGACCCGGCCGGCCGGGACGCGTGTCCATGCCCATGGGCACGGTCATCGGTGAGGAGCGCGCCGCCTCCCAGCTCGGCCGCGGGGCCACGGGCATGCACGGTCCCGGTGCCGGAGGTTTCGGCGGCGCCCCCGGCAGCACGCCCGGTGCGGCGGGCCGCCGACTGGCGACCCAGCCGGGCGGAACGGTGGGATCCGCCGCCACGTCCGCCACGGGCGGGCGTGCCTTCACCCCCGGCGGCACGGGACTCGTCCGTCCCCCGGCCTCCACCGACCCGGACCGGAAAGAGCGTCGCGAGACGCGCAACCGTCCCGACTACCTGTCCGAGGACGAGGAGACGTGGACCTCGGGACAGCGCCGGATCGTCCCGCCCGTCATCGACTAGGAGTCTCCCCCGATGCCCTTCCCCACCCGGGCCGTTCGCAGCCGAGCGGTCGGTCTGCTCGGCGCCCTGACCGCCGTCGTCGCGACGTGGACCGTCGCGGCGCCGGTGGCGCAGGCGGACGACATGCGGTCGCGCCAGTGGTACCTGGAGGCGATGAAGGCGGACGAGCTGTGGAAGGTGGCCACGGGCAAGGGCGTCACGGTGGCCGTGCTCGACAACGGCGTCGACTCGTCCATGGCGGAGCTGCGCGGCAAAGTGCTCCCGGGCCGCGACTTCTACAACGACAAAGGGGGAGACGGCCTTGCGAACGGCGAGGACACGAGTCCCCACGGCACGAACATGGCCCTTGCCATCGCGGGCACCGGAGCGAACGGCGGCGTCAGGGGAATCGCACCGGACGCCAGGATTCTTCCTCTGAAGGTCGCCGATGCTGTCGGGTCCTACGGCCTGGTGGGCTACGCAGGCCGGGCGATCCGGTACGCGGCTGACAACGGCGCCAAGGTGATCAACATCTCGATGGCCGGAGTCGAGTCCGATGAGGACATCGCCAAGTGGCAGAAGGCGGTGGACTATGCCTTGGCGAAGGACGTACTGATCTTCGCGGGATCAGGCAACGACGGGGATGGTGGTCCGCTCTATCCGGCGGCGACTCCCGGTGTCGTTGCCGTTGGAGCCCTCGACACCAAGGGGAAGATCGCCAAGTTCTCCAGCTACGGCCCCCACCTCGCCCTTGCCGCCCCCGGCGTCGATGCGCCGGGCCGCTGTTCCAAGAACAAGTCCGAGTACTGCGCCTTCGAGGGCACCAGCCACGCCTCCGCCATCGCCTCCGGCACCGCCGCCCTCATCTGGTCCGCCCACCCCGACTGGACCGCCAACCAGGTCCTCCGGGTCATGCTGGAGACGGCCGGACACAACGGGCCCGTCCCCAGCAAGTACATCGGCTACGGGTCCGTACGCCCCGCTCAGGTGCTCCTGGAGGGCAAGGGGAATCCGGGCGATCCGGACGTCAACCCGCTGCTCGCCGCGCGGGCGAGCCGGTCGCCCGCTCCGTCCGCACCGCGGACCTCCCCCTCACCCGGGAAGACGGGGACAAGCGGCACGAGTCCGGCCACGGGCCCCGGGACGCCCGGGAAGACCGAATCGGCCGCCGGGCCCGAGGAGAGCGGTCTCCCGCTCCGGGCCGTCGCCGTGAGTGCCGTCGCCGTCGTCGCCGTCCTGGGCGTCGTCGTGGCGGCGGCAGTACGCAGGAGAACGTCGACAGACGCATGAGCAAGGTCATCTCACCAACCGAGGAGCACGAATGAGCACTCCCACCGGCGGGTTCGGACTCGCAGACGATCCGGTCGTCAAGGCCAAGAACAAGATCATGGAGACCGGTGAGGCGGTCTCCAAGCAGGCGCGCGAGCTCGCCAACATCCTGGAGACGTGCAGCGCCGGCTGGACCGGTGTCGGCGCGGTGGGCTTCAAGCAGGCCCAGACGTTCCTCAACGAGGACCACGACGTCATCCGTCGTCTGCTGGGCGTGCTGCTCAACGCCGTCGGCGAGACGAAGAACCTCAGCAACGCGAACGACGACGACGTCCGTGCCGCGTTCGCCGCCGCCAACAACAACTCCGCGCTCAACAACCTCTAAGAAAAGGGGACGAAATGTCTGCCGACAGCGCCGGCACCCGGGTACGGTACGAGAGCGTCCAGGAGATGGCGAACCGCATCCGCACGGTCTCGCAGAACATCATCAAGGACATCCAGGAGATGGACACCGCACTCAAGGTCGTCACCGACACCTGGGACGGCGACGCGCACCACGAGTACGAGATCCTCCAGCGCAAGTACAAGAAGCGCGCCGAGGACATGAGGGACCGCCTGGAGAAGGTCGCCAAGATCGTCGAGCAGGGCAAGGACAGCTACCGCGCCACCGACGTCAAGGCGTCCCGCCTCTTCACCGAGGCGTACTGATCCGCGTACGCGCCGCGACCCCCGGGGTCGCGCGAAGGGGCCCGCTCCCTCGGGGGAAGCGGGCCCCTTCGCGTTCCCGTACGTCCTACCGCAGGTCGAACTCCCCGTCCTTGGCGCCCAGGACGAAGGCGTCCCACTCGGCCTTGGTGTACCGCAGCACGGTGTCGTGGTCGAGGGAGGACCGCATCGCGATGGCGCCGCCCGGCAGATGGGCGATCTCCACGCGCTCCTCGTCGGGGCTCGTACCGGGGGCTCCCTGCCACTCGACACCGCTGATGTCGAGCGCGTACAGCTCGTCCTTCTCCTGCTGGGTGCCCATCTGGCTCTGCTCCTTCGTGCGGTGGGAAAGGTGGAACGGTGTAGCGGTTCCATCATGAACGCCGGGCGGACGCCCTGTCAGGCGGAACCGGATGTGCCTCGCGTGGATCGTCAGGGGGCGTTTCCGGTGAGGGGCCTCACGACGGGGTCCTTCGCCAGCGGCCGGTTCTCGCAGCCGAGGAGTTCCGTGGCCCGGCGCGCCATCAGGTAGACGAACGACATCTGCTGGTCCTGGGTGCCGTGGTCCTCGACGGTGCCCAGGTTCGTGGTGAACGAGACGCCCGCGTGGAAGAGGACCTTCTTCGACGGTTCCTTCAGCTCGCCGGGCAGCTCGCACCGTACGTAGAGGTCGGTGGTGACGTCGCCGGACCGTCCCGTCGCCCCGTTCAGGCGGTAGCGGCGGGTGCCGGCCGCGTCCGTTCCCTTCTGCGCGTCGGAGAGGGGAGCCCACCCGTACTCGACGGTCGTCTGGCCGTCACCGCTCCGTCCGTCCGGAAAAAAGAAGCACTGCCTGACGGCGAGTGTCTTCCCTTCCTCCCCGTACTCGCGCAGGCGGTCCTGCGCCTTCTCGACGAACCGGGGGCTCCGATAGCCGTTCCGGGTCGTGAAGGAGTCCGTCCGCATCACCTGGGACAGCAACTTCGCCTCGGGGGAACCGGCGGAGACCGCGCAGGCATAGTCGTCCGGACGCTCCGCCCGCGACGGAGTCCCGTCACTGCACGAGGTCACGGTGAAGAGGACGGAGACGACGAGGAGCGGCCAGGTTCGGGAACTGCGCATGATCACCCCAGGTACTTCTTGGCCGCGCCGATGCCGTCGGAGTGGCCCCCGCTCGCAGCGTCCTTGGCGGAATTGAAGGGGCCTTCGCCCAGGTCCTCGCGCTTGTGCCATGCGTCGAACATGCTGTTCAGCCCATCCGTCCCCGACGAGTACGAGTCGCTCGACTCCTTCCTCGCCTGCTCCTCCGCCACGTCCTGGACGTCCTTCACCCAGTCGAACTTGACGGAGTCGATCAGTGCGCCGCCCGCCGTACCCACGAAGGGGATCTCACCGATCAGCGCGTTGCCGGCGATGGCCGAGTACTCGGCGGTCTCCTCGGCCCAGTCCGACTTCTCCTTGCCCTTGTCGATGTAGACGTCGGCGCCGATCTCGTTGAGGGCACCCATCGCGAAGCCGATGTTCTTCGAACGGTGGTCCCACTCGGCGCTCTGACCGTGTACGGGGTTGGTCTCGGGGGGCGGGGCCGGGGCCTCCGCGAGCAGCTTCGCGGAGTAAGCCCGCTCCGCCTCGTACATCAGGGCGTACGACGGACCGTCGTCCGCGATTCCGCGCATGACGCGGACCAGGCTCTCCTGGCCCACCGCGATGTGCGCGTTGTCGCCCTTGCCCGTGATGTCGGGGTTGCCGCCGGCGCCGCCGTACTCCGACTCCTGGCCGTTGAGCGTGATGTGGGTGTCGGCCACGTAGTCGGCGAGGGCCCGGGCCATCGGCTGCTTGATGTTCGCGAGCTCCTCGGGGAACTCGGCACCGCCCTTGTCGTCGTCCAGGAACGTGATGGCGTTCTGCATGACCCGCGCCTGCCCCTCGGTGTGCGGCCCCACCGGGCCGAGCTTCTCGCCCGGCTCGTGCCCCGTCGCCGCCGCCTGGATGGCGTTGCCGAGACCCACCGCCTTGAAGGGGTCGTCCATCCTCGTGGGCGCCGAGTAGAGGTTGTTCATCGCCGGATCCGGCCACTCCCGGTCCGTGAGCAGGAACTTCAGGTGCTCGTTCGCGTTCCCGGGGGCCTTGGGGTCGAGGAAGTACTCCGCGTCCTTCGGGTCCTTGCTCATGATGTCGAGCAGCCCGTCCAGCGGATCGTGGGCGAGGTTCGGCCGCTGGCCGTCGAAGAAGTGCTCCCAGACGCGGGGCTTCTCCTTCTCGACCCTGATCATGTCGTCGCCGATCTCGTTCAGGAACTCCTTGCCGTACGCCTTGGGGTCTCCCTGGTTCATCGCCGTGACGAGGATCTGATATCCGTTGGTCACGTTGCCGTAGCGCCCGAAGTTCTCCGTGCCGAGCTCCTTGAGCCCGTCCACGAACGGCCGGTACGCGTAGCCGTTCGGGTCCTTCGTGCCGGAGGCGATCGTGTTCGCGAGGCCGGCGTTGATCGAGTCGTAGAGCTTCTTCTCGTCGGCCGGGATGCCCCGCTCGTTCGACGCCAGGTTCATCCGGTCCGCGATCTTCAGGGCGTCCTTCGCGCCGAGGCCGTCCAGATACGCCTCGCTGAAGTGCCTGTCCCCGGAGTTCTGCCGGAGCAGGTCCCGGTAGTGCTCCAGCTCCTCCTTCGACGCCTTGCCCTCGCGCACCTTCTCCGACAGCGCCAGCGCCTCGACGGCCTCGACGTCGCCGACCGGCTTCGCGTTGAAGCCCAGGGGCGCGGTGCCGTCCGCACCGGAGGCGTTGAGCAGGGCGGTCTTGACGTCCGCGTCGAACTCCGTGACCGCCTTGACCGCGTCGTTGATCTTGGTCGTGTACGACATCTCCACGTCCCGCAAGCCCGGGTCGTGGCGGATGGCGTTGGCCTCCTGGGCGCTGACCTCGCTGAAGTCGTAGCTGGCGTTCCCGTACTCGGACACCTTCATGCCGGCGGTCACGGCCTCGTCGACCGCCGCCTTCACCCGGCCCTTGAGCTCGGTGAACGTGCTGTGCGCGTCCCGGAGGAGCGACTCCATGGCGCGCGCCTCCTTCTGCGCCGAGTCGAGCTCCTTGCGGGTGATGCCGAAGTTGGTCGCGCTGACCTGCTGGGCCTGGCCGGTCCACAGCGGACCGCCCGCGGCGACGCTCTGGACCTCCTTCTCGTACATGTCCTCGACCTTCTTGAACTTCTCCGCCATGCTCTTCCAGCCGTCGGCGGCGGTGCTCAGCTTGCCGAGGTCGATCTCCATGATCTCCTGGTACGTCGGCATCGTGATTCCTCCTACAGACCCGAGACCTTGGACTGTGCCGGGGCGAAGCTGTACCCCGTCACGATGTCGTTGTTGCTGAACAGCGTGGACGCGCCCCGCAGCGCGGCCTTCTCCGAGTCCAGACGCGCCATCAGGCGCTTCACCTGGCCGTCCCAGTGCTCATGGGCCTTCTTCAGGCCGGTCGCCGTGTCCCAGCCCTTGAATTCGGCGACGGCGCCGCTGGTGCCCTCGTCGCCGGCGTCCGCGGCCGCCTTCACGTCCGGCTGTATGTGGTTCTCGATGGTGTTGGCGGCAGCCTTCTTCCTGGCCGGCGTCGTCGCCAGGTCCGGCTGCTCCCCGCCCCCGCCCCCGCCGGCGTCGGCGGGCACCTGGTTCAGCCGTGTGCTCGACGACCGGTGCTCCATGGCGACGTTCTTGTGCTGGGTCCACTCGTTTTCGAACGACACGGTTTCCTCCTTGGTCGAGCCTCGGCCGGGCCGGGATGGTGTTTTCAGTTCTGGGGCCCGCGCGCCCTGCCGCGGACGTGCGGACGTGAAGACCGCCGGACGGTTCCGACCCGTTCCGGGCCGCCCCCACGGATTCCGTAGGGGCGGGACACGGCCTCCGCACGGGGCGGACCCGGGCCCGAGGCGTTCCGGACCCGGCGCCCGGTCACAGCGCGGGCAGCCGCCCCGTCTGCACCAGTGACGCGCCGCCCCGGCGCCCCACGAAGTAGCCGCGGCCCGGTGGCATCGGACGGGGCCGGACCGCGCCGAGCAGGTCGCCCTCCGCCGGATCGCCCGACAGGACGACGCCCTGCGCGCCCAGTTCCTTGACGCGCTGCATGAAGGACTCGTACATCGAGCGGGAGGCCCCCGCGCTGTTGCGCGCGATGATGAACCGCACGCCCGTGTCCCGGGCGAAGGGCAGGTACTCCGCGAGCGGCGCCAGCGGGTTCCCCGCGCTCGTCGCCACCAGGTCGTAGTCGTCGACGACGATGAAGACCTGCGGCCCCGACCACCAGCTGCGGTCCCGCAGCTGCTGCGGCGTCACGTCCTGCGGCGGCTGCCGGCGCGCGAACACGCCCGAGAGCGCCTCCATGTGCATCTGCAGCGAGCTCGCCATCGGCGCGTACTCGAGCAGGTGCTCCTCCGGCAGGCTGCCGAGCAGCGCCCGGCGGTAGTCGCCCACGACCAGCTTCGCCTCGTCGGGGGAGTACCGCTGGGCGATCTGCTGGACGATCAGCCGCAGCAGGTTCGTCTTGCCGGACTCGCTCTCGCCGAAGATCAGGAAGAACGGATCCGTCTCGAAGTTGACGAAGACCGGTTCCAGCCGGGTCTCGTCGATGCCGATCGCGATGCCGTGCTGCGGGAACTCGGAGCCCTTCGGCAGCAGGTCGGCCGACAGCTTGTGCGGAAGCAGCCGCACCGGCGGTGCCGGCGGACCCTGCCAGCCGGTCCGCACGGCCTCGACGAAGGACGCGGTGCCCACCGCGAGGTCGTCGTTCGCGCTCGACCCGTCGATCCGCGGCAGCGCCCCCATGAAGTGCAGCTTCTCCGGCACCTGACCGCGCCCCGGCACCCCGGTCGGCACGTTCGCCGCGACCTTCCGGTCGAACTCCGAGTCCATGACGTCACCGAGCCGCAGTTCGAGCCGGCCCAGCATCTGGTCCTTGAGGGCCGCCCGCACCTCCATGTACCGGGAGGCCGTGATCACCACGTGGACGCCGTAGCCGAGGCCGCGCGCGGCCAGGTCGGACACGGTCCCCTCCAGGCCCTCGTACTCGTTCCGGAAACCGCCCCAGCCGTCCACCACCAGGAAGACGTCGCCCCACGCCTCTTCCCCCGGGCCCTGTTCCGGGCGACCGCCGGGCAGCTCGCCCGCGGCCCGCTTGCGCCGGTAGGTCGCGATCGAGTCGATGGAGTGTGCGCGGAAGAACTCCTCGCGCCGGTTCAGCACCCCCGTCACCTCCGCGACCGTCCGCCGCACCCGCTCCGGGTCGAGCCGGGACGCGACTCCGCCGACGTGCGGCAGGTCGGCCAGCGACACCAGACCGCCGCCGCCGAAGTCCAGGCAGTAGAACTGCACCTCGGCCGGGGTGTGGGTGAGCGCGAACGACGAGACGAGCGTCCGCAGCAGCGTCGACTTCCCGGACTGCGGCCCGCCGACCACCATCATGTGACCGGCCGCGCCCGAGAAGTCCCGGTACAACACCTCGCGCCGCTGCTCGAACGGCTTGTCGATGAGTCCGAGCGGCACGGTGAGCGTGCCCCGGCGCGTGTACTCCGTCGCCGTGAAGCCCCGCTCCGCCGTCCGCGCGAGCCCCGGAAGGAGCTGGTCGAGCGAGGGCGCCCGGTCGAGCGGCGGCAGCCACACCTGGTGCGCCGGCACCCCCTGCCCCTCCAGACGGCGCACGATCACGTCGAGGACCGTGTCCGCCAGGGCCTCGTCCTCCTCCGCGCCCCGCCCTGCCGGGTGCGCCGGGTCCGGCGCCGCGTACACCACCGGCACCGGCGCCGCCGTGAACAGCACGGGCCGCCGCTCCACCGGCAGCTGCCCCGCCTCCGGGCGCGGCCCGTCCGCCCGGTACGTCCCCGAGACGTACGCCGCCTTGAAGCGGGTCATCTCGTCCGTGCCGAACTTCAGGTAGCCCGAACCGGGCACCGACGGCAGGTGGTATGCGTCCGGCACGCCGATCGCCGTCCGCGACTCCGCCGCCGAGAAGGTCCGCAGACCGATCCGGTACGAGAGGTACGTGTCGAGGCCGCGCAGCTTGCCCTCCTCCAGGCGCTGCGAGGCCAGCAGCAGGTGCACGCCCAGCGAACGGCCGATCCGGCCGATCTGGATGAACATGTCGATGAAGTCCGGCTTGGCGCTGAGGAGTTCGGAGAACTCGTCGATCACCAGGACCAGCGACGCCAGCGGTTCGAGCGGCGCGCCCGCCGCCCGCGCCTTCTCGTAGTCGTGGATGTTGGCGTAGTTGCCCGCCGAGCGCAGCAGCTCCTGGCGCCGCTGGAGCTCGCCGCGGATCGCGTCGCCCATGCGGTCCACCAGCGTCAGGTCGTCCGCCAGGTTGGTGATGACCGCCGCCACGTGCGGCATCTGCGACATGCCCGTGAAGGTCGCGCCGCCCTTGAAGTCCGCGAGGACGAAGTTCAGCGTCTCCGAGGAGTGCGTCACCGCCAGACCGAGGACCAGCGTCCGCAGCAGCTCCGACTTGCCGGAACCCGTCGCGCCCACGCACAGTCCGTGCGGGCCCATGCCCTCCTGCGCGGCCTCCTTCAGGTCCAGCATGACCGGCTGCCCGTCCTCGCCGACGCCGATCGGCACCCGCAGCCGCTCGGCCACCGTCCTGGGCCGCCAGGTCCTGGCCACGTCCACCGAACCCGCGTCCCCCAGGTTCAGCAGGTCCGTGAAGTCCAGGTTGGCGAGCAGCGGTTCGTCGTCGTCCCCGCCGCCCGTCCGCAGCGGCGCCAGCTGCCGGGCCAGCGCCTCGGCCGCCGGCAGGGACATGCCGTCCGGCAACCCCTCGTACGCGAAGCCGCCGCCCGACTCCAGACGCAGCCGGCCCGGCCGCACCACCACCGACAGGCCGCCGCGCGGCTCGTCGAGCTCGCCGGACACCACTTCCACGATCGTCACGCCCTGGAGGCCCTCGGCCGCCGCGAGCAGCGAGTCCGGCGGCACCGGACCGCCGCGGGTGGAATCGGAGTCCAGGACCACGACCACGTGCGGCTGGTCCAGCACCGGCCGGCTCTCCCGGGAGAACCGGGGCCGCCCGTCCAGCCGGGAACGCATCAACTGCTCCAGCTCACCCAGGTCGTCGCCGAACAGCCGCCTCGTACCGGCTCCGTCGACCTGCCCCGGCACCTGCGCGTGCGGCAGCCACTTCGTCCAGTCCCACCGCTCCCACGCCGGCCGCGCCGCCACCACGGCCAGCATCAGGTCGTCGGGGGAGTGCAGCGTCACCAGCTGCGCCACCAGGGCCCGCGCCGCCGCCTGCGCCGACTCCGGATCGCCCGACACCGTCACGTGGTAGAACGCCCGCATCGAGACCGCCATCGGCAGTCCGTCCAGCGTGCCGTGCACCGCGAGGAACTGCTGCATCGCCCCCGCGCACAACGGCTCCAGCTCGTCCACCGGCGCCGTCTCCGGCGCCACCAGCGGCGTCGCCAGCCGCTGCGCCCCCAGGCCGATCCGGGCCTGCCCGAAGTCGCGGTCGCCGATCCGCCGCTCCCACACCCGCGACCCCTCGGCCACCACCGACCACAACTGTTCGGGGGCGGGGTGCAGATACAGCTGCGCGTCCCGCTGCGCGCGCGCCGTGCGGCGGACCGTACGCCGGGTCTGCGCGAGGTATTTGAGGTAGTCGCGGCGGACATCCGCCATTTGCCCCTGCGTACCACGACGGAACCGCACGACCTGGGCGATGGCCATGCCGACCGTCGACGCCAGCATCAGCACGCCCATGATCCGCATGATCGGCGACGGCGTCATGAAGAAGAACACCACCGACGAACCCATGCCGAGCATCGGGAGCAACTGCATCAGCGCCGACTCCTGCTGTCCCCGCGGAAGTTCCGGCGGAGGCTCCAGGACCAGTTCCTCACCGGGTACTTCAGGAGGAAGGGACCTCGGCGGGCGTTTGACGACGATCTGGCTCACCGGCGCATCAATCCCTCGTTGGAGACGGGCTCGTGGCGGGAGCATCCGCACCGGCAGCCGGGCGCGCGGACTTCCCCCATGGGCGGTGATCCTACGTGCAGCCCCTTACGGCGCTCCCCGGTAGGGTGGCGCGCGCATCGTGCGCAACCGCGAATCAGGGGGTCCACACCGTGAGTACGACCGCAGCGACCGGCTTCTGCCGCGTCACCGTCGTGGCGCCGGACAGCCGCATCGACGTCGCGCTCCCCGAGGACATCGCCGTCGCCGACGTCCACCCGGAGATCCTGCGGCTCACCGGCCAGACCCAGGCCGCGGGCACCCCCACCGGCTACCACCTGGTCCGCCGCGACGGGTCCGTCCTGGACGGCGCCCGCACCCTGGCCGCCCAGCGGGTCCTCGACGGCGAGGTGCTCTCCCTGCGCCCCTTCGCCCGGTCCCTGCCGCCGGCCGTCTACGACGACGTCTCCGACGCCGTCGCCTCCGCCGTCACCCGCGACCGGCACCTGTGGAGCGACGAACTGCTGCGCGGCGCCGGACTCCTCGGCGGCGTGCTGCTCCTCGTCCTCATGAACTTCGTCCTCTGGTACGCCGACCCGGTCCGCCACGACATGCACGGCCTCCCCGGGATCGTCGCGGGCGCCGCCGGTCTCCTCCTCACCGCCTTCGCCGGCGTTCGCGCCCGCGTCTACCGGGACCGGCCGACCGCCGTCGCCCTCGGCCTCGGCGCCCTGCCCCTGCTGCTCACGGCCGGTTCCGGGATCATCGGCCCGGACCCCGGCCAGGGGCCCGGCCGCCTCCAGTTCCTGCTCGGCTGCGTCACCGTCCTCGTCGCCTCCGTCGTCCTCGTCGCGCTCACCCCCAGCGGGGACGCCCCCTTCGTCGCCGCCACCTTCCTCGCCGCCGTCGGCACCCTCGCCACCTTCGTCGCGATCCTCACCGGGGCGACCGCCACCGGGGCCGCCGCCGTCTGCGCCCCCGTCGCCCTCGGCCTCGTCGCCTTCCTGCCCGGCCTCTCCGCACGCTTCGCCCGGCTGCCCATCGGCTACGCCGCCCCGCGCAGCGCCGCCGGCGACGAGTTCCTCGGCGACCCGCGGCAGCCCGGCGAGGAGGCCCGTCCCGTGGACGGCGAGCGCATCGCGCTCCAGGCCCGCCGCGGCCACGAGATGCTTCTCGGCCTGGTCGGCGGCTGCGCGGCCGTCGTCGTCGGCTCCGCCGCCGTCCTCGGTTTCGCCGGAAACGTCTGGGGCCAGCTCCTCGCCCTCGCCTCCGGCCTCGCGATGCTGCTGCGCGCCCGCCTCTTCCGCTACACCTCCCAGGTCGCCTGCGCCCTGGTCGCCGGCATCGCCGCCGTCGCGCTGCTCGTCCTCGGCCTCTCCCTGAACCCGCCGGCCGACCTGGTCGGGGACCTCCTGGTGTACGGGGACCGCGGCGGCCTCGACATCCGTACGATCTGGCTCACCGCCGCCGTCGCCGGCGGGGCCGCGCTGATCACCGCGATCGGCCTGATCGTCCCGAAGAAGGGGCTCTCGCCCTTCTGGGGCCGCCTGCTCGACCTGACCGAGGGCTTCGTCCTGCTCTCCCTCGTCCCGCTCTGCCTCGCCGTCCTCGACGTCTTCACCACGGTCCGCTCCCTCACCGGCGTGTAGCCCGCCGGCGGGAGGGCCCCCGGGGCCGCTCCGGCGAACTGGTACGCTGTGTGACGGCCGTTTGTGTACGCGCTCCCGGAAGCCCCCGAAGCCTCTGGAAGCTGCGCCCATCGGACCTTCGCTCGCCGAGTCACGGAAGCTTCCCCTGAGAACCAGACCAGGGGCACTCGCGGGCGCACGAACCAAGAGGAGATCCGCGTGGCTCTCGACGCCGCCGTCAAGAAGCAGATCATGGCCGAGTTCGGCACCAAGGAGGGCGACACCGGCTCCCCCGAGGTCCAGGTCGCGATGCTGACCCGCCGCATCTCGGACCTGACCGAGCACCTCAAGCAGCACAAGCACGACCACCACTCCCGCCGTGGTCTGCTGATCCTGGTCGGCCAGCGCCGCCGCCTGCTGCAGTACCTGGCCAAGAAGGACATCCAGCGCTTCCGTACGCTGGTCGACCGCCTCGGCATCCGCCGCGGCGCGGCCGGCGGCGCCAAGTAGGACGCCGTGGAGGGAGCGGTTCCCACGTTCAGGGGGCCGCTCCCTTTGCCGTACGTGCGAGAAACCCGCGCGTCCCTTTAGTCTGGTAGCACAACCCCATACGACGAGCGAGAAGCCGCCGGCCGGCCGCCGGTCCTCGGTAGTGGCCCCCGGAACCGAATCCCCGGGTGCTTCGATCGAAGACCGGCCCGCCTCAGAAGCGCTTCTCCGCCGCCGTCGCACACCGTCCCCGGCCACACGGGCCCGGGACGCAAAGACGAACACGTAGGAGAAACCCATAGTGGAGAACGAGACCCACTACGCCGAGGCCGTCATCGACAACGGCGCCTTCGGCACCCGCACCATCCGCTTCGAGACCGGCCGCCTCGCCAAGCAGGCCGCCGGCTCCGCCGTCGCCTACCTGGACGACGACACGATGGTCCTCTCGGCGACCACCGCCTCGAAGCGCCCCAAGGACCAGCTCGACTTCTTCCCCCTGACGGTGGACGTCGAGGAGCGGATGTACGCGGCCGGCAAGATCCCCGGCTCCTTCTTCCGCCGGGAGGGCCGCCCCTCCGAGGACGCCGTCCTCACCTGCCGCCTGATCGACCGTCCGCTGCGCCCCTCCTTCAAGAAGGGCCTGCGCAACGAGATCCAGATCGTCGAGACGATCATGGCGCTCAACCCCGACCACCTGTACGACGTGGTCGCCATCAACGCCGCCTCCTGCTCCACGCAGCTCGCCGGCCTGCCCTTCTCCGGGCCGATCGGCGGCACCCGCGTCGCCCTGATCAAGGGCCAGTGGGTCGCCTTCCCGACGCACACCGAGCTCGAGGACGCCGTCTTCGACATGGTCGTCGCCGGCCGCGTCCTGGAGGACGGCGACGTCGCGATCATGATGGTCGAGGCCGAGGCCACCGAGAAGACCATCCAGCTGGTCAAGGACGGTGCCGAGGCGCCGACCGAGGAGGTCGTCGCCGCCGGTCTCGAGGCCGCGAAGCCCTTCATCAAGGTCCTCTGCAAGGCCCAGTCGGACCTCGCCGCCAAGGCCGCCAAGCCCACCGGCGAGTTCCCGGTCTTCCTCGACTACCAGGACGACGTCCTGGAGGCGCTCTCCTCCGCCGTCAAGGGCGAGCTGGCCCAGGCGCTCACCATCGCCGGCAAGCAGGAGCGCGAGGCCGAGCTCGACCGCATCAAGGAGCTCGCCGCCGAGAAGCTCCTCCCGGCCTTCGAGGGCCGCGAGAAGGAGATCTCGGGCGCCTACCGCGCGCTGACCAAGAAGCTGGTCCGCGAGCGCATCATCAAGGACAAGGTCCGCATCGACGGCCGCGGCATCACGGACATCCGTACGCTCGCCGCCGAGGTCGAGGCCATCCCGCGCGTGCACGGCTCGGCGCTCTTCGAGCGTGGCGAGACCCAGATCCTGGGCGTCACCACCCTCAACATGCTCCGCATGGAGCAGCAGCTGGACACCCTCTCCCCGGTGACCCGCAAGCGCTACATGCACAACTACAACTTCCCGCCGTACTCCGTCGGCGAGACCGGCCGCGTGGGCTCGCCCAAGCGCCGCGAGATCGGCCACGGCGCCCTCGCCGAGCGCGCCCTCGTGCCGGTCCTCCCGACCCGCGAGGAGTTCCCCTACGCGATCCGCCAGGTGTCCGAGGCCCTCGGCTCCAACGGCTCGACGTCCATGGGTTCGGTCTGCGCCTCCACCATGTCCCTGCTGAACGCCGGTGTGCCGCTCAAGGCCCCCGTCGCCGGCATCGCCATGGGTCTGATCTCCGAGGAGATCGACGGCCAGACGCACTACGTCGCCCTCACCGACATCCTCGGTGCGGAGGACGCCTTCGGCGACATGGACTTCAAGGTCGCCGGTACGAAGGAGTTCGTCACCGCCCTCCAGCTCGACACCAAGCTGGACGGCATCCCGGCCTCCGTCCTGGCCGCGGCCCTCAAGCAGGCCCGCGACGCCCGCCTCCACATCCTCGACGTGATGATGGAAGCGATCGACACCCCGGACGAGATGTCCCCCAACGCCCCGCGGATCATCACCGTCAAGATCCCCGTGGACAAGATCGGCGAGGTCATCGGCCCCAAGGGCAAGATGATCAACCAGATCCAGGAGGACACCGGCGCCGAGATCACGATCGAGGACGACGGCACCATCTACATCGGTGCCCAGGTCGGCTCGCAGGCCGAGGCCGCCCGCGCCACGATCAACGGCATCGCCAACCCGACCATGCCGGAGGTCGGCGAGCGCTACCTGGGCACGGTCGTCAAGACCACGACCTTCGGTGCCTTCGTCTCCCTGCTCCCGGGCAAGGACGGCCTGCTGCACATCTCGCAGATCCGCAAGCTCGCCGGTGGCAAGCGCGTGGAGAACGTCGAGGACGTGCTCGCGATCGGCTCCAAGGTCCAGGTCGAGATCGCCGAGATCGACCAGCGCGGCAAGCTCTCCCTGATCCCCGTGATCGCGGACGAGGACGCCGCCGAGGGTGACAAGGACGACGCCGCCAAGTGACGTCCCGTAGTTCCCGCGCGACGGCCCGCCCCTCCTCCGAGGGGCGGGCCGTCGCCCGTACCCAAACGCTTCTCCCGGGCAGGGACGGCATCGGCACGGTCCGGCGCACCACCCTCCCCGGCGGCCTCCGCGTCGTCACCGAGACCCTTCCCTCCGTGCGCTCCGCCACCTTCGGCATCTGGGCGCACGTCGGGTCCCGCGACGAGACCCCGGCGCTCAACGGGGCGACGCACTACCTGGAACACCTCCTCTTCAAGGGCACCCGCGAGCGGTCCGCCCTCGACATCTCCGCCGCGATCGACGCGGTCGGCGGCGAGATGAACGCCTTCACGGCGAAGGAGTACACCTGCTACTACGCCCGGGTCCTCGACACCGACCTGCCGCTGGCGATCGACGTCGTCTGCGACATGCTGACCGGCTCCCTCGTCCTCGACGAGGACGTGGAGGCCGAGCGCGGGGTCATCCTCGAAGAGATCGCGATGACCGAGGACGACCCCGGTGACGTCGTGCACGAGCTGTTCGCGCAGACGATGTTCGGCGACACCCCGCTGGGCCGCCCGGTCCTCGGCACCGTCGACACCGTCAACGCCCTCACCCGGAGCCAGATCGCCCGCTTCTACAAGAAGCACTACGACCCGACCCACCTGGTCGTCGCCGCCGCCGGCAACGTCGACCACGCCACGGTCGTGCGCCGGGTCCGCCGCGCCTTCGAGAAGGCCGGCGCCCTCGGACGCGCCGACGCCGTCCCCGTCGCCCCCCGCGACGGCGCCCGCACCCTGCGCGCGGCGGGCCGCGTCGAACTCCTCGGCCGCAAGACCGAGCAGGCCCACGTGGTCCTCGGCATGCCGGGCCTGGCCCGCACCGACGAGCGCCGCTGGGCCCTCGGCGTGCTGAACACCGCCCTCGGCGGCGGCATGTCCTCCCGCCTCTTCCAGGAGGTCCGCGAGAAGCGCGGCCTGGCCTACAGCGTGTACTCGTACACCTCGGGCTTCGCCGACTGCGGCCTCTTCGGGGTGTACGCGGGCTGCCGGCCCAACCAGGTCCACGACGTCCTGGAGATCTGCCGGGACGAGCTGGCCAAGGCCGCCTCCGACGGCCTCACGGACGAGGAGATCCGCCGCGCGATCGGCCAGCTCTCCGGCTCGACCGTGCTCGGCCTGGAGGACACCGGCGCGCTGATGAACCGCATCGGCAAGAGCGAGCTGTGCTGGGGCACCCAGATGTCGGTCGACGACATGCTGACCCGGATCGCCGCCGTCACCCCGGACGAGGTCCGGGAGGTCGCCCGCGATGTACTGGAGCAGCGGCCCTCGCTCGCGGTGATCGGCCCGCTGAAGGACAAGCAGGCCGACCGCCTCCGGCAAGCGGTCTCCTGACCCACGAGTCCCCCTTAAGGAAGAGCAATGAGCAAGCTGCGCGTGGCGGTCCTCGGCGCGAAGGGCCGCATCGGCTCCGAAGCGGTCCGGGCCGTCGAGGCCGCCGAGGACATGGAACTGGTCGCGGCCCTCGGCCGCGGCGACGGGCTGGAGGCGCTCACCGAGGCGGGCGCCCAGGTCGTCGTCGAGCTGACCACTCCGGACTCGGTGATGGAGAACCTCGACTTCTGCGTGCGCCACGGCATCCACGCGGTCGTCGGCACGACCGGCTGGACCGAGGAGCGCCTCGCGCGGCTGCGGACCTGGCTCGACGCCTCTCCGGGGACCGGTGTCCTCATCGCCCCGAACTTCTCCATCGGCGCGGTCCTCACCATGAGGTTCGCCCAGCTCGCGGCCCCGTACTTCGAGTCGGTCGAGGTCGTCGAGCTGCACCACCCGAACAAGGTGGACGCCCCCTCGGGCACCGCCACCCGCACCGCCCAGCTCATCGCCGAGGCCCGGTCGAAGGCAGGCCGCGCCCCGCAGCCCGACGCCACGACCACCGCCCTGGACGGTGCGCGGGGGGCGGACGTGGACGGCGTGCCCGTGCACGCGGTACGTCTCCGGGGCCTGCTGGCCCACCAGGAGGTGCTGCTCGGTGGCGAGGGCGAGACCCTCACCGTCCGCCACGACTCCCTGCACCACTCCAGCTTCATGCCGGGCATCCTCCTGGGCGCCCGCCGCGTGACCACCGCCCCGGGCCTCACCTTCGGCCTGGAACACTTCCTGGACCTGGGCTGACGGCCGTGGGCGGAAAGATCACGTACGTCTTCCTCTCCACCGTCCTGGTGCTCGTCTTCGGGGTGGTGGCGATGGAGGGCGTCCTGCTGCTCCTCACGGGCGAGCCGGCCGCCATGGGCATGGGCGCGGTGGCGTTCCTGCTGCCGCTCGTCGGCGGCTGGTTCCTCTGGAAGAACACCCGCTTCGCGCGCCGGGCGAACCGCCTCGCCGCCGAACTGGAGGCGGAGGGCGGCCTGCCCGTCGACGAGCTGCGGCGCACGGCGGGCGGCCGGATCGACCGCGACTCGGCCGACGAGGTCTTCGCGCGGCGCAAGGCCGAGGCGGAGGAATCGCCCGAGGACTGGCGCTGCTGGTTCCGGCTCGCGGTCGCCTACCACGACGCCCGTGACACCCCCAGGGCCCGCCAGGCGATGCAGCGGGCCATCGCGCTCCACGAGGGGCGTCCGGTCAGCGCGTAGCGACCGGGACCGTGCCGTACTCGGCGTTCCACGCCTCGACCGTGTCGGCGGCCCGGTCGAACGCCTCCACCCGGGAGAGGAAGTCGGCGCCGTGGTCGGTGAGCAGCAGCAGCTGCTCACCGCGACGGCGGTCGAGCACCAGGGCCTGTCCCTGGACGGTGCGGGGGAGGCCCAGCCAGCGCACCGGCTGCTGCGCGGTCCGTACGGACGCCACATCGGCCCACGGCACGGTGAGGGTCGAGAGGAAGCCCACGCGCCGCACGCCGGCCCGGCTCACCCAGGTGCCCATCCGCAGCATCCGCAGCGTGGCCAGGATGATGAGCAGGGCGATGCCGAAGGTGACGCCCCCGCCGCCGAAGGAGCCCGCCGCGGTGACGATCACCGCGGCGAGGAGCACGAAGGAGGCGAGCAGCAGCGAGAGCGCCGCCGCCCCGACCCGCCAGGACCCCGGCCGGTACGGACGGCGCCACTGGTCGTGGTCGTCGAACGGCAGGGCGACAGGGTCGGTCGTGTCAAAAGCACGGTCGGCCGTCAGGAAGGGCAGGGGCACGACAGGTCCTCACTCACAAGCACGCTCGAAGGGGCGATGCCCGGTGAGGCTACCTCAGTGGCCTTCGGAGGCCGCGGACTGCTGCTGGCGGGCGGCCGATTCGCCCGACTGGAGCGACGGCATCCCGAAGACCAGTGCCCCGACGAGACCGGCCACGACGGTCAGTCCGAGCAGGGTACGGCCCACGATCTGCGAGGCGCTGGGACGTTCCCGGGGCGGCGGAGTGACGTTACTGCGAAAGTGGTCGGCCTCCACGACGAACGCGAACGGTACGGCCTCTTTCCGGCGGAACATCAGAGCCACTCTCCTGGGATGTCGTCTGGGGGTGTCGTCGTGATTCACCTGTACAGACGAGGAAACCGGTCCTTTGGTGCCCGTTTTCGCCAAGGATTTCACCAAACCGGCCGAATGCAGTCCTCCAGGAGGAGGGGGTCCGACCTCCGGAGGACCCTCGTTAAAGTGGGCGGCTGCACCCCGACTGGAAGGACCGCTGGTGAGCGACAGCCCCACCGAGAACGTGAAGATCGACTTCAGGAGCGACGTCACCGTCGACCTGGTCAAGAGCGCGGCGGCCGACTCCGACGTCCTGTGGGCCGCCCGGGTCTCCACGGCGGGCGAGCAGTCCCTCGAAGAGCTCCAGAAGGACCCGGAGCGCTCCAAGGGCCTCATCAACTACCTCATGCGGGACCGCCACGGCAGCCCGTTCGAGCACAACTCGATGACCTTCTTCATCAGCGCCCCGATCTTCGTGTTCCGCGAGTTCATGCGGCACCGCGTCGGCTGGTCGTACAACGAGGAATCGGGCCGCTACAGGGAGCTCCAGCCGGTCTTCTACGTCCCCGACACCTCTCGCAAGCTCGTCCAGGAGGGCCGTCCCGGCAAGTACGTCTTCGTCGAGGGCACCCCGGAGCAGCACGAGCTGACGAGCCGCGCGATGGAGGACTCCTACCGGCAGGCGTACGAGACGTACCGGGAGATGCTGGCCGCCGGCGTCGCCCGCGAGGTCGCCCGCGCGGTCCTTCCGGTCGGGCTCTTCTCCTCGATGTACGCCACGTGCAACGCGCGCTCGCTCATGCACTTCCTGGGCCTGCGCACCCAGCACGAGCTGGCCGCGGTCCCGTCCTTCCCGCAGCGGGAGATCGAGATGGTCGGCGAGCGGATGGAGGAGCACTGGGCCCGGCTGATGCCGCTGACCCACGCGGCCTTCAACAAGAACGGCCGTGTGGCCCCGTAGGGCACACATGTCCGACCCCGCCATGCGAAGTGTCCGTATTGCGGGGTTTCGGGAAGTTCATCTAGGCTGATCAAACGGACCCGGCGCTGCCTGAACCCCCGAGCAGGCAGCGCCGGGCTCCTTCTCTCCCGTCCCCCCAGAGGGGCACCCGGTGCTGAGCAGCGAGTAGCGTGGTACCCATGGCTCCGATCTCCACTCCGCAGACCCCCTTCGGGCGGGTCCTCACCGCCATGGTCACGCCCTTCACGGCGGACGGCGCACTCGACCTCGACGGTGCCCAGCGGCTCGCCACCCACCTGGTGGACGCGGGCAACGACGGCCTCGTCGTCAACGGCACCACCGGCGAGTCCCCCACCACCAGCGACGCGGAGAAATCGGAGCTGGTACGAGCGGTACGGGAGGCGGTCGGCGACCGCGCCCACGTCGTCGCCGGCATCGGCACCAACGACACCCGCCACTCGGTCGAGCTGGCCCGCGCCGCCGAGCGCGACGGGGCCCACGGCCTCCTCGCCGTGACGCCCTACTACAACAAGCCCCCGCAGGAGGGCCTGTACCGGCACTTCTCGGCCATCGCCGACGCCACGGAGCTCCCGGTGATGCTGTACGACATCCCCGGCCGCAGCGGCGTCCCGATCGACACCGAGACGATCGTCCGCCTCGCCGAGCACCCGCGCATCGTCGCCAACAAGGACGCCAAGGGCGACCTGGGCGGCGCGAGCTGGGCCATCGCGCGCTCCGGCCTCGCCTGGTACTCCGGCGACGACATGCTCAACCTGCCGCTGCTCTCCGTCGGTGCCTGCGGCTTCGTCTCCGTCGTGGGCCACGTCGCCACCCCGGAGCTCCGCGCCCTCCTCGACGCCCACCTGGGCGGCGAGGTCCAGAAGGCGACCGAGATCCACCAGAGGCTGCTCCCGGTCTACACCGGCATGTTCCGCACCCAGGGCGTCATGACCACCAAGGCCGCCCTCGCCCTCCAGGGCCTCCCCGCCGGTCCGCTGCGGCCCCCGCTCGTCGAGCTCTCCCCGCAGGAGACGGAGCAGCTCAAGGTCGATCTGGCCGCCGGCGGGGTAGAACTCTGATCAACGACTTCACAACTGAACATCGTCACCAGTCGAAAACCACAACAGCAAGTGCACGAATGTCATGCGCGCCACGTGCCAGGGGGTACGTGGCGTGCGTGGTGAGGAGAGTCTTTTGAGTCATCCGCATCCTGAACTCGGTGCCCCGCCGAAGCTGCCGAAGGGCGCCCTGCGCGTCATCCCGCTCGGCGGGCTCGGTGAGATCGGCCGGAACATGACGGTCTTCGAGTTCGACGGCCGTCTGCTCGTCGTCGACTGCGGCGTCCTCTTCCCCGAGGAGGAGCAGCCCGGCGTCGACCTGATCCTGCCGGACTTCACCATCATCCGGGACCGCCTCGACGACATCGAGGGCATCGTGCTCACGCACGGGCACGAGGACCACATCGGTGCCGTCCCCTACCTGCTCCGGCTCAAGCCGGACATCCCGCTGATCGGCTCCAAGCTGACCCTCGCGCTGATCGAGGCCAAGCTCCAGGAGCACCGCATCCGCCCCTACACCCTCGAGGTGAAGGAGGGCGACCGGGAGAGCCTGGGCGCGTTCGACTGCGAGTTCATCGCGGTCAACCACTCCATCCCGGACGCGCTCGCGGTCGCGATCCGCACCCCCGCGGGCACGGCCGTCGCCACCGGCGACTTCAAGATGGACCAGCTCCCGCTGGACGGCCGCCTCACCGACCTGCACGCGTTCGCGCGGCTCAGCGAGGAGGGCATCGACCTCCTGCTGTCCGACTCGACGAACGCCGAGGTCCCGGGCTTCGTCCCGCCGGAGCGGGAGATCTCGAACGTCCTGCGGAACGTCTTCGCGAACGCCCCGAAGCGGATCATCGTGGCCAGCTTCGCCAGCCACGTGCACCGCATCCAGCAGATCCTCGACGCCGCCCACGAGTACGGCCGCCGGGTCGCCTTCGTCGGCCGCTCGATGGTCCGCAACATGGGCATCGCCCGCGACCTGGGCTACCTCCGGGTCCCGGCCGGCCTCGTCGTGGACGTGAAGACCCTCGACGACCTGCCGGACGACGAGGTCGTGCTCGTCTGCACGGGTTCCCAGGGCGAGCCGATGGCGGCCCTGTCCCGCATGGCCAACCGCGACCACCAGATCCGGATCGTCCCGGGCGACACCGTGATCCTGGCGTCGTCCCTGATCCCGGGCAACGAGAACGCGGTCTACCGCGTGATCAACGGCCTGACCCGCTGGGGCGCGAACGTCGTCCACAAGGGCAACGCCAAGGTCCACGTCTCGGGCCACGCCTCGGCCGGCGAGCTGCTGTACTTTTACAACATCTGCAGGCCGAAGAACCTCATGCCGGTCCACGGCGAATGGCGCCACCTGCGCGCCAACGCCGAACTCGGCGCGATGACGGGCATTCCCAAGGACCACATCGTCATCGCCGAGGACGGCGTCGTCGTCGACCTGGTCGACGGTCGCGCCCGGATCACCGGCAAGGTCCAGGCGGGGTACGTGTACGTGGACGGTCTCTCGGTCGGCGACGTCACCGAGACCTCCCTCAAGGACCGCCGGATTCTCGGCGAGGAGGGCATCATCTCGGTCTTCGTCGTGATCGACTCGTCGTCCGGCAAGATCGTGGGCGGCCCGCACGTCCACGCCCGCGGCTCCGGCATCGACGACTCCGCGTTCGACGCGGTGCTCCCGAAGATCGACCAGGCGCTCAACAAGTCCTTCCAGGACGGCGTCGTCGAGCCCCACCAGCTCCAGCAGCTGATCCGCCGCTCCGTCGGCAAGTGGGTCTCCGACACCTACCGCCGACGTCCGATGATCCTTCCGGTCGTCGTCGAGGTCTGACCGCGCTGACCAGCGCGAACAGGAGCGGGGCGCCACGATTTGCATCGGGGCGCCCCGCTCCAGTACGTTTACGGCTCCGCCAGAACGGGAAGCCCCGGCGCCGATGTGCGCCCGGAAGGCCGAACGGGAGGCGGGAAAACCGACTCAGAACTTCTGATAAAGTCGGAACCGCGGGAAGGGCCCGGAGCGAAAGCGAACGGGACCGGAAAGCACCGGGGAAATCGGATCGGAAAGATCTGATAGAGTCGGAAACGCAAGACCGAAGGGAAAAGCCCGGAGGAAAGCCCGGTGAG
>NZ_JBIAUG010000033.1:0-45909 GCF_042892575.1 Streptomyces sp. NPDC001744
GGCGCATTTTCCGCAAAGCCCGCTGCAGCCCCAATCGCATGACCGTCATCGCCGCAGCCGTCCTCACCCTGGAGCGTCAACGCTGAAAACGCTCAGCGACAGGAGGAGTACCCGACGCTGAGCAGCACGGGCACGTCCCGCCTTCTGGCCTCCTCGAACGCCTCGGGCGACCACGGCCACCAGTCGACGGGGTTGTCGGCGTGCTGGAGGAGGTAGGGGGAGGTGGTCTGCGCAAGTCGGTTGGCCATGCTCCCCATCCTCGCTCACCCGCCCTCACGGTACCTGTGCGCCACGGGGCGGGGTGCGAAGGGGCAAGTGGGGCGTGTGGGCGCCGCGGATGCCGGGTGGTGCGGCATCCGCTGACAGTAGGCCGACTTCCAGGGGCAATGCGCGCGCCGAGGCCCCTCGAAGGAGGTACACCATGTCCTCCGGGATGATGGCGCCCGCGTGGATGCACACCCAGATCAGCGCGGAGCAGTACGACTCCTGGTCCGAGGAGCAGTGCGCCGGCATCGAGATCGTGGACGCGACGGTCGTCATGAGCCCGAACGCCTCGAAGCGGCACACCCCACAAGAAATGTGGTTCCACGAAGCCCCCTGCCTGTAATAGAGCTTGTCCTACACTCGGGACATGAAGTCGACCCGCGCCGGGACCACCGAGAACATCTCCGTGTCCATGCCCGCCGATCTGGTGAGCGAGCTCCGCTCCCGCACCGGTCGCCGCGGACTGTCCGGCTACATCACCGAAGCCGTCAGGCACCAGCTCGCCATGGACGGGCTCGCCGAGATCGTCGCGGCTCATGAGGAAGAACACGGTGCGCTCACGGAGCAGGAGATCGAAGCCGCTCGTCGCGAGCTGTTCGGAGACGAGAACGCCGAGCAGGGCGCCGCGTGAAGGAGCAGCCGGCCCGCTCGCTGGTGCTCGACTCCGAGGCGCTCTCCCTGCTTCTGCGCAACGACCGCAGGACGGCGGCTCGCATCGAGGCGTCCCGGCAGGCCGGGGTTCCTGTCCTCGTCTCCGCACTGACCATCGTCGAGGCCGTACACGGGAAGACCGATCCGGCGCGCCTGAAATGGGTGCTCTCCCGGCTGCGGGTGGAACCGGTCGTCCAGGAGGACTCCCTGACCGCGGTGGGGCTGCTTCAGGACGCCGGCGGACTGCACGGGCACAAGTACGCCATCGATGCCCTCGTCGCCGCGCTCGCGCTCCGCGTCCCGGCCCCCGTGGTCGTTCTGACCTCCGACCGTGACGACTGGTCGAAGCTCTGCGGGAAGCGCGTGATCACCAGAGAGGTGTGAGCACCGCACGCCACCGGTTCGCCGGCGTGCCGCAGCGGGTACGGCGAGGTCGTACCCGACCGACCGGTTCACGCGGTCCAGCCCCCCGCGCCCCCCTGTACGGCCGGCAGGCGCGCGAAAGCGCCCCGGCCCGTACGCGGTCCGCGTACGGGCCGGGGCGGGGCGGGAGTTCCCTCCGGCGGAGGCTTCCGCCGGAGGGAACTCCCGGGGCTACTTCTTGCCGGTGCCGGCCGTCGCCGGGGCGTCCGGGGCGGACGCCGGGTCCGGTGCCTCCTCGAAGGAGACCTTGCCCATGTGGCGGTTCATCGACTTCATCAGCAGCCAGACCGCCACGGCCAGCACGGCGAAGACGACGAAGCCGAGGACGCCGGGGGTCACCTTGTTCTTGTCCAGCTCTTCGGCGGCGAAGGGGACAAGCTGGGTCAGTGCCAGGTGTGCGCTCATGTCAGGCATTGTCGCGGATGCCCGCGAAGAGATCTTCCTCGGGGAGGGAGGTCGGCACCAGCGACTTGCTGAGCTCGTACTCCTCCGTCGGCCAGACCTTCTTCTGGATCTCCATCGGGACCCGGAACCATCCGCCGTCGGGGTCGATCTGGGTGGCGTGGGCGATCAGCGCCCGGTCGCGGGTCTCGAAGAAGTCGGCGCAGGGCACGAAGGTGGTCAGCGTGCGCTCCTTGCGCTCGAACTCCTTCCAGCGCTCCAGCCACTCCCCGTAGGGGGACTCCAGGCCCTGGTCCAGGAGGGCCTGGTGCAGGGCTTCGGTGCGGGGACGGTTGAAGCCCTGGTTGTAGTAGAGCTTCAGGGGCTGCCAGAGCGGGCCGAACTCGTCCTCCGGGTACTTCACGGCGTCGTTCGCGCCGTCGAAGGCCACCATGGAGATCTTGTGGGTCATGATGTGGTCGGGGTGCGGGTAGCCGCCGTTCTCGTCGTAGGTCGTGATGACCTGGGGACGGAAGGAACGGATCCTGCGGACCAGCTCGCCGGCCGCCGTGTCGACGTCCTCCAGGGCGAAGCAGCCCTGGGGCAGCGGGGGCAGCGGGTCGCCCTCGGGCAGGCCGGAGTCGACGAAGCCCAGCCACTCCTGGGAGACGCCCAGGATCTCGCGGGCCCGGTCCATCTCCTTGCGCCGTACCTCGTGGATGTTCTCCTCGATCTCGGGCCTGCCCTGGAGCTGGGGGTTGAGGACCGAGCCGCGCTCGCCACCCGTGCACGTCACGACCAGGACGTCCACCCCCTCGGACACGTACTTGGCCATCGTGGCCGCACCCTTGCTCGACTCGTCGTCGGGGTGGGCGTGCACGGCCATCAGGCGGAGCTGCTCGGTCAAGACAGTCAAGAGTCGGTCCTCGGTGATTCGTCGCGGAGGGAGGTCTCTATAGTGACGGAATCGGGGGGTCGAAAATTCCGCCACCCCCTGCTTCGAGAGGATCGATCATGAGCGCGGTGCGAGAGCGGCTCCCCGAGGGGCGTTACGGCCGCTCCGCGGACGAGCGGGCCGACCACAAGCTCAAGGTCGCCGGAGCGGTGCTCGGGGTCCTCTTCCTCGGCATGATGGGCTGGTTCGGCTGGCACTACGTCGTCGAGAACCGGATCAGCGCCGAGCTGATCAAGTTCGACGTGGTGAGCGCCTCCGAGGTCCAGGTGCACCTGGAGATCCGCAAGGACGAGGGCGTCCGGGGCGTCTGCACCCTGCGCTCGCGCGCCGAGGACGGGGCGGAGGTGGCCCGCAAGGACGTCCGGGTCGACGACCCCGCCGCCCGGGTCGACCAGGTCTTCTCCCTCCGCACCACCGCCCGCGCGACGAGTGCCGAACTGATCGGGTGTACGACCCGGTAGCGGTGGGTAGGGAACGAGCGACGAGTCCTGGTGGGTCACTGCGGTGACCTGGGGTGACGCCATCCCGATGGTTTATGTCCTCCCGCTTTCCGCCACTCATTGTTAGGCTCGTGGTTTCGCCCACCCGGGACAGCACAGCATTCCCGTGTAGGGCGATGCTTTGTATTCCCAGTACCTACGAGGAGCACCTGTGACCCAGACCAGCGACAACGTCACCTGGCTCACCCAGGAGGCGTACAACAAGCTCAAGGACGAGCTTGAGTACCTGTCTGGTCCCGCGCGTACCGAGATCGCCGCGAAGATCGCCGCGGCGCGCGAAGAGGGCGACCTGCGCGAGAACGGCGGGTACCACGCGGCCAAGGAGGAGCAGGGCAAGCAGGAGCTCCGGGTCCGTCAGCTCACCCAGCTGCTCCAGCACGCCAAGGTGGGCGAGGCCCCGGCGGACGACGGCATCGTCGAGCCCGGCATGGTCGTCACGATCGCGTTCGACGGCGACGAGGACGACACCCTGACCTTCCTCCTCGCCTCCCGCGAGTACGCGAGCGGTGACATCGAGACCTACTCGCCGCAGTCGCCGCTGGGCATCGGGCTCAACGGGAAGAAGGCCGGCGACAGCGCCGAGTACGAGCTGCCGAACGGCAAGAAGGCCAAGGTGAAGATCCTCAGCGCGAAGCCGTACACCGGCTGAGACGCCCGTTTGTCCAGGAGGGCCGGACCCGGCGGGGTCCGGCCCTTCCGCGTGTGCGCGGGCGCCGCGGTTCCGGCCCCGTGCCCGGCGGCGTGACGCCGGGCACGGGGCCGGGGTCGTCTCCCGGGTCCCGTCCGGCCCCCGCCGTACGGGACCGGGGTCACACGGCCGCCGAGCGGTACTTGCGGACGGCCAGGGTCCGGAAGACCGCGACGATCAGCACCGACCAGATGACGGACGCCCAGACCGGGTGCTGCATCGGCCAGGCGTCCGACGTCGAGACGCCGGGGTTGCCGAACAGCTCCCGGCACGCCTGGACGGTGGCGCTGAAGGGGTTCCACTCGGCGATGTGGCGCAGCCAGGGCGTCATCCGGTCCGAGTCGACGAACGCGTTCGAGACGAACGTGACCGGGAAGAGCCAGATGATCCCGCCCGAGGTGGCCGCCTCCGGGGTGCGGACGGAGAGCCCGATCAGCGCCCCGATCCAGGTGAAGGCGTACCCGAGGAGGAGCAGCAGGCCGAAGGCGGCCAGGACCCTTCCGGCGTTGGTCGGCGCGGCGGAGCCGGTGCGCCAGCCCACGAGGACGGCGACGACCGCGAGGACGAGCAGCGTGATGGACGTCTGCACGAGGTCCGCGACGGTGCGGCCGGTGAGGACGGCGCCCCGCGCCATCGGCAGGGAGCGGAAGCGGTCGATGATCCCCTTCTGCATGTCGTCCGCGATGCCGGCGGCCGATCCCGCCGTGGCGAAGGTGACGGTCTGGGCGAAGATGCCCGCCATGAGGAAGTCCTTGTAGACGTCCGGGTCGGTGGTGCCGCCGATCGTCATGGAGCCGCCGAAGACGTACGTGAAGAGGACCACGAACATCACCGGCTGGATGACCCCGAAGAGGATCATCTCGGGGATCCGGGTCATCCGGATCAGGTTGCGCCGGGCGACGACGAGGGAGTCCCTGAGGGACTGGGCGATGCCGCCGCCCGGCTGGGGGGCGCGGGGGGTCGCGGTCGTGGTGCTCACTTCGTCCGCTCCTTCGTCCGTGTGTGCTTCCGGCCGCCCGGACGGTCCGGCGCGCCGTCCTCCTCCTCGTCCCCCTGTTCGGCGGCGTGGCCGGTGAGGGAGATGAAGACGTCGTCGAGGGTGGGGCGGCGCAGTCCGATGTCGTCGATGCCGACGCCGGCGGCGTCCAGGTCGCGGATGACCTCGGCGAGCAGCTTGGCGCCGCCGGTGACGGGGACGGTGAGCCGGCGGGTGTGCTCCTCGACGGAGACCTCGCCCCGGCCGGCGTCCGCGGTTCCGGCGGCGGTGCCCCCGGCGCCGTAACGGGCCAGGACGTCCCGCGCGCCGGTGAGCATGGACCGTTCGCGGACGACGACCTCGACGCGCTCGCCGCCGGTCCGGGCCTTGAGCTGGTCGGAGGTGCCCCGGGCGATGACCCGGCCGTGGTCGACCACGCAGATGTCGTGGGCGAGGTGGTCGGCCTCCTCCAGGTACTGGGTGGTGAGGAGCAGGGTCGTACCGCCGGCGACGAGTTCCCTGATGACCTCCCAGAGTTCCTGCCGGTTGCGCGGGTCGAGGCCGGTGGTGGGCTCGTCCATGAACATGACGGGCGGGGAGACGACGAGGGCGGCCGCGAGGTCGAGGCGGCGGCGCATGCCTCCCGAGTACGTCTTGGCGGGCCGGTCGGCCGCTTCGGCGAGGTGGAACCGTTCGAGGAGTTCGTCCGCCCGCGCCTTCGCGGCCTTCCCCTTCATCTGGTAGAGCTGTCCGACCATCCGGAGGTTCTCGCGGCCGGTGAGGTACTCGTCGACGGCCGCGAACTGGCCGGAGAGCCCGATCGAACGGCGCACCTCGTTGGGGTGCTCCAGGACGTCGATCCCGGCGACGACGGCCCGTCCGCTGTCGGGCCTGAGGAGGGTCGTCAGGACGCGCACGGTGGTGGTCTTCCCCGCGCCGTTCGGACCGAGCAGGCCCAGGACGGTGCCCTCCGGCACGTCGAGGTCCACCCCGTCCAGGGCTCGTACGTCGCCGAAGGTCTTCACCAGACCCTCGGCGTGGATCGCGCCTGGCATGTGGGTACTCCCAAGGGATCGGGGCTTTTTCCCACCGATCCTAGGTTTCGGGGGCGGCCCGCGCCCACCGAATAAGTGACCCGCGCCACATCCCGAGGTCAAGGGCGTACGGAGGTCAGTCCAGGACCGTGTACCCCGCCTCCCGCAGCGCCTCCGTGACCTCCCGGCAGTGCTCCGGGCCCTTCGTCTCCAGGTGCAGCTCGACCTCCGCCTCGGTCAGGCCGAGCCTCGGGTCGGTCCGTACGTGGCTGATGTCCAGGACGTTGGCGTCGACCACCGTCAGGGCCGCGAGGAGCGACGCGAGCACCCCCGGGCGGTCCGTCAGCCGCAGCCGCAGGCTCAGGTAGCGGCCCCCGGCGGCCATGCCGTGCCGCAGCACGCGCTGGAGGAGGAGCGGGTCGACGTTCCCGCCGGAGAGGACCGCGACCACCGGGCCCCGGAAGGCCCCGGGATCGCTGAGCAGGGCCGCGACCGGGCTGGCGCCCGCCGGTTCCACGACCAGTTTGGCGCGCTCCAGGCAGAGCAGCAGGGCGGAGGAGAGCGCGTCCTCGGAGACCGTGCGGACCTCGTCCACGTACTCCCGGATCAGGGCGAACGGCACGTCGCCGGGGCGGCCCACCCTGATGCCGTCGGCCATCGTGACGGGTGCCTCGACGGACACCGGGTGTCCGGCGGCGAGCGAGGGCGGGTAGGCGGCGGCGCCCTCCGCCTGGACGCCGACGACCTTCACGTCCGGGCGGACCGACTTCACCGCGAGCCCGATGCCGGCCGCGAGCCCGCCGCCGCCGACGCCGACCACGATCGTGCGGACCTCCGGGCACTGCTCCAGGATCTCCAGGCCGACCGTGCCCTGTCCCGCGATGACGTCGGGGTGGTCGAAGGGGTGGATGAGGACGGCCCCGGTCTCCCGGGAGTACTCCTCCGCCGCCGCGAGGGTCTCGTCCACGACCTGGCCCCGGAGGCGGACCTCGGCGCCGTACTCCCGGGTCGCGGCGACCTTCGGCAGCGGGGCGCCGGCGGGCATGAAGACGGTGGCGCGCACGCCGAGCAGCCGGGAGGCGAGCGCGACGCCCTGGGCGTGGTTCCCGGCGGAGGCGGCGACGACCCCGGCGGCCTTCTCCTCGGGCCGCAGCCCGGCGATCCGTACGTACGCGCCGCGCAGTTTGAAGGAGCCGGTCCGCTGGAGGTTCTCGCACTTGAGGTGGACCGGCGCCCCCACCAGCGAGGTCAGATGGCGGCTGCCCTCCATCGCCGTCGTCCGGGCCACCCCGGACAGCATCTTCTGCGCCCCCCGCACGTCGTCGAGCATCAGCCGGTGCGGGGGGCGGGGCGTACGGAAGCTCATGACGGCAAGTCTCGCAGCTCACGGCTCCGGTGGCCGTCGGAGGACGGGCGGTCGGGCAGCGGTCGGGCGGCGGGCGGTTCGGGACGGACCGGTCGGCGGGGCGGCAAACGGTTCGGGGCGGGCCGGGTGGCGGACCCGGTCGACGGGGCGGCGGCGGACGGGTGGCGGACCGGCGAACGGGTTTGGTCGGGCCAGGTACGGACCTCGGCGGGGCCGCGTACTCTGTCCCCCACCGACCGACCGCTCCCGCACGAGAGAGACCCACGGCCATGCCCACATCTCAGGACATGACGACCGCGTTCGACCCCGGTCTCCTCGACGCCCTCCAGCACCAGGTGGCCGTCTTCGCCCGCCGGGCCGAGCAGACCCGCCTCGGCGGCACCGGCCAGCTCCGCAACTCCATGGACCGGGCCGCGTACCTCCTCCTCAACCGCCTCGACCAGGAGGGCCCGACGGGAGTCAAGGCGCTCGCGGCGGGCATGGGCATCGACTCCTCCACGGTCACCCGTCAGGTCGCCCCGCTCGTGGACGCCGGCCTGGTGAAGCGCACGTCGCACCCGGAGGACGGGCGGGCGGTCGTCCTCCAGCTCTCCCCGCGCGGCCTCGCGCGCCTGGAGGAGGTCCGCGCCTCGCGCCGCCGGCTGATGGCCGAGGTCACGGAGGGGTGGACGCGGGAGGAGCGCGAGTCCTTCTGCTCCCTGCTCACGCGCTTCAACACCGCCCTGTCCGCGCGCCAGTCGGCGCACGCCGGCCAGCCCCCCGCCGAGTCCGGAGCCCCGTCGGGAAGCGAGTCCGCACCGGAGTCTTGACCCCGCTCCCGCGCTGTCCTCAGATGAGGATGTGCGAGAGCGACGGAGCGTACGGGAAGCCCGGATCGCCTCCCGTTCCCGGGAGTTCGACGCGTTCGTGGCCGGGGCGGCGGGGCGGCTGCTGCACGTCGCGACCCTGCTCACGGCCGAGACCCGGACCCGCAACCCGCACGCGCGAACCCTGCTGACCGACGCCCTCGCGCAGACGTACGCGGGGTGGGACCGGCTGCGCGACGACGACCCGTACGCGTACGCGCGCCGTGAGCTGGCCGTCCGCTTCGCGCGCACCGCCCGCCGTCACCGCCGCGGACGCGGCGGGGTGCTCTCCGCGCTGGGCCCGGGGGAACGGCTCGTCGTCGTCCTGCGGCTGCACGAGGGGGTCGCCGAGGAACAGCTCGCGGCCCTGCTCGGCCTTCCCGAGGCCCGGGTGCGCGCCGTCTGCGCCCGCTCGGTCGCCGCGCTGAGGGCGGCGGCATGAGACGGCACGAGGACAGGGAGGCGGCGGTCCGGCGGCTGCTCGACACCCCGCACCCGCCGGTCCCCCGCGACCTCGCGCCGCGGGCCTCGGCCCTGGGCGCCCGGCGGCTGCGCCGGGCCCGCGCGGTACGGCGCCTGCTGTGGGCCCTGGGCACGGCCGCCGCGCTCGCGTTCCTGGTGTGGGCGTCGGCGGCCCGCCCGTGGGAGGCCCCGCCGGCGACGACCCCGCAGGTCGAGGCGTGGTGAGGAGGGGCCTAGGCTGGAAGGAGACGGCACACACGGGTGCCGAGGAGGCTGTCATGACCAGGAAAGTCGCCGACTGCCGCAAGACGCCGAGCGTCATGAACTGCACCCTCACCATCACCGGTGAGGAGGAGGAAGTGGTGCGGGCCGCCGCCGAGCACGCGGCCTCCGTCCACGGCCACGAGGACACCCCCGCACTGCGGGCGGCGGTCCGCGCGGAGCTGGAGGACGAGAAGGTCCCGGCCTGAGCGCACGGGAACGCACGGGAACGGCCGGGCGGGACCCTTCGGAGTCCCGCCCGGCCGTCGCGCGCCGTCCCTAGCCCAGCGCCCCGCGCAGGTCCGCCAGCAGGTCGTCGGCGTTCTCGATGCCCACGGAGAGGCGCACGAGGTCGGCCGGGACCTCCAGGGCGGAGCCCGCGACGCTCGCGTGGGTCATCCGGCCCGGGTGCTCGATGAGGGACTCGACGCCGCCCAGGGACTCGCCCAGGGTGAAGAGCTCCGTGCGGTTGCAGACCTCGACGGCCGCCTCCTCGCCGCCCTCCACGCGGAAGGAGATCATGCCGCCGAAGGACCGCATCTGCTTGGCGGCGATCTCGTGGCCCGGGTGCTCGGGGAGCCCCGGGTAGAGGACCTGGGTCACCTTCGGGTGCTGGGTCAGCATCTCGGCGACCTTCTCCGCGTTCTCGCCGTGGCGGTCCATGCGGACGGCGAGGGTCTTGATGCCGCGCAGCACGATCCACGAGTCGAAGGGTCCGGCGACCGCGCCCATCGCGTTCTGGTGGTAGGCGAGTTCCTCGCCGAGGGCCGCGTCGGCCGTCACCAGGGCGCCGCCGACGACGTCCGAGTGGCCGCCCATGTACTTGGTGAGCGAGTGCACGACCACGTCCGCGCCGAGCGCCAGCGGCTGCTGGAGGTAGGGCGAGGCGAAGGTGTTGTCGACGACGAGCTTCACGCCGGCCTGGCGGGCGACGCCCGCGACGGCCTCGATGTCGGTGATGCCCAGGAGCGGGTTCGAGGGGGTCTCGACCCAGATCAGCTTCGTGCGGTCGTTGACGGCGGCGCGCACGGCGTCGACGTCGGAGGTGTCCGCGACCGAGAAGTCCACGCCCCAGCGCTGCACGACCTTGGCGAAGAGCCGGAAGGTGCCGCCGTAGGCGTCGTTCGGGATGACGACGTGATCGCCGGGGACCAACAGGGCACGCAGCAGGCAGTCCTCGGCGGCGAGCCCGGAGGCGAAGGCGAGACCGCGCCGGCCGCCCTCCAGGGCCGCCAGGTTCTCCTCCAGGGCGGTGCGGGTCGGGTTGGCGCTGCGGCTGTACTCGTAACCGCCGCGCAGCCCGCCCACGCCGTCCTGCTTGTACGTGGACACCTGGTAGATGGGCGGGACGACCGCGCCGGTCAGCGGGTCGGCGGTGTTGCCCGCGTGGATCGCGCGGGTCTCGAAGCTCTGGTGGATGTGCTGGTCGCTCATGGGTCAGGAGCGTAGTGCCGCGGGGTGCCCGCCGCCGTGTTCGTCTCACGGCCTGTCCTGGACAATGGACACATGGACATTCTCTGGTTCCTCATCGCGATGGGGCTGCTGTTCGGCGTCCTCGGCCCCTACGTGCTGCGCCGCAGGGGCGGTGGCATCAGGCTGGCCGCGCCGGGGGCCCCGGACGCGGCGGACCCGCTGGCGTACGGGTTCGTGCCGCAGGAGGACCAGGACGTACGGCTGCCGGGGGCCGACGAGGACCTGCTCGACGTGCTGAACGTCGTGCAGGCCACCCAGGACTGGCGGGCGGCCTCGCGGCTCCTCGCCGACACCGGCGCGGACGGCGAACTGCGCTGGCAGCGCGTGCAGGCGTTCGCGGGCGCGGCCTCCCTGGAGCTGCGGGAGCGGCCGGGCGCCGGCGGGGCGTGGCTGCGGTCCTGGCGGGCGGACGCGCCGAAGGACCCGGGCGGGGCGGCCGTGCACGCCGAGTTCCTGGTGCAGCAGGCGTGGCGCTCGTCTGCGGCCGGGACCGACGACTTCCGGATCATCCTGGAGGAGGCGCTGAAGGTCACCGAGGAGGCGGCGCTGCTCGCTCCGGGCGACCCGGTCCCGTACATCACGCGGCTGGCCGTGGCGCGCGGACTCGGCTACGGCCACGAGCAGTTCGACCAGGTGTGGGCGAAGGTGATCGACCGCGCGCCGCAGCACATGGGGGCGCACCTGGCGGCGCTGCACTACTGGTGCGAGAAGTGGCACGGTTCGCGCGAGGAGGCCGACCACTTCGCGACGACGGCCGCGGCGCGCGCGCCGCACGGTTCGCTGCTCGCCGCGCTGCCGCTGTTCGCGGTGTACGAGCACGTGCCGGACGTGGTGCTCGTGCAGGACTTCTTCCGTACGGCGGTGGTGTCGAAGGCGGTGGAGGGCGCGCTGTACGCGGTGCACTCGGCCCGCGCCGACGACCCGATGCAGGCGCACGTCCGCCACCTGCTCGTCTGGTTCCTGGTGCGGGGCGAGCGCTGGGCGGAGGCCATGCACCAGCTGGTGAAGGTGGACGGGCACGTGGGCGCGGTGCCGTGGACGCTGAGCGCGGACCCGGCGGCGGAGTACACGGTCTTCCGGAACCTGGCGGTGACGGGGTACGAGGCGAACGGCGGCAGCCCGCTGACGCTGCCGCGCTGATCCGGCGGGCGGGGGAATCCCGGCGTCCCCTTCCTTGTTGTGCGGACTGCCGACCGTCGAGGAGAGATGCAGCATGTTCCTGTCCCGCACCCCCGTCCTCCCCACCCCCGAGCAGGCGCTGCCCGGCCGCGCCGAGCCGGAGTTCTCCGTGCCGGAGCGCCACACCGTCCTCGGCAACCCGCTCCTCGGCCCGTACCCGGAGGGCCTGGAGGTCGCCGACTTCGCCCTGGGCTGCTTCTGGGGCGCCGAGCGGAAGTTCTGGCAGACCGAGGGCGTCTGGACGACGCTCGTCGGCTACCAGGGCGGCTCCACGCAGAACCCCTCCTACGAGGAGGTGTGCTCGGGCCTGACGGGCCACGCGGAGGTCGTCCGGGCGGTCTTCGACCCGGAGAAGGTCTCGTACGAGACGCTCCTGAAGCTGTTCTGGGAGTCCCACGACCCGACGCAGGGCTTCCGCCAGGGCAACGACGTGGGCACCCAGTACCGCTCGGCGCTCTACACCCACTCCCCGGCCCAGACGGCGACGGCCGAGGCGTCCCGCGACGCCTACCAGAAGGTCCTGACGCGCTCGGGCTACGGCGGGATCACCACCCACGTCCTGCCGGCGGAGGACCGTCCGTTCTACCCGGCGGAGGCGTACCACCAGCAGTACCTGGACAAGAACCCGGCGGGCTACTGCGGCATCGGCGGGACGGGCGTCTCGTGCCCGATCGGGGTGGCGCGGGCGGAGTAGCGTCCCCGCGGCACCCAGGACGACGGAGGGCTCCGCCGACCGGCTCCGGCCCGGTCGGCGGAGCCCTCCGCACGCGGGCCCGGCTCCCGTGTCGGTGACGGGCGGCACGCTCGTGCGGTCACCCCGTCCGCGCCGCCCGCAGGGCCGCCGCCGTGGCCGCCGGGTCGTAGCCCTCCGGGACCCCGTCGATCAGGAGGACGTCGCCCGCCATGTGCCGGGTGCGGAGGGGGATCAGGGCCCGGTAGGGCTCGGAGGCGTACCAGGCGCGGGCCTTCTCGTACGTCGGGAAGGCGATGATCACGAGGGCGCCGGGCCAGGTGCCCTCCGGGACCTCGCGGGCGGGGGCGCCGTGGACGAGGAAGCGGCCGCCGAAGGGGTCCAGGGTGGCCCGGACGCGCTCCATGTAGGTGAGGACCTCCTCGTCGAGGACGGGCTTCGGGTGCAGGTTTCCGAGGGCGTATGCGGTCATGGGGACAGCGTGCCGGGGCACGGCGCGCGGGTCGATTACCCCGGACGTCATGCCCCGGCCCCGGTTCCGGCGTGGTGCCCCGGGCGTCACCGTCCCGGGCCGCGCCCGGCCCCGGCGGGCGTCAGATCGTCGCCGTGTCGATCACGAAGCGGTAGCGGACGTCGCTCGCGACGACCCGCTCGTACGCCTCGTTGATCCGGTCCGCCGCGATCACCTCGATCTCCGCGCCCAGGCCGTGCTCCGCGCAGAAGTCGAGCATCTCCTGCGTCTCGGCGATGGAGCCGATCATCGAGCCGGCGAGCGTCTTGCGGCCGCCGATCAGGGAGAACAGGCCGACCTTGACCGGCTCCTCGGGCGCGCCCACGTTCACCAGGGCGCCGTCCGTCCGCACCAGGCCCAGGTAGGCGTCGAAGTCCAGCGGCGCCGAGACGGTGGAGATCACCAGGTCGAAGGTGCCGGCCAGGGTGGTGAAGGTCTCCGGGTCGTTCGTCGCGTGGTAGTGGTCGGCGCCCAGCTTCAGGGCGTCCTCCCGCTTCTTCAGGGACTGGCTGAGGACGGTCACCTCGGCGCCGAGCGCGTGGGCGATCTTGACGCCCATGTGGCCGAGGCCGCCGAGGCCGACGATCGCGACCTTCTTGCCGGGCCCGGCCTGCCAGTGGGCGAGCGGCGAGTACAGGGTGATGCCCGCGCAGAGCAGCGGCGCGGCCTCGTCCAGGCCGATGCCCTCGGGGATGCGCAGGGTGTAGTTCTCGTCCACGACGATGTGGGTGGAGTAGCCGCCGTAGGTCGGCTCGCCGTTCTTGTCGAGGGCGTTGTAGGTGCTCGTGCCGCCCCGGGCGCAGTACTGCTCCAGTCCCTGGCGGCAGTACGCGCACTCCCGGCAGGAGTCCACGAAGCAGCCGACGCCGACCCGGTCGCCCACCTGGAACTTCGTCACGCCGGGGCCGGTCTCGGCGACGATCCCGGCGATCTCGTGGCCGGGGACCATCGGGTAGATGCCCTCGCCCCAGCCGTCGCGCGCCTGGTGGATGTCGGAGTGGCAGATGCCGGCGTACTTGATCTCGATGAGGACGTCGTGCTCGCCGACCGGGCGGCGCGGCACGGTGGTGCGCTCCAGCGGGGCGTTGGCGGCGGGGGCTGCGTAGGCGGGGACGGTGGTCACGTTCGTGGTCATGGCTCCGAGCCTGCCCGGAAACGCCGGTTCCACCCAGACACCTGTTCTGCCTACGATCGGTGTGCCTACCACTGGCAGGGTCAGGATCGTACGTCCGCGGGTCCGGTCAGGCGGCGATAATGGGGCCATATGGACCCCAGTGCCGAACTCAGTGAATTCCTGCGCTCCCGCAGAGCCCGGCTGAAGCCGGAGGACGTGGGGCTGCCCGAGTTCGGGCGGTACCGGCGGGTGCCGGGGCTGCGCCGGGAGGAGCTGGCGCAGCTGGCCGGGGTCTCGGTGGCGTACTACACCCGGCTCGAACAGGGCAACGGCCGGAACGTGTCCCTGGAGGTCCTGGACTCGATCGCGCGGGCGCTGCGCCTGAGCGACACCGAGCGGGCGCATCTGACGCACCTGGCGAAGCCGACGGTGAAGAAACGGCAGCGGGCGGCGTTTTCCCGTCCCCAGCAGGTGCGGCCGGGGCTCCTGCACCTGCTCGACTCGATGGACGGGGTGCCCGCCGTCGTCCTGGGCCGCCGACTCGACCTGCTCGCCTGGAACAGGATGGCGCGGGCGCTGCTCGGCGACTTCACCACCTGGGAGCCGCACGAGCGGAACATGGCCCGGATGGTCTTCCTCGACCCGAACGCGCGCTCCCTCTACCTCGACTGGGAGCACAAGGCGACCGAGGTGGTGAGCGTGCTGCGGCTGTACGCGGGGTGCTGGCCGGACGATCCGCTGCTGCTCGCGCTGGTGGGCGAGCTGTCGGTACGGAGTGAGGAGTTCCGCTCGCTGTGGGCGGCGCACACGGTGGCGGACAAGGGGCACGGCGCGAAGCGGATGCGCCACCCGCTGGTGGGCGAGATGACGCTGTCGTACGAGACGCTGAAGGTGTCCGGCGCCGACCCGGACCTGGTGCTCGTGACGTACCAGGCGGAGCCGGGCACGCCCTCGGCGGACGCGCTGCGGCTGCTCGCGCAGTGGGGCGTGGACGAGCCCGTGGACGTACGGGAGTAGGACGTACGGGAGCGGACGGGAACGCGGAAGGGCCCCTCCGGACGGAGGGGCCCTTCCGCGCGTGCGGCGGGTCAGAGGGCCGACTTGGCCTTCCACTGCGACCAGCTCAGGTTCCAGCCGTTGAGGCCGTTGTCGGGGGCGATCGTCTTGTCCTTGGAGTTCTTGACGATCACGACGTCACCGATGAGGGAGTGGTCGTAGAACCAGGCGGCGGACTGCTTGGGGTCGCCGGCGCCCTTGACGTCGTTGAGGCCCACGCAGCCGTGGCTGGTGTTCACGGAGCCGAAGATCGAGTCCGGGCCCCAGTAGTTGCCGTGGATGAAGGTGCCCGAGTTGGACAGGCGCATCGCGTGCGGCACGTCCTTGATGTCGTACTCGCCCTTGCCGTCGTCGTCGGTGAAGCCGACGGTGGCGCCGTTCATCCGGGTCTCCTTGAACTTCTCGGAGATCACCATCTGACCGTTGTAGGTCGGGTTCTCCGGGGAGCCGGCGGAGATCGGGATGGTCTTGACCGTCTTGCCGTCCTGCGTGACCGTCATGGTCTTGGTGGCGACGTCGACGGTGGAGACCTGGTTGCGGCCGATCTTGAAGGTGACGGTCTTCTGCTGGACGCCGAAGACGCCGTCGGCGCCCTCGACGCCGTCGAGGTTCAGCTTCAGGGTGACGGTCGAGCCCTCGGTCCAGTACTCGTCGGGCCGGAAGTCGATGCGCTGGGAGCTGAACCAGTGCCCGACGACCTCCTGGCCGGAGCTGGAGGTGACGGTGATGCCGCTCTGGACGGCCTTCTTGTGGGTGATCGCCTTGTTGAAGGTGATCGAGACCGGCATGCCGACGCCGACGGTCGAGCCGTCCTCGGGCGTGAAGCTGCCGATGAAGCTGTTGGCCTGCGAGACGGTGGTGAACGAGGAGTTCTCGTGGGCCTCCAGGCCCTCCGCGTCGGTGGCGGTGGCGGCGATCTTGTAGAGCGTCGCCCGCTTGAGGGGGCCGCTCGGCTTCCAGCTCAGGCCGTCGGTCGCTATCTCGCCCTTCACCCGGGTGCCCTCGGCGGAGGTCATGACGACCTCGGTGAGCTTGCCCTGGGCGACCGTGACCTTGGCGTCGTTGTTGATGGAGGCGTTCTGCGCGCCGTTCTTCGGCGCGATGGTGATCTGCGCCTTGGAGGTCTTCTGCGCGGCCGCCTCGTCGACCTGGGCCTGGGACTGGGGGGTCGCGGTGCCGGTGGCCTTGCCGCCCTTGTCGCCGTCGTCGCACGCCGAGAGCACCAGTACGCCGCTCAGCACGACGGCCGCGGTGGCCAGGCTCCTGCGGCGCTTGCCGTCCGTCATCACACGCATCTCCATCGTCGCCGGTTCCCTGTGAACGCTTGCTTCCATACCCATGACAACTCGTTCGGTTCCGTAACCGTACGGTTTGTGGGGAACAACACTGATCGACACGCGTCGGCGGGGTTTCCGGTTCCCGGTGTCGCGGGAGGGCCCCGGGACGGCGTCCCGGGGCCCGCGAACAGGGTGGATACCGGCCTTACGGGCGGTCGTCCTCGTCGTCCTCCGTCCCATCTTCCTCTCCGAGGTCCCACTCCAGCGCATCGGGGTCGTACTCGATCTCCTCGCTGCTCCAGGACGCCTGGACCATCTCGATCCCGGGGACGTCGCGGATCAGGTCGAAGGGCTCGACGAGGTGGGCGAGGGCCTCGGCGTCGTCCTCGCGCACGGCGGCACGGGCGTGCGCCCGTTCCTCCTCCGGCATGAACTCGTCGGCGTCGATCCGGGCCTCGGCGGCCTCGACCAGCTCGGTCGGCCCGTCGATCTCCAGGACCACGTCGACGCGAAGGCGTACATAGCGTGCGGTGTCAGAAGTGCTCATGGTCCGGAGCCTAGGCGGCCGGAGCGGCTCGGCTTTCCCGCGACCCGCTGTGTTCACTAGCATCGGCACACCGACCAATTCGGGGGCCCCGCAAGGAGGATCGACATTTCCGTGCCCACCGCCCGCCGTCTCCCGCTGACCGCCGCCGTCGCCGGAACGCTGCTGTGCGCCCTGTGGTTCGTGCCGTCCGCGAGCGCCACCGGCCCGAGCGGCGGAGATCCTGCCGGGGTGACCCGGAGCGGTCCCGCCGCGGACGACGGACGCCTGGCGGAGACCGGCAGACCGGACACGACGGCGTACGTGCTCGGCGGGACCGGGTTCCTGGGCGTGGGCGCGGGGTTCGTGGCGCTCGCGATGCGCCGCCGGGGCCGGGCTTCCTGAACCGCCGCGCCGGGCGGGCCCCGTACCGCCGCGCCGGGCGGGCTTCCCGAACCACCGCCCCGGACGGGCTTCCTGACGCCGGGCCGGGTGCGCGGACGGGCGGGGCCCGTCTCCCCGGGGGAGACGGGCCCCGCCCCCGCCGGAAGGTCCCTAGGCCAGCGGCCCGGTGACCGGCTCCACGGCGGCGACCACCTTCCCCTCCCGTACGAAGGCGTCGGCGGCGGCCAGGTCGGGGGCGAGGAACCGGTCCGGGCCGGGTCCCTCGACACCGGCCGCGCGCAGGGCCGCGATGACGGCCCGCGAGGCGGGGGCGGGGGTCAGGCCCTCGCGCAGCTCGATGCCCCGGGTCGCGGCGTACAGCTCGACCGCGATGATCCGGTTGAGGTTGCCGATCGCGGTGCGCAGCTTGCGGGCGGCGGACCAGCCCATGGAGACGTGGTCCTCCTGCATCGCGGAGGACGGGATGGAGTCGGCGGAGGCCGGGACGGCGAGCCGCTTCATCTCGCTGACCAGGGCGGCCTGCGTGTACTGGGCGATCATCAGGCCCGAGTCGACGCCGGCGTCCTCGGCGAGGAAGGGCGGCAGGCCGTGCGAGCGGTTCTTGTCGAGGAGCCGGTCGGTGCGGCGCTCCGCGATGGAGCCGAGGTCGGCGGCGGCGATGGCGAGGAAGTCGAGGACGTACGCGACCGGGGCGCCGTGGAAGTTGCCGTTGGAGCGCACCTGTCCGTCGGCCAGGACCACCGGGTTGTCGACGGCGGCGGCCAGCTCGCGCTCGGCGACGAGACGGGCGTGGGCCAGGGTGTCGCGGCCGGCGCCGGCGACCTGGGGGGCGCAGCGCACCGAGTAGGCGTCCTGGACGCGGGGGGCCTCGCCCGCCTGGAAGTGGCCGGTGAGGCCGGAGTCCTTGAGCACGGCCAGCATGTTGGCGGCGGAGGCGGCCTGGCCGGGGTGGGGGCGGATGGCGTGCAGTTCGGGTTCGAGGACCTTCTCGGTGCCGAGGAGGGCTTCGAGGGAGAGCGCGGCGGTGACGTCGGCCGTCTTGTAGAGGGTGTCGAGGTCGGCGAGGGCCATGATCAGCATGCCGAGCATGCCGTCGGTGCCGTTGAGGAGGGCGAGGCCCTCCTTCTCCCTCAGCTCGACGGGCGCGATGCCGGCGGCGGCGAGCAGGTCGCCGGCGGGGCGGACCTCGCCGTCCGGGCCCTCGGCGTCGCCCTCGCCCATGAGGGCCAGGGCGCAGTGGGAGAGCGGGGCGAGGTCGCCGGAGCAGCCGAGGGAGCCGTACTCGTGCACGACCGGGGTGATGCCGGCGTTGAGGACGTCGGCCATGGTCCGGGCGACCTCGGGGCGGACGCCGGTGTGGCCGGAGGCGACGGTCTTCAGGCGCAGGAACATCAGGGCGCGCACGACCTCGCGCTCGACGCGGGGGCCCATGCCGGCGGCGTGCGAACGGACGATGTTGCGCTGGAGCCGGGCGCGCAGCTCCTGGCCGATGTGCCGGGTGGCGAGGGCGCCGAATCCGGTGGAGACCCCGTAGACGGGCTCGGGCTTGGCGGCGAGGGCGTCGACGACCTCCCGGGCGGCGGCGAGGGCGCGCACGGCCTCGGTCGACAGCTCGACGCGGGCGCCGTGCCGGGCGACGTCGATGACGTCCTGCGGGGTCGTGCCGGACGTGCCGAGGACGACTGTCTGCATATCCATATTCAGCACCCTACGGATTGAAGACCGACCTGTCACTAGGCGATTTCGTCACTGGCCCGGCGGGGGTCGGCCCCTTACCGTCCGGCTTCCGTCGCCACCCGGCCACCGCGTCCGCCACCGTCGCCCCGGTCGCCGCGTCCGCCACCGCGTCCGCCACCGTCGCCCCGGCCGCCGCACCCCTCACCGCCGCCGCCCCGCCCGGTCCCGCCGCCGCCCCGTCGCCCTCCCGGCGCCGATGGCGCCGCCGCTCCGGAGCGTACGGACTCACTCCCCCGGAGCGCCCGGCTCCGGCCCGCCGGGCCCCGGGCCCGGCGAACGCTCCCGGCCCCCCGGCCCCCCGCCGTCCGGCGGCTCCGCCACCGGCGCGTCCCTGAAGCGGCGGCGGTCACGGCTGCCCGGCGGGGCGTCGGCGAGCCGGACGACCGTGCCGTCGCGGCCCGCCACGACCGGTTTCGCGGAGCGGCCGGCCTTGGCCCGGTACTGGGCGGCGTCCGCGAGCCGGAAGAGGCGGCGGGCCGACCCGAGCGGCCCGATCGGGTCGCCGGTGGACGCCACCCCGCAGGCCACGCCCTCGCCCAGCTCCAGCTCGGCCGCCCGTACGCACAGCTCCTCCGCGACCGCGACCACCTCGTCCGCCGTCGGGCCGACCGTCAGGAGGCAGAACTCGTCGCCGCCGAGGCGGGCCGCGAGGGCGCCGGGGAGCTTGGCGCCGCAGCGGGAGAGGACGGAGCCGAAGCGTTCGAGGAGGCGGTCGCCGACCGCGTGGCCGTGGGTGTCGTTGACCCGCTTGAGGCCGTTGAGGTCGCAGACCAGCAGGCTCACCACGGAGCCGTCCGCGTGGTGGCGCTCGATCGCCTCGTCGAGGCGGGTGTCGACGGCCCGCCGGTTGGCGAGGCCGGTCAGCGGGTCGGTGAAGGCGAGCTTGCGGACCTCCTCCAGGCGTTCGGCCTGGGCGATGCCGGACGCGACGACCGCCGCGAGGACGGTCGCGAAACCGGCGTCCGCCCTGGTGAAAGGTTTCTGCTGGAGCGAACGGGCCACGTACAGCTCACCCCAGGCCCGTCCGTGCAGCACGATCGGGGCGACCACGCAGCAGCCCCGCCCGCGCCGCCGCAGACCGGCCACCCGGCCGGTCGGGACCGGGTCGCCGGCGGTCTCCACCCAGGCGTCGGGCTCGCCCCCGCCCGCCCACTGGTCGTGCAGGAACTCGGTGATCTCGGGGTACTGGTGCACCGGGTACGTCTCCGCGTCCGGGAACTCCTCCTCCCCCTCGGCCCGCTCCCCGGCGTTCACCAGGACCTTGAGGCGGCCGTGGTCCCGCTCCCAGACGGACAGCGCGGCGAAACTCCCGTCGAGCCCGTCGCGGGCCCCGAGCGCCGCCGCCCGCCAGAACTCCCGTGGCGTGTGCGCCGCCGCCATCCTCTGCGCCAGCGCCACTACGGCCCGCAGCCGCCCGTCCTCACCCATTCCTCCAGCTTAGGGAGGTTTGATCAGTTTTCCCGTCCAGGACGTCACGGAAAGTTACATAAAGGGCAAATCGGAAGGAGTTGTGCGGCGGATCACTCCCCCGGCCACTCCGGCCGCCGCTTCTCGTTGAAGGCCGCCACCCCCTCGGCCCGGTCGCCCGAGAAGGCCACCGAGCGCCAGGCCGCGTCCTCGACCTCCAGACCGGCCCGCAGGTCCAGGCCCTGGCCCAGCCGCATGGCCTTCTTCGCGGCGCGCAGTCCGACCGGCGAGTGGGCCGCGATCCGTCCGGCCAGCTCCAGGGCGCCCGTCCGCGCGTCCTCCGCCAGGAGGTCCACGAGTCCCAGCTCACGGGCTTCGGCCGCCTCGACCCGGCGGGCCGTGAAGACCAGTTCGGCGGCGCGCGCGGCGCCCACCCGGCGCGGCAGGAGCTGCGTACCGCCACCACCGGGGATGACGCCCACGGAGACCTCGGGGAGACCGACGACGGCGGTCGCGTCGGCCACGATCACGTCGCAGGCGAGGGCCAGCTCGAAACCGCCGCCGAGGGCGAAGCCGTGCACGGCCGCGACGGTCGGCATCGGCAGTTCGAGGACGCCGGTGTAGGCGGCGCGGGCGGTCGGGCGCTGGCGGACCAGCTCGGCGTCGGTGAGGGAGTTGCGCTCCTTGAGGTCGGCGCCGACGCAGAAGGCGCGGTCGTTCGACGAGGTGAGGACGGTGACGCGGGCCGAGCGGTCGGCGGCGAGCGCGTCGCAGGCCGCCGCCAGGGAGCGGGCCATCTCCGTGGAGACGGCGTTCATCGCCTTCGGCCGGTCGAGGACCAGCTCCGCGACGTGTCCCTCCCGCCGGACCACCACGAACTCACCGAAACGCTGCTCGGACATGAGCGCACACCCTCCCGACACCGGACGCCCTCCCGTTAACGGCTGTTAACGGGGGTTCGCGGGAGATCCTAGGACGGACGGCGGCCCAGGAGCCAGGGCTCGACGACGCCGAGGCCGCGCACCGGGCGCTGCCACATCGGCTGGAGCGCGAAGCGGTACGCGGCCGGCGGGCGGCCCTCCTTCTCGGCGCGGGCCGCCTCCTCGGCCGCCTCCGCCTCCGAGCCGGGCGCCTCGCCGTTCCTGATCAGCTCCGCCGCGAACGCCCCGTCGACCAGGACGGCGTCCTTGGGGGCTATCGAGGTGAGCCGGCTGGCGAGGTTCACGGTGGTGCCGAAGACGTCGCCCATCCGGGTCGTCACGGTGCCGAAGGCGATGCCGACGCGCAGCGCGGGCATCGTCTCGTCGTGGCCGAGGGTCTCGATCAGGCGGAGCGCGATCTCGGAGGCGGTGCCGGGGTCGTCCGCCGCGTACAGCACCTCGTCGCCGAGGGTCTTGATGAGCCGGCCGCCGTGCGCGGCGACGAGGTCGGCGCAGGTCGTCTCGAACGCCTCGACCAGCTCGCCCAGCTCCTCCTCCTCCAGGCGGCGGGTGAGCCGGGTGAAGCCGACGAGGTCCGCGAAGCCGACGGCGAGCCGCCGGTCGACCATCTCCTCGTCGTCGGCGGCCTGCACGACCCGCCCGGTGGCGGCGGCGAGCTGCCGGCGCCACACGTAGATCAGGAACTCCTCCAGCTCGGGGAGGAGCAGCTCGACCAGGGGGTACGTGACCTCGGTGCGGGTCATGCCGGGCTCGGGCGGCTCGGTGAGGCCCTCCAGGAAGGAGTCGATCTGCCACTCGGCGAGCCGGGCGGTGGTCTGCCCGGTGGAACGGGCGACCTGCACGGCCATCGGCTCGCTCAGCAGTCCGGCCTCGACCAGGCCCGCGAGCCGCCGCAGCGCCAGGACGTCGGCCTCGGTGAGCGCCTTGGCCTGCCCGATGTCGGCGAAGCCCATGGCGCGCCAGAAGCGGGAGGCCAGCTCCATGGAGACGCCCGCCGTGCGGGCGGCCTGGAACGGGGTGTAGCGGCGGTCCGCGCCGAGGATGAGCTGTTCGAGGCGGATGGCGAGGGGGTCGTCGGTCGGTTCGGCCGTGTGGTCGACCTCGTGGTGGGGGGTGGGGTACGCGGAGGGCTGCTCGTCCCCGCCGCCCGCGTTCGCGTCGTCGACGGTCACCGGCCGCCTCCTGCCCGTTCCCTGCCCACGTGTCCTGCCGATCTGTCGCCTGGATCGCGCTCCACGATACGGCAGGTGTGGAATGGCTCACGCCCCGACGGCCGGTGTCCGCGTCCCGGAATCCGGGCGGGCGGGCCCCCGGGGGGCGCGGGTCACCGGGGGCGGACCGCCGGGAGGGCGCGGGCGCGCCCTCCCGTTCCGCCCCGCGGGGCGCGGGCCCGCGCCGGCGTCAGACGCCCGGTGTCCGCAGGTGGACGATGTCGCCCGCCCCCACGGCCTCCGTGCCGCCGCCCTCCGTGGCGACCACGAGCCGGCCGTCGCCGTCGAGGGCGAGGGCCTCGCCCTCCAGGGTCCGCTCGCCGGGCAGCTCGGCCCTGACGCGGCGGCCGAGGGTCGCGCAGCCGGCCGCGTACGCCTCCTGGAGCCCGGAGGCGGCGGGGTCGCCGCCGGCCCGCGTCCACTCCCCGTACCACCGGTCGAGGGAGCGCAGGACGGCCCGCAGGAGGGTGTCGCGGTCGGTGGAGACCGCGTCGGCGAGGAGGAGGGATCCGGCGGTGGGGACGGGGAGTTCGTCCTCGCGGAGGGTGACGTTGACGCCGAGGCCGACGACGACGCCGTCCGTGCCGGCCCGCTCGGCGAGGATGCCGCCGGCCTTGCGCTCCTCGCCCGCGACCGAAACCAGGAGGTCGTTGGGCCATTTGAGGGACGTGTCCACTCCCGCCGCCTTCGCGAGGCCGGTCGCGGCGGCCACTCCGGCGAGCAGCGGGAGCCAGCCCCAGCGGTGGGCGGGGACGTCCGGCTTGAGCAGGACGGAGAAGAAGAGCCCGGAGCGGGCGGGCGCGCTCCAGCTCCGGTCGAGGCGGCCCCGGCCCGCGGTCTGCTCCTCGGCGACGAGCACCGCCCCCTCGGGGAGTTCGCCCGCGCGGGCGGCGAGGTCGGTGTTGGTGGACCCGGTGGCGTCGACCACGTCGAGCGAGGTCCACAGGGCGTCGGGCAGGACGAGCGCGCGGCGCAGCGCGGAAGCGTTCAGCGGGGGCCGGTCGAGGTCGGACCAGCGTCCGCCGGAGCCGTGGGAGGACGTCATGCAAGCCAGACTAGGTGTGGCAAAGACCGCAGTGCCGAACCGTATCGGCGTCGATACGCTACGGGGCAGTACGCCAGCACTAGCCCATTCGTAGTCAACGAACCCCCCGTGACCAGGCAGGGAGCCGCATCCCGATGTCCGAGCCGGCAGAGCAGTACGAGATCGACATTCACACGACCGCGGGCAAGATCGCGGATCTCAGGCGCCGCATCGACGAGGCCACCCACGCCGGCTCGGAGCGCGCGGTGGAGAAGCAGCACGCGAAGGGGAAGCTGACGGCGCGCGAGCGGATCGCCCTCCTCCTCGACGAGGGTTCGTTCGTCGAGCTGGACGAGCTGGCCCGACACCGCTCCACCAGCTTCGGCCTGGAGAGGAACCGTCCGTACGGCGACGGCGTCGTCACCGGCTACGGCACGGTCGACGGCCGGCCGGTGGCGGTGTTCTCGCAGGACTTCACGGTCTTCGGCGGCGCGCTCGGCGAGACGTACGGCCAGAAGATCATCAAGGTGATGGACTTCGCCCTGAAGACCGGCTGCCCGGTCATCGGCATCAACGACTCCGGCGGCGCCCGCATCCAGGAGGGCGTGAGCGCGCTCGGCATGTACGGCGAGATCTTCCGCCGCAACACCCACGCCTCCGGCGTGATCCCGCAGATCTCGCTGGTCGTCGGTCCCTGCGCGGGCGGCGCGGTGTACTCCCCCGCGATCACCGACTTCACGGTGATGGTGGACCAGACCTCGCACATGTTCATCACGGGCCCCGACGTCATCAAGACGGTGACCGGCGAGGACGTGGGCTTCGAGGAGCTGGGCGGCGCCCGGACGCACAACGCGACCTCGGGCGTGGCGCACCACATGGCGGGCGACGAGAAGGACGCCGTCGAGTACGTGAAGTCCCTCCTCTCCTACCTGCCGTCGAACAACCTCTCCGAGCCGCCGGCCTTCCCGGAGACCGCGGACACCGAGGTGACGGACGAGGACCGCGAGCTAGACACGCTGATCCCGGACTCGGCGAACCAGCCGTACGACATGCACAAGGTCATCGAGCACGTCCTCGACGACGGCGAGTTCCTGGAGACGCAGGCGCTGTTCGCGCCGAACATCCTGACCGGTTTCGGCCGGGTCGAGGGCTTCCCGGTCGGCGTGGTCGCCAACCAGCCGATGCAGTTCGCGGGCTGCCTGGACATCGACGCCTCCGAGAAGGCCGCCCGCTTCGTGCGCACCTGCGACGCCTTCAACATCCCGGTCCTGACCTTCGTGGACGTGCCGGGCTTCCTGCCGGGCGTGGACCAGGAGTACGGCGGCATCATCCGGCGCGGCGCGAAGCTGATCTACGCGTACGCGGAGGCCACGGTCCCGCTGATCACGGTCATCACGCGCAAGGCGTTCGGCGGCGCGTACGACGTGATGGGCTCCAAGCACCTGGGCGCGGACCTGAACCTGGCGTGGCCGACGGCGCAGATCGCGGTCATGGGCGCGCAGGGCGCGGTCAACATCCTGCACCGCCGCACGATCGCGGAGGCGGGGGACGCCGACGAGACCGAGGCCGTGCGGGCGCGACTGATCCAGGAGTACGAGGACACCCTGCTCAACCCGTACACGGCGGCCGAGCGCGGCTACATCGACGGCGTGGTGGTGCCCTCCGACACGCGTCCGCAGATCGTCAAGGGCCTGCGTCAGCTCCGCACCAAGCGGGAATCCCTTCCTCCGAAGAAGCACGGCAACATCCCGCTCTAACCCCTCCGGACCCTCAGGGAGCCGACATGATCAAGGTCGTACGAGGAAACCCGACCCCGGAGGAGCTGGCCGCCGCGCTGGCGGTGGTCCAGGCCCGGGCCGCGGCCACGGCGGCGGCGTCCGCCGGGGACGGCGGCCCGGCGGTGCCGGAGGGGTGGTCGGACCCCTCCCGCATCGCGCGGGCCGTACGGCACCGGCCCGGCCCGCGGGCCTGGGCGCGGTCGTACTGGCCCGTGTAGCCGTCGCGGTACGGGAAGGGCCGGGCCCCTTGTGCGGGAGGTCCGGCCTTTCGCGTGCCCCGGCGCCGGTCACGTACGGCGCAGGAAGAGGCCGGAGAGGACGGCTCCGGCGGCGGCGATCGCGGCGTTGACGAGGACCGCGCGGCCGATGCCGTCGAGGAGCACGGGCGCGGTGACGACGACGGCGCTCATGACCGGCGTGCCCATGGTGATGCCGATCTGCTGGGTCATGGTGGCGAGTCCGGTGGCCGCGCCCTGCTCGTCGTCGGGGATGCCGGAGGTGGCGGTGACCATGAAGCCGACGATCGCGAGCATGTTGCCGACGCCTCCGGCGAAGGTCGCGGCGAGCAGCAGCGCGAGGCCGTCCCGGTCGTCGCCGAGGCCGTACAGGGCGAGCGTGGCGGCGGCCTGGAGGAGCCCGCCGGCGACGAGGGCGGCGCGGGCGCCGAAGCGGCCGATGAAGCGGGAGGCGGCCACTCCGCCGAGGACCGTGCCGGCGCCGAGGACGCCGAAGGAGAGCCCGGCGGCCAGCGGGGAGAAGCCCAGGACGTCCTGCAGGTAGAGGGTCATCAGGAAGACCAGCGAGGTCTCGGTGACGAAGGCGACGAGCCCGGCCAGGTTGCCCCAGACGACCGTGCGGCGCCCCAGGACGCGGACCGGGACGAGGGGCGAGGCGACCCGCCGTTCGACGAGGACGAAGGCGGCGAGGAGCGCGGCGCCGGCGGTGAGTGCGGTGAGCGCCGCGAGGTCGGTCCAGCCGTGCTCGCCGGCGCGGGTCAGGCCGTGGACGAGGGCGAGGAGTCCGCCGGTGACGGTGACGGCGCCGGGCACGTCGAGGCGCGGCCGGACGACGGGGCGGCTCTCCTTCAGGACGGCGGGGGCGACGAGGAGCACGGCGAGGGCCACCGGGACGTTGACGAGGAAGGCCCAGCGCCAGGAGAGCAGGTCGGTGAGGACGCCGCCGAGGATCGCGCCGGTGGTGAAGCCCGCGGACATGAGGGCGCCGTTCAGCCCCAGGGCCTTGGCCCGCAGCGGCCCCTCGGGGAAGGAGGAGGTGAGCAGGGCGAGGCCGGCGGGGGTGACGGCGGCGGTCGCGAGGCCCTGGGCGACGCGGGCGGCCATGAGCGTCCCGGGGCCGGTGGCGAGGCCTCCCAGGAGGGAGGAGGCTCCGAGGACGGCCATGCCGCCGAGGAAGAGACGCCGGCGGCCGATCAGGTCGGCGACGCGCCCGAAGAGGAGGGTGAACCCGGCGGCGGCGAGGGCGAAGGCGGTGGCGATCCACTGGAGGCCGCCGAGGGTGAAGCCGAGCCCCTCGCCGATGACGGGCAGGGCGACGTTCAGGATCGAGAAGTCGACGGCCAGCATGAACTGGGCGAGCAGGAGGACGACGAGGACGAGCCGCGCCCGCCCGGTCATGCGGGCTTCGGCGCGGTCCGTGGGTGCGGGGGCATCGAGGACGGCCATGCGTACCACCCCTTAATGGGATTCTAGTTCTGTTAAGACGTCCCGTACCGTAGCAGGGTCGACGGCGCTAATGGAACAGGAGACCCATTTGAATGAGAGCCGACCGGCCACGCCCGGCACCACGCGCCCCGGCGGTCGCACCGCGAAGGTCCGCAGGGCGGTCCTCGACGCCACTCTGGACGCCCTCGCCGGCACCGGCTTCCACGCCCTGAACATGGACCGGATCGCCACGGGCGCCGGCGTCGGCAAGACCACCGTCTACCGCCGCTGGGGCTCCCCCGCCGGCCTGGTCGCCGACCTCCTGCGCGACATGGCCGAGCAGTCGCTCCCCGCCTCCGACACCGGCAGCCTCGCGGACGACCTGCGGGCCAACGCCGAACTCGTCCGGACCACCCTCGCCGACCCCCGGATGGGCGCCGTCTTCCGCGCGGTCATCGCCGCCGCGGCCTGCGACGAGGAGTGCGCCCGCGCCCTCGCCGGGTTCTACCGGACCCGGCTCGCCGCATGGGCCCCCGCCGTCGCCAGGGGCGTGGCGCGCGGCGAGGCCCCGGCGGGCACGGACCCGGTGGAACTGCTCCGCGCCGTCTCCGCGCCGCTCTACTACCGCTTCGCGGTCACCCGGGAGGAACTCGGCGCGGACGTCGCGGAACGGGCGGTGGCGGCGGCACTCGCGGCCGCGCGGGACGGGGTGTTCGCGGGGGCGTAGGACGCGGGGCGTTCACGGGAGCGCGGGAGGTTCGCGGGAGCGCGGGACGGGGGTGCCCGCAGGACGCGGGACGGAGGGTACGGCAGGACGCGCCCCTCCCCGAATAGTCCTTCGGCGCGGGGGCGCCTGAGTATCCGTACTCAGGCGCCGCGCCCGTCACGGCCTCAGGATCGAAGGCATGTTGTGGTCGGACCCGAAGAATCAGCCGCCGAAGTTCATGCGTGACATGCAGGCGATGATCCGCCGCGCGGGCGTGCTGCTGGCCCTGGCGATGGTGGTGGCGATGTTCGCCGCCGGCGTGCGCTGACCGTGCGCGCGTGCCCCCGGCGGGCCGGGCCCGGCCACGCGCGCGTGCCCGGCGGTCCGGTGGGTCCGGAGCCGCCGCACTGGCTACGCTGCCCCCATGACTGCTGATCCGCGCCGTGTCGTGCTCGCCTCCGCCTCCCCCGCCCGGCTCGGTCTGCTGCGGCAGGCCGGCATCGTTCCCGAGGTGATCGTGAGCGGCGTCGACGAGGACAGGGTCCACGCGCCGACCCCGGCCGAACTCGCGCTGGCCCTCGCCGAGGCGAAGGCGGCCCATGTGGCCGCCCGGCCCGAGGTGTTCGGCGCGCTCGTCATCGGCTGCGACTCGGTCCTGGAGCTGGACGGGAAGGCGCTGGGCAAGCCGGCCGACGCCGAGGAGGCCACCGCCCGCTGGAAGGCGATGCGGGGCCGGGTCGGCGTCCTGCAGACCGGTCACTGCGTGTACGACACGGCCGCCAAGCGCTTCGAGTCCGCGACCGCCTCGACCGTGGTCCGATTCGGCGAGCCGACGGACGAGGAGGTCGCGGCGTACGTGGCGAGCGGCGAACCGCTGCACGTGGCGGGCGCGTTCACCCTGGACGGGCGCTCGGCGCCGTTCGTCGACGGCATCGACGGGGACCCGGGCAACGTGATCGGACTGTCCCTGCCGCTGCTGCGCCGGCTCCTCGCCAAGCTGGACGTGCGGATCACGGACCTCTGGACCTGAGCGCGTCCGCCCGGCCGGTCCGCCCGCTCCGGCTGCCCGGGGCCGGGCTCCGGGCTCCGGGCTCCGGGCTCCGGGCGGACCCTCTAGGCGGGTGCCGGGGCCTCTCCCGCGAGGGGCTTCCCGGCGGGGTCTTCCGAGGGTTCCCCGGCCCGCTCCCCGGCGCCCTTCCCGGCCGTCCGCCCGGCGTCCTTCCCGTACGCCACCAGGGTGAGGACGACCAGGCCGAACACGGCCATCAGGAAGGCGAAGGCGCCCCAGCCGAGGAGGCCGACGGCGACCGCGCCGAGGATGCCGTGCACCACCGCGCAGCCCACCAGGAGGGCCCGGCCGAGCCGTCCCGGGCGGCGGTCGCGGACGCCCGCGACGAGGGCGACGAGGGCGCAGAGGACGAGAGCCGCCCCGGAGGCGATGCCGAGTCCCCAGGTGCCGGCCACCATGGCTTCGGGGTCCATGCCGTCGAGGGACATCGACTGGGCCTCCAGGAAGTGCGCCATCACGGCGTTGACCGCGACGATGCCGGGCGCCTCCAGGAGGAGCACCGCCGCCGTCACGAGAGCCGTCGCCCTGCGGACCATTCCGCCCCCCTGGATTCTCCTGTTACCGGCAGTACGTTCGACAGCGGGCAGGCTACTGGCCGGTAAACCCCTGGACAAGGGAGTGCGCACGGCGGGCGACGCCCGAGGACCGGGCAAAGAATGGGCGGAGCGTTCGTAGGGACCCGACAAAGAAACCCGAACGGCGACTGGTCGCATGAACAGAGACCTGCGCCACACCGAGGATCTACTGTGCCGCAAAGGAACCCTGCGTACCGTGGTGCGACAAGGGAAATCACGATCCGAGCAGGCCCGGGGTCACCCTCCGTGTGGGAAAGCTCACCACTGGGGACGGGTCGAAAGACCGTGTCGGCAGTCCCTAAACTCAGCTTGTTTCAAGGAGGGAGCCATCGTGCGCAAGGTGCTCATCGCCAACCGTGGCGAAATCGCTGTCCGTGTGGCCCGGGCGTGCCGGGACGCCGGCATCGGCAGCGTGGCCGTGTACGCCGAGCCGGACCGGGACGCCCTGCACGTCCGGGCCGCCGACGAGGCGTTCGCCCTGGGCGGTGACACTCCGGCCACCAGTTACCTGGACATCGCCAAGGTCCTCCAGGCGGCGAAGGACTCCGGCGCGGACGCGGTCCACCCGGGCTACGGCTTCCTCTCGGAGAACGCCGAGTTCGCGCAGGCGGTCCTGGACGCGGGCCTGATCTGGATCGGTCCGCCGCCGCAGGCGATCCGGGACCTGGGCGACAAGGTGGCGGCCCGTCACATCGCCCAGCGCGCCGGTGCCCCGCTGGTCGCCGGCACGCCCGACCCGGTGTCGGGCGCGGACGAGGTCGTGGCCTTCGCGAAGGAGCACGGCCTGCCGATCGCGATCAAGGCCGCCTTCGGCGGCGGCGGGCGCGGCCTGAAGGTCGCCCGCACCCTCGAAGAGGTGCCGGAGCTGTACGACTCCGCCGTCCGCGAGGCCGTCGCGGCCTTCGGCCGGGGCGAGTGCTTCGTGGAGCGCTACCTGGACAAGCCGCGCCACGTGGAGACGCAGTGCCTGGCCGACCAGCACGGCAACGTGGTCGTGGTCTCCACCCGTGACTGCTCGCTCCAGCGCCGCCACCAGAAGCTGGTCGAGGAGGCCCCCGCGCCGTTCCTGACGGACGAGCAGAACGCGCAGCTGTACTCCGCGTCGAAGGCCATCCTGAAGGAGGCCGGCTACGTCGGCGCCGGCACGGTCGAGTTCCTCGTCGGCGTGGACGGCACGATCTCCTTCCTGGAGGTCAACACCCGCCTCCAGGTCGAGCACCCGGTGACCGAGGAGGTCACCGGTCTCGACCTGGTGCGCGAGATGTTCCGGATCGCGGACGGCGAGGAGCTGGGGTACGGCGACCCGGCCGTACGCGGTCACTCCTTCGAGTTCCGCATCAACGGCGAGGACCCGGGCCGCAACTTCCTCCCGGCCCCCGGCACCGTCACCCTCTTCCAGCCGCCGTCCGGCCCGGGTGTCCGCCTGGACGCGGGCGTGGAGTCCGGCTCGGTCATCGGCCCGGCCTGGGACTCGCTCCTGGCGAAGCTGGTCGTCACCGGCGCGACCCGCGAGCAGGCCCTCCAGCGTGCCGCGCGCGCCCTGGCGGAGTTCCGGGTCGAGGGCATGGCCACGGCCATTCCGTTCCACCGGGCCGTCGTGGTCGACCCCGACTTCACCGCCGACCCGTTCCGGGTGCACACGCGGTGGATCGAGACCGAGTTCGTCAACGAGATCCCGCCCTTCGCCCCGGCCGGCGGCGAGGCCGAGGAGGACGAGACGGGTCGCGAGACGATCGTCGTCGAGGTCGGCGGCAAGCGCCTGGAGGTCTCCCTGCCGTCCTCGCTGGGCATGTCCCTGGCCCGTACGGGTCTGGCGGCGGGCGCCCGGCCGAAGCGCCGCGCGGCCAAGAAGTCCGGGCCGGCCGCCTCGGGCGACACCCTCGCCTCCCCGATGCAGGGCACGATCGTGAAGGTCGCGGTCGAGGAGGGCCAGGAGGTCAAGGAGGGCGACCTGATCGTCGTCCTGGAGGCCATGAAGATGGAGCAGCCCCTCAACGCCCACCGTTCCGGCACCGTCAAGAGCCTGAACGCCGTGGTCGGCGCCTCCGTCACCTCCGGTGCCACCATCTGCGACATCAAGGACTGACGTCGCACCCGGTACGGTACGAAGGGCCCGCGGACAGCCGTTTGCGGGCCCTTCGCCGAGGGGGCCCTCTTCTCATGCGTGCCGACGCGCGCCGCAACCACGAGCGGCTGCTCACCGAAGCCCGTACCGCCTTCGCCGCGCAGGGTTCCGGCGCTCCCCTGGAGGAGATCGCGCGCCGCGCGGGCGTGGGCATCGGCACCCTCTACCGCCACTTCCCCACCCGGGCCGAGCTGCTGAACGCGGTCTTCCAGGAAGCCCTGGGTGAACTCCTGGCGCTCTCCGAGGAGTTGTCCGGCTCCGACGCGCCCTGCCGGGCGCTCGTGGAGTGGCTGCGGGCCCTGATCGCCCACGCCGGCGAGTACCGGGGACTCGCGCACGCGCTGATGTCCGCCTCGTACGACCGGAGTTCGGCCCTCTCCCGGTGCAGCGACCCGCTGCGCGCGGCGGGCGAACGGCTGCTCGCGCGGGCCCGGGAGGCGGGCCAGGTGCGCGCGGACGTGTCGATGGACGATCTGATGCAGCTGACCAACGCGATCGCGCTGGCGGTGGAACAGTGCCCCGAGGACCCGGAGTTGGCGGACCGCCTGCTCGCGCTGACGCTGCGGGGGATCGAGGGCTGAGCGGGCCGGGCCGGTGCGCGCGGGACCCCTGGGGGAGGGTCCCCGGACGACGACCTCGGCGGTGGCTCCTCGGCGACGCCCCCTCAGCGGCGGCGCAGATCCGCGACCCGGGCCGTGCGCTCCAGCGTCTCCGCCGCCATCGGCCCGCCCGGCCCCCGGAACTGCCCCGGCGCCATCCGGCCGCGCTGGACCGGGAGCGGCAGGTCACGGCGGGGCCGGGCGCCCGGGGGGACCTGGTGGTCACCGCCCGCGGAACCGGCGCCCGCGACGGCGATCTGGACGCCCTGGTCGGCGAGGGCCTGGAGCTCGGTGGCGGCCCGGTCGTCGTGGGCGGGCGGCTCGTCGGTGACCAGCCGGGTGATCACGTCCGTGGGCACCGTCTGGAACATGGTGTCGGAGCCCAGCTTGGTGTGGTCCGCGAGGACCACGACCTCCGCCGCCGCCTGCACCAGGGCCCGGTCCACGCTCGCGGAGAGCATGTTGGAGGTGGACAGGCCCCGCTCGGCGGTCAGACCGCTGCCGGAGAGGAAGGCCCGGGAGACCCTCAGCCCCTGGAGGGACTGCTCGGCCCCACTGCCCACCAGGGCGTAGTTGGAGCCGCGCAGGGTGCCGCCGGTCATGACGACCTCCACCCGGTTGGCGTGGGCGAGGGCCTGGGCGACGAGCAGGGAGTTGGTGACCACGGTCAGTCCGGGCACGCGGGCGAGCCGGCGGGCCAGCTCCTGCGTGGTCGTCCCGGCGCCGACGACGATGGCCTCGCCCTCTTCGACGAGGCTCGCCGCGAGGTCGGCGATGGCCGTCTTCTCCGCGGTGGCGAGATGGGATTTCTGCGGGAAGCCGGATTCTCGCGTGAATCCACCCGGCAACACCGCACCGCCGTGCCGGCGGTCGAGGAGTCCTTCTGCCTCGAGGGCCCGTACGTCTCTCCGTACGGTCACCTCGGAGGTCTGGACGACGCGGGCGAGCTCACGGAGCGACACGGCCCCGTTGGCTCGCACCATTTCGAGGATCAACTGACGACGTTCTGCAGCGAACACGAAACTGACAGTAACGTGGCCGCGCGCGGGTTTTCAGCAGTATGCGCCGAATTGCAGAAGATGCGCACGGGCGGGGCCTCCCAGTGGTATGGGGGCCCCGCCCGTCGTCGTTCCGTGCCCCGGCTTGCCGGGGGTTGTCCGGATCGGTGAACCGTTTCCGCAGGCGGGAGCCGAGCCGGGCCGGACGTTACGCGTCGCCCGCCGACTTCCGGGTCTGCAACTGCCGTGCCACTTCCGCGATCGAACCCGACAGGGAGGGGTACACGGTGAAAGCGTTTGCGATCTGTTCGACCGTCAGGTTGTTGTCGACCGCGAGCGAGATCGGGTGGATCAGCTCGCTCGCCCTCGGGGCGACGATGCACCCGCCGACGACGATGCCGGTGCCCGGACGGCAGAAGATCTTGACGAAGCCGTCCCGGATGCCCTGCATCTTGGCGCGCGGGTTGCGCAGCAGCGGCAGCTTGACGACCTTGGCGTCGATCCTGCCCGCGTCCACGTCGGCCTGGGTGTAGCCGACGGTGGCGATCTCGGGGTCGGTGAAGACGTTGGAGGAGACCGTCTTCAGGTTGAGCGGGGTCACCGCGTCGCCGAGGAAGTGGTACATCGCGATCCGGCCCTGCATGGCGGCGACCGAGGCGAGCGCGAAGACGCCCGTGACGTCGCCGGCCGCGTAGACGCCGGGCGCGGAGGTGCGGGAGACCCGGTCGGTCCAGATGTGGCCGGAGTCCTTCAGGCGGACGCCCGCCTCCTCCAGGCCCATGCCGGCCGAGTTCGGGATCGCGCCGACCGCCATCAGGCAGTGGGTGCCGGTGATGACCCGGCCGTCCGCGAGGGCCACCTCGACCCGGTCGCCCACCCGTCTGGCGGACTCGGCGCGGGAGCGGGCCATGACGTTCATGCCCCGGCGGCGGAAGACGTCCTCCAGGACGGCCGCCGCGTCCGGGTCCTCGCCCGGGAGCACCCGGTCGCGGGAGGAGACCAGGGTGACCCGGGAGCCCAGCGCCTGGTAGGCGCCGGCGAACTCGGCGCCGGTGACGCCGGAACCGACCACGATCAGCTCCTCGGGGAGCTCCTTGAGGTCGTAGACCTGGGTCCAGTTCAGGATGCGCTCGCCGTCCGGCCTGGCGTCGGGCAGCTCGCGCGGGTGGCCGCCGGTCGCGATCAGCACGGCGTCGGCGGTCAGCGTCTCCTCGGTGCCGTCGGCGGCGGTGACCACCACCTGGCGGGAGCCGTCCACGGCCTGCCGGCCGGAGAGCCGGCCCCGGCCGCGCAGCACGCGGGCCCCGGCCCGGGTGACGGAGGCGGTGATGTCGTGCGACTGGGCGAGCGCGAGGCGCTTCACCCGCCGGTTGACCTTGCCGAGGTCGACGCCCACGACCCGGGCGGCCTGGTCGATGTGCGGGGTGTCGTCCGCGACGATGATGCCCAGCTCCTCGTACGAGGAGTCGAAGGTGGTCATCACCTCGGCCGTGGCGATCAGGGTCTTGGAGGGGACGCAGTCGGTCAGGACGGACGCGCCGCCGAGGCCGTCGGCGTCGACGACGGTCACCTCCGCGCCGAGTTGGGCGCCCACCAGGGCCGCCTCGTATCCGCCGGGTCCGCCGCCGATGATCACGATCCGGGTCACTGGGATCTACGCCTCGCGCTCTCGTTCTGCCGGGGGGTCCCCCCGCTGGGATGCAGTGCGTACGCCATTGTCCCGCACGCCTCGGGTGCGTACCCCATTGTCCCGCACGTCCGGCGCGGCCTCGCGCCGGGGCCTCCGGAGGGGCGGGGCGGCCGGGCGACCGGCGGGCTTCCCGCCCCTCCCGTACCCTCGGTCCCATGTCGCTCTACGCCGCTTTCGCCGGCAACCTCGACGCACGGCTGATGAGCCGCCGCGCACCGCACTCCCCGCTGCGCGGCACCGGCTGGCTGAACGGCTGGCGGCTCACCTTCGGCGGTGAGCAGATGGGGTGGGAGGGCGCGCTGGCCACCATCGTGGAGGACCCCGGCTCCCAGGTCTTCGTGGCGCTGTACGACATCGCCCCGATGGACGAGGACTCCATGGACCGCTGGGAGGGCGTGGGACTCGGGGTGTACCGGCGCGCGCGGGTGCGGGTGCACACCCTGGACGGCGAGGAGTCCGCCTGGACGTACGTGCTCGACGGGTACGAGGGCGGGCTGCCGTCCGCCCGCTACCTGGGCGAGGTCGCGGACGCGGCCGAGTCGGCGGGCGCGCCGCACGACTACGTGATGGAGTTGCGCAAGCGCCCGTGCTGAGCGGCGGGCCGTTCCCGGGGCCCGGTCGGCCCCGTCGGTCCGGTCCGTTCCGGCGGCCAGGTCCGTTCCGACGGCCCGGTCCGTCCCGGCGGCCCGGCCCCCGCCGGGGACCGGCTCTCCACGGGGCCCGTCCCCGCGGGGACCCGCTTTCGTCGGAAACGACAAGACAACGATCGCATGTCCGTCAGCGCCGTCATCTACGCGCGTAGGGATTCTCCGGTTACGCTGCTGCGCGTATCAAATCCGTCCGGGGCCCGCCTCCGGACCCCTCCCCGAGGCGAGAGACCCAGTGAACGCAACTGCCACCCCGTACGAGGCCGCCGAGGCCGCCGCCGCACGTCTCCGCGAGCTGACCGGAGTCGAGAAGCACGACGTCGCCCTGGTCATGGGTTCGGGCTGGGCGCCCGCCGTCGACGCCCTCGGCTCCCCCGAGGCCGAGTTCCCGGTGACCGAGCTGCCCGGCTTCCCGCCGCCGGTCGTCGAGGGCCACGGCGGCACGATCCGCTCGTACCGGATCGGCGAGAAGCGCGCCCTCGTCTTCCTCGGCCGCACCCACTTCTACGAGGGCCGGGGCGTCGCCTCCGTCGCCCACGGCGTCCGCACCGCCGTCGCCGCCGGCTGCGGGACCGTCGTCCTCACCAACGGCTGCGGCGGCCTGCGCGACGGCATGCGCCCCGGCCAGCCGGTCCTGATCAGCGACCACATCAACCTGACGGCCGCCTCCCCGATCGTCGGCGCCCACTTCGTGGACCTCACCGACCTGTACTCGCCGCGTCTGCGCGCGCTGTGCAAGGAGATCGACGAGACCCTCGAAGAGGGCGTCTACGTGCAGTTCCCCGGCCCGCACTACGAGACCCCGGCCGAGATCAACATGGTCCGCGTCCTGGGCGGCGACCTCGTCGGCATGTCCACCGTCCTGGAGGCCATCGCGGCCCGCGAGGCCGGCGCCGAGGTGCTGGGCATCTCGCTCGTCACCAACCTGGCGGCCGGGCTCTCGGGCGAGCCGCTGAACCACGAGGAGGTCCTCCAGGCGGGGCGGGACTCGGCCGCGCGGATGGGTGAACTGCTGACCCGGGTCCTCGACCGGATCTGACGGACGGCGTACCGCCGCGCGGAGCGGGGAAAGGCTCCGCGCGGCGGCACGCCCCCCGCCCGCACCCGCCCGCTCCCCCGAAAGGCACACCGTGACGCAGGACGACCTCCTCACCCGGGCCCAGGCATGGCTCGACGAGGACCCCGACCAGGAGACCCGCGAGGAGCTCGCGCGGCTCATCGAGGCCGCCGAGGCCGGTACGGCGGACGAGCTCGCCGCCCGGTTCGCCGGCACGCTCCAGTTCGGCACGGCCGGACTCCGGGGCGAGCTGGGCGCCGGCCCCCTGCGGATGAACCGCTCGGTGGTCATCCGCGCCGCCGCCGGCCTCGCCGCGTACCTGAAGGCCCGGGGCCTGGAGGGCGGGCTCGTCGTCATCGGCTACGACGCCCGCCACAAGTCCGCCGACTTCGCCCGCGACACCGCCGCCGTGATGACCGGCGCCGGGCTGCGCGCCGCGCTGCTCCCCCGCCCGCTGCCCACGCCCGTCCTCGCGTACGCCATAAGGCACCTGGGCGCCGTCGCCGGCGTCGAGGTGACCGCCAGTCACAACCCGCCGCGCGACAACGGCTACAAGGTCTACCTGGGCGACGGCTCGCAGATCGTGCCGCCCGCCGACGCGGAGATCGCCGCCGAGATCGCCGCCGTCCGCTCGCTGCGCGACGTGCCGCGCCCGGAGGACGGCTGGGAGGTCCTGGGCGACGAGGTGCTGGACGCCTACCTGGAGCGCACGGACGCCGTCCTGACCCCCGGCTCGCCCCGCACCGCGCGGACCGTCTACACGGCCATGCACGGCGTCGGCAGGGACGTCCTGACGGCCGCCTTCGCGCGCGCCGGCTTCCCGCCGCCCGCGCTCGTCGCCGAGCAGGCCGACCCGGACCCGGACTTCCCGACGGTCGCCTTCCCCAACCCGGAGGAGCCGGGCGCGATGGACCTCGCCTTCGAGGCGGCCCGCGCCGTGGCCCCGGACCTGGTGATCGCCAACGACCCGGACGCCGACCGCTGCGCGGTGGCCGTGCCGGACGCGTCCGCCGGGGGCGGCTGGCGGATGCTCCGGGGCGACGAGGTGGGCGCGCTGCTCGCCGCGCACCTGGTGCGCCGGGGCGTCACGGGCGTCTTCGCCGAGTCGATCGTCTCGTCCTCGCTGCTCGGGCGGATCGCGGAGGCGGCGGGCCTCGGGTACGAGGAGACGCTGACCGGCTTCAAGTGGATCGCCCGCGTCGAGGGCCTGCGGTACGGCTACGAGGAGGCGCTGGGCTACTGCGTCGACCCGGAGGGCGTCCGCGACAAGGACGGCATCACGGCCGCGCTGCTCGTCACCGAGCTGGCCTCGGTCCTCAAGGAGGAGGGCCGGACCCTGACCGACCTCCTGGACGACCTGGCCGTGGAGCACGGGCTGCACGCCACGGACCAGCTGTCGGTGCGGGTCGAGGACCTGGGGATCATCGCGAACGCGATGGCCGCGCTGCGCGAGCGCCCGCCGGTCTCCCTCGCCGGCCTGACGGTGGTCTCGGCGGAGGACCTGACCAAGGGCACGGAGACGCTGCCGCCCACGGACGGGCTGCGCTACCACCTGGAGGGCGACCACAGGGCCCGGGTGATCGTGCGTCCCAGCGGCACCGAGCCCAAGCTCAAGTGCTACCTGGAGGTCGTGGTGCCGGTCGCCGGCGCGGACGGCCTGCCGGCGGCCCGCGCCACGGCCGCGGACCTGCTCGGCGCGCTCAAGCGGGACCTGGCGGCGGCCGCGGGCCTGTAGGGACGGTACGGACGCCGGAGGGCCGGTGCGGAGGCGTGGTCCTCCGCACCGGCCCTCTCCCGTGCCGGGGCGGCTCAGCCCGTGACCACCAGGACCACGAGGAGCAGCAGCCCCACGACGGCGGGGACGACGATCTCGTACGCCCAGCGCACCCGCGGCTCGCCCTGCGCGTCCGGGCTCCCGGCGTGGCGCTCGGCGAGTTCGCGCAGATCGGCGACGGTCTGGTCGGTGGGCGCGGTGCGGGAGGCGCTCCGCCGGACGTCGGCGGTGACGGAGGTACGGCCGTGCGGGTCGTCCTGGGAGGCGCGGACGGCCTGCCGGGACGCCCTCTTCCGCTGGCGCAGCGAGACGGGGACGGCCCAGAGCTGGTACTTCGCGCCCTCCTGGGTGAAGACCTCGCTGGAGTAGCCGGCGCGGACGTCGGCGACGGAGGCCCAGGGCAGCGTGATCGACCGGAACGGGTTGCGGACCCGGAGCCTCCGGTCGTTCGCGTACACGGCGGGCCGGATCGTGAAGGCGACGATCAGCGGCGCGGCCAGGACGAGTCCCGCGAGCGCGAGCCAGGGGGCCCGGCCCTCGCCGCGCAGCACGGCGTCCCCGGCGAACACGACCGCGAGCACCAGCAGGAACACCCCGCTCGCGATTCCGAGGGGCGACCGGAAGACCCGGTCGGGGGACGGCTGCGCGGGGGTCGACCCGGGGCTCGGCTCGGGGCGGGGCTCGGGGGTCGGCTCGGGGGTCGTCATGCCGCCGATTGTGCCTCAGGGGACCGGCCGGGACTCAGGCGGCCCGCACGGCCACGAGGTCGGCGTAGAGGATGATGTTGTCGGGGCGGTGACCGTCGGCCAGCTCGCCGCCGCAGGTGATCAGGCGCAGCTCGGGGCGGGTGGTGTCGCCGTACACCTTGGTGGTGGGGAAGGCGTCCTTGTCGACCTGTTCCAGTTCGCGGACGCGGAAGACGGCGGCCTTGCCGTCGGCCCGGACGACGGTGATCTCGTCGCCGGTCCGGACGCGGGAGACGTTCTTGAGGACGGCCGGGCCGCGTGCGGTGTCGAAGTGCCCGATGAGGACGGCGGGGCCGGTCTCCCCGGGCGTGACGCCCTTGTCGTACCAGCCGATCCGGTCGGCGTCGGCGACGGAGGGGACCTCCGCGGTGCCGTCGGCGGCGAGTCCCAGCCTCAGGACGGGTCCGGTGTCGACTCCGGCGGAGGGCAGCGCGATCCGTACGGGCAGGGAGCGCGCGAGCGGCCGGACGGGGGCGGAGTCCGCCTTCGGCGCGGGCGCGGCGGTCTCGGTGATCCGGGCGGGCGGGGCGGCGGCCGGCTCCCCGGTCCCGGCCGAGCAGCCGGTGAGCGCGGCGGACGCGAGGAGCGCGGCGAGGAGGGGGACGGTACCGGCACGGGTGCGGCGGCGGTTCACGGGGGCGGCTCCGGACGGACGGGGACGGCGGGCGTACGGGATGCGGCCGGCCGCCGCGTGGGGTGCGGCGGCCGGCCCGGGGTGGGGTGTGCTCCCGCTCGGGTCGGGGCGAGGAGACGGAGGGTGCGGGAGGGGCGGCGGCCCGGGAGACGGACCGGAGCCGTACGGGGTCAGGCCCGCGTGCCGGCCGCCCGGCGGCGCAGGACGACGAAGCCGAGACCGGCCGCGGCGAGCGAGGCCGCGCCCACGCCGGCCGCGACCGGTGCGGGGGAACCGCTCCCGGCGCCGAACTCGGCACCGGCCGCGACACCGCCCTTCGGGACGACGGAGGTCTGGCCGCCGTGGGGGGTGCCCGTGCCGGCGGACGGGGCCGGGGCCGTGCCGGCCGCCTTCTTCCCGCAGCCCTTCGGCAGCTTCGGGAAGGCGGTCCACCGGTACGGCGTGTCACCGCCCTGCGTGCGCTGGCCCAGCCGGGGGGTGGTGGTGTTCGCGTCGGCGATCCGGATCCCCGTGCCGAGGTCCTTCGGGCGCGCGCGGTCGGCGACGACCACGACCTTGCCGGCCTCGTCCTTGAGCTCCGCCTTCGGGCCCTTCTCCAGGTCGTTGGTGAGCGTCACGGTCATCAGCGCGAAGACGCTGGGGATGTCCTGCCGGACGGTGCACTCGCCGACGGTGACGGGGACGCCGGTGGTGGGCGCCGGGGGCCGGCCGGTGTCGGTCGTGCCGTACGGCTTCGGAGCCGCCTGCTTCGCCGAGCCGGGGACGTAGGCGGCGAATCCGCCGTCCTGCTCCAGGACGACGACGGCCCTGCCGTACGTCCAGACCGAGCGGCCTCCGGTCACGTACGTGAAGCCGCGGCCCTTGCCGTCCTGGATCAGCTGGAGGCCGAAGCGGCCGTTCCGCTCGGCGAGTTCGAGGACGGTTCCGTCGACGAGCCGGTAGAGGCCGGGCTTGGCGCCGGGGAGGTAGTTGCGGTCCCAGTTGTAGGTGGTGCCGTCCGGGTTGAGGACGAAGAACTCGCCGTTGTCGTTGCCGGCCGCGGAGCGGGTGACCGCCTCCAGGACGCCGACCGGGTTGCCCCGGTAGAAGAGCTCGGCGCGGTGGTTCTGCTCCCTGACCTTGTAGATCTTGGCGACGGTGCCGTTGAGGAGGGTCTGGGTACGGACGAGGGTGCCCTTCGCGCCCTCCTCCTTCGGGCCGGCCTCGTCACCGGTCTTCGGACCGGTCGTGCCGGTGGCCCCACCACCGGGCTTGCCGGTGGCCGTCGTGCCGGCCTGGTCACCGGTCTTCGGGGAGGTCCTCGGGGAGGTCTTCGTACCGGGCGCGGTGGCCGGTGCCGGGGTGGCGGCCGTGGTGGTCGGCGCGGCCGTGAAGGCGGTCGTCCCGTCGGCGGCGGAAGCGGTCCCGGCGGCGAAGGCCGGGGTGACGACCGCGACTCCCGCGACGAGGGCGGTGGCGATGGCGGTACGAAGGGCGGTGCGCATAACGACTCCTGTGTTTCAGCAGGTGAAGGAAGGGTGAGTCGCATGCCGCTTTTTCTCGGTCCGACTGTGTCCGGTGAGGTCTGGCTGGCTGCAGGAACAAATCTAATGATCTTGCATTCAGGACTCGTCCGTTCCACGTCACGGCTCTGTGACGACGGTCACCGCGCCGGCCGTCCGCCTGTGACCTCGGGCTCTGTGGCCCGGGTCCCCTGTACAGGCCGCTACGCGCGTAGATATGCTCGACTGGTGACCATGCCCACCACTGCACCCGCAGCTCTCGCATTCGCCGACGTGACCGCGTCCGACAGTGCGCTGCGCCGTTTCCTCCACGGGCTGCCCGGCGTCGACGCCGTCGGCCTGGAGGCGCGCGCCGCGTCCCTCGGCACCCGCTCGATCAAGACCACGGCCAAGGCGTACGCCATCGACCTGGCCATCTCCATGATCGACCTGACGACGCTCGAAGGCGCGGACACCCCGGGCAAGGTCCGGGCGCTCGCCGCCAAGGCCGTCCACCCCGACCCGACCGACCGCACGGCCCCGACGACCGCCGCCGTCTGCGTCTACCCCGACATGGTGGCCACCGCCAAGGCCGCCCTCGCGGGCTCCGGCGTCAAGGTCGCCTCGGTCGCCACCGCCTTCCCGGCCGGCCGCGCCGCGCTCCCCGTGAAGCTCGCCGACACGGCCGACGCCATCGCCGCCGGGGCCGACGAGATCGACATGGTCATCGACCGCGGCGCCTTCCTCGCCGGCCGCTACCTGGAGGTCTTCGAGCAGATCGCCGCGATCAGGGCGGAGTGCGGCGACCGCGCCCGCCTCAAGGTGATCTTCGAGACCGGCGAGCTGTCCACGTACGACAACATCCGCCGCGCCTCCTGGCTCGGCATGATGGCCGGCGCGGACTTCATCAAGACCTCGACCGGCAAGGTCGCGGTCAACGCCACCCCGGCGAACACGCTCCTCATGCTGGAGGCCGTGCGCGACTTCCGCGCGCAGACCGGCGTGCAGGTGGGCGTGAAGCCGGCCGGCGGCATCCGCAACACCAAGGAAGCCGTCAAGTTCCTGGTACTGGTCAACGAGACCGTGGGCGAGGACTGGCTGGACAACCACTGGTTCCGCTTCGGCGCCTCCAGCCTGCTCAACGACCTGCTGATGCAGCGCCAGAAGCTGGCGACCGGCCGCTACTCCGGCCCCGATTACGTGACGGTGGACTGATCAACATGGCATCTGCATTCGAGTACGCGCCGGCGCCCGAGTCCCGGTCCGTCGTCGACATCGCCCCCTCCTACGGCCTGTTCATCGACGGTGAGTTCACCGACGCGGCCGACGGCAAGGTCTTCAAGACCGTCTCCCCCTCCACCGAGGAGGTCCTGTCCGAGGTCGCCCGCGCGGGCGCCGAGGACGTGGACCGCGCGGTGAGGGCCGCCCGGAAGGCTTTCGGGAAGTGGTCGGAGCTGCCCGGCTCCGAGCGCGCCAAGTACCTCTTCCGGATCGCCCGGATCATCCAGGAGCGCAGCCGCGAGCTGGCCGTCCTGGAGACCCTGGACAACGGCAAGCCGATCAGGGAGACCCGCGACGCGGACCTCCCCCTGGTCGCCGCGCACTTCTTCTACTACGCGGGCTGGGCCGACAAGCTCGACCACGCGGGTTACGGCGCGAACCCGCGCCCGCTGGGCGTGGCCGGGCAGGTCATCCCGTGGAACTTCCCGCTGCTCATGCTGGCGTGGAAGATCGCCCCGGCGCTCGCGACCGGCAACACGGTCGTCCTGAAGCCGGCCGAGACGACCCCGCTCTCCGCCCTGTTCTTCGCGGACGTCTGCCGCCAGGCCGGGCTGCCCAGGGGCGTCGTCAACATCCTCCCCGGGTACGGGGACGCCGGCGCCGCGCTCGTCGAGCACCCGGACGTGAACAAGGTCGCCTTCACCGGTTCGACCGCCGTCGGCAAGGCCATCGCGCGCTCGGTCGCGGGCACGGACAAGAAGCTGACCCTGGAGCTGGGCGGCAAGGGCGCCAACATCGTCTTCGACGACGCCCCGGTCGACCAGGCCGTCGAGGGCGTCGTCAACGGCATCTTCTTCAACCAGGGCCAGGTCTGCTGCGCGGGCTCGCGCCTCCTGGTCCAGGAGTCGGTCCACGACGAGGTGCTCGACGCGCTCAAGCGCCGTCTGTCCACGCTCCGCCTCGGCGACCCGCTGGACAAGAACACCGACATCGGCGCCATCAACTCCGCCGAGCAGCTGGCCCGCATCACCACCCTGGTCGAGCAGGGCGAGGCGGAGGGCGCCGAGCGCTGGACCGCCGCCTGCGACCTCCCGTCCGCCGGCTACTGGTTCGCCCCGACGCTCTTCACGAACGTCACCCAGGCGCACACCGTCGCCCGCGACGAGATCTTCGGCCCGGTCCTGTCGGTGCTGACCTTCCGCACGCCCGACGAGGCCGTGGCGAAGGCCAACAACAGCCAGTACGGCCTGTCGGCGGGCATCTGGACGGAGAAGGGCTCCCGCATCCTCGCGGTGGCGAACAAGCTCCGCGCCGGTGTCGTCTGGGCCAACACGTTCAACAAGTTCGACCCGACCTCGCCCTTCGGCGGCTACAAGGAGTCGGGCTTCGGCCGCGAGGGTGGCCGTCACGGTCTGGAGGCCTACCTCGATGTCTGAGACGACCGCGCGACTGAGCGTCTTCAAGACCTACAAGCTGTACGTCGGGGGCAAGTTCCCCCGCTCCGAGAGCGGCCGGGTGTACGAGGTGACGGACTCGAAGGGCAAGTGGCTGGCGAACGCCCCGCTCTCCTCCCGCAAGGACGCCCGTGACGCGGTCGTCGCCGCCCGCAAGGCGTTCGGCGGCTGGGCGGGCGCGACCGCGTACAACCGGGGCCAGATCCTCTACCGCGTCGCCGAGATGCTGGAGGGCCGCAAGGGCCAGTTCGTGCACGAGGTCGCGCACGCGGAGGGCCTGTCCAAGAACAAGGCGGCCGAGGTCGTCGAGGCCGCGATCGACCGCTGGGTCTGGTACGCGGGCTGGACGGACAAGATCGCCCAGGTCACGGGCGGCGCCAACCCGGTCGCGGGCCCGTACTTCAACCTCTCCACCCCCGAGCCGACCGGCGTCGTCACGGTCCTGGCCCCGCAGGACTCGTCCTTCCTGGGCCTGGTCTCGGTGATCGCCCCGGTGATCGCGACGGGCAACACGGCCGTCGTCGTCGCCAGCGAGAGGGCCCCGCTCCCGGCGCTCTCGCTGGGCGAGGTCCTGGCCACCTCCGACCTGCCCGGCGGCGTGGTCAACATCCTCTCCGGCAAGGCGTCCGAGATGGGCCCGCACCTGGCGGCCCACCAGGACGTCAACGCCATCGACCTGACGGGCGCGGCCGACGACGACCTGGCCCGCGAGCTGGAGATCGCGGCGGCGGACAACCTGAAGCGCGTCCTGCGCCGCCGCACCGAGGACTTCACGGAGTCGCCGGGCACGGACCGCATGACCGCCTTCCTGGAGACGAAGACGGTCTGGCACCCGACGGGCAGCCTGGGCGCCTCCGGCTCCTCGTACTAGCCCCACCACTCCGGAGAGGGCCCCGGGTTCGCCCCGGGGCCCTCTCACGCGTGCGTCCGCGTCACGGGAGCAGTCCCCGCGTCAGCGACCCGACCACCGGCAGGTCCGCCACGGCCCCGCCCCTCGTGAGGTGGTCGGTGACCAGGTTCGTGCCGACCGGCTTGAAGTCGGCGACCTGGGTGCCGACTCCGTTGTCGAGCGGGTCGACGCCCGTGTTGGCCAGCGGGTCGAGCTGGAGCCGGGTCAGCGGGCCGACGCCGTGGCCGACGCCGGAGAGCGCGCCCGCCCCGGCCGCGCCCGCGTCCGTCCTGGTCAGCGAGTCGACGGGCAGCGGCAGGGGGGCGGCGGCCTGGGCCCCGGCCCCCGCGCCGGCCAGCGCGGCACCCGCCGCCGTGACGGTGAGTCCGGCCTTGAGGAGAGCGCTGCGACGGGAGGTGCGGGGTGCTGCGTGACGCGCCATGACGTTCCTTCCACGGGGTGTTCGGGCGGCTACCGACAGTAGTGGAGGTGTGATGCCCGATACCAACGCTCCTCCCCGGGGTCCCCTGCACGGGGGAATGCCTCACACTGGTGTTCCGTGAGTTCCCAACCGATCCCGATACGGGTCGTCCTGCTCGCGGGCCCCTCCGGCTCCGGCAAGTCGTCCCTCGCCGCCGCCACCGGCCTCCCGGTCCTGCGCCTCGACGACTTCTACAAGGAGCACGACGACCCGTCGCTCCCGCTCGTCGACGGCAGTACGGACATCGACTGGGACTCGCCGCAGTCCTGGGACGCGGACGCCGCCGTCGCCTCCGTCGTCGAGCTGTGCCGCACGGGGCGGACCGACGTCCCCGTGTACGACATCGCCACCAGCTCCCGGACGGGCCGGGAGGGCCTGGACATCGGGCGGACGCCGCTGTTCGTGGCGGAGGGGATCTTCGCGGCCGAGATCGTGGCCCGCTGCCGCGACCTCGGCGTCCTGGCCGACGCGATCTGCCTGCGCGGCCGCCCCTCGACGACGTTCCGCCGCCGCCTCGCCCGGGACCTCAGGGAGGGCCGCAAGTCGGTGCCGTTCCTGCTGCGCCGCGGCTGGCGCCTGATGCGGGCCGAGCGGGCGATCGTGGCCCGCCAGGCGGAGCTGGGCGCCCATCCCTGCGCCAAGCCGGAGGCCCTGGGCCGGCTGGCCGCCGCGGCGGCGGGCCGCCACCGCGCCCCGGCCGCCCGCCCGTAGCGGGCCGGACCCCGGACACGACGGAAGCGGGGGGGGGGGGGGGCCCCCCCCCCCCCCCCCCCCCCCCCGGGGCCCCCGCCCCCGCCGGGGCGGGGGGGGGGGGGGGGGGGCCGCGGGGGGGGGGGGCCGCCCCCGCGCCCCGGCCGCCCGCCCGTCGGGGGCCGCCCCCCGAACACGAGGAAAGGGGGTCGAAGGGCCCCCCCGGCCCGAACGACCCGCTCCCTTTCCCCCGTACCCCCGTACGGTCCCCCCCTGCTC